>NZ_JBAKHX010000030.1:0-87057 GCF_036906915.1 Micromonospora sp. CPCC 206061
CTCTACCGCTTCATCCAAACCAACGCCATCACCACTTGACACAAGCCTTCACAGATCAAGGGCAAACGCACGTGGATCGGAGATCAAAGCACGTGCGTTCGCCCTTGATCGACAGGCGCGCCGCGCGGCGTGCGCCGCGCGAGGCGCGGGAGCGCGAGGCGCGGGAGCGCGAGGCGCGGGAGCGCGAGGCGCGGGAGCGCGAGGCGCGGGAGCGCGAGGCGCGGGAGCGCGAGGCGCGGGAGCGCGAGGCGCGGGAGCGCGAGGCGTGGTTAGTCGGTGCGGACGTAGTCGAGGTCGAAGGTGCCGGTGCTTACGTAGATGAAGATGTCGTGTACCTCGGTGAGGCTGGCCACGTCGCAGCTCATGCCACCCAGCAGGTCGGCTGTGAACGTGGTCGTGGTGTTCTGCACGACCCAGGCGAACGTCGACTGGCACCAGGTCCAGGACGGCCCGCTGCGAACCGCGATGGCCGCGTTCGTACCGTCGACCGGCCCCACCTTGAGGTCGTACATGATCTTCGTCTTGGTCGACAGGTCGAGCGGCTCCGCGAACGCCACGCCGAACCAGCCGCCCTCGACCCCGTTGACCCGCAGCCCCGCCGACCCGTGGGTGGCGAAGTCGGTCTGCGGCTCGACGGTGCCCGCGTTGGCCTGCCAGTTGGCGGGCGCCCATCCCTCGGTGCCGGACTCGAACGACGAGATCACGATCGGCGCGGACGCCGGCGGCCGGACGGTCACCACGAGGTCAGCCACGTTGGACCTACGGCCGGCGAGGTCGCGGATCGTGTAGTGCCCGGTCGCCTTGCCGAAGTAACCGGGGGTGGGCGTGAACGTCACGGCGCCGCCGGCGCCGAGGGCGAACTGTCCACCCTGGACGCTGACGCTCCTCTGCTGCCCCGCCGTCGCCGGGTCCAGGTCGATCGTGCCCGGCTTGACGCGGGTGCGGTACCCGATGTCGTTGTCCGCCGGCGCGAGCGTGACCGCCGTCTCGTGCTCGGTCACAGCAGCGTCGTGGTCGGCCACCGGAGGCCGGGACCGGTACCCGCGCCGGATCTCGTCGGTCGCGTTCGAGAGGGTCAGGCAGACCGGGCTCGGGCAGTACACCGTGAAGCCGTCGTAGTCGGGGTAGAGCGAGCCGTCGTCCTGTACCCCCGAGAGGATCCAGTACAGGAATCCGGTGCCACCGGTCGAGATGACGGCGTCCGTCCAGTCCTGGAAGACCGGGTTGCGGATCGCCTTGTCGTGGAGGCCGAACTCGCCGAGCATGACCGGTTTGCCGACGCGCGCCGCTTCACGCGAGTGCCGCTTGATCCACCGCGTGCCCCAGGCGGCGTCCTTGCCCCAGTGGTCGGGGTACAGGTGGTACGACATCACGTCGACCGCTGGCAGCTTGGCGAACGCGACGGTGTCGACACCCTCGCCGCAGTTGACCGTCCAGTCGGAACTGGCCGGGTCGTCGCAGAAGAAGCCCTCGTCGCCGACGCTCGCGAGGTGCCGCCGGTCGATCGACTTGATGTGCCGGGTCATTTCGTCGGCCCAGCCGATGAGGGTCTGTGTGGTGCAGTTCGGCGACTGGGGGTATGTGCCGGAGCCCTTGCAGCGCGGCTCGTTGCCCAGCTCCCAGGTCATGACGGCGGGGTCGTCCTTGTATTTCACACCGGTCAGCGAGTTGGTGCGGTTGAGGACGTGGCTGATCCAGTCCTTGTACCAGCCGCGGATCACCGGGTCGCTGTAGAACTCGTCGTGGTATTGCCCGCCCCGCCAGCTCACGTACTGGTCCATGCCGCCGAAGTCGCGCCAGTTGTTGGTGAGCGGGATGACCAGCTTGACGCCCGCGTCACCAGCCGCCTTGAGCACGTAGTCGAGGCGTTCCAGCCCGTCGGCCCCGTCGTTGTACGCCGGTTTGGTGCCGTCCCAGTACTGGAAGTAGACGCCGTCGGCCTTGCCGGCGATGGAGCCGGAGCCGTCCTGGTTGCCGATGTCGAGGAAGCCCCACGTGCGCAGCACGGTGAAGCCGGCGTTCTTCGCGTCGGCGAAGACGTCGTCGACCATCAGGCGGGACTTGTACATCAGGTAGTAGTTGTTGGAGCCGCCGAAGCGGAACTTCTTTCCGTCGAGCTTGAGGTCGTCGCCGTGGCGGACGACGAAGCCGGCGGGTGCGGGGGCGGCGACCGCGGGGGCGGCCGGCGCCAGAACGGCGAATGCACTGAGGACGGTGAGGAGAGCACGCTTCTTCATTAAGATCTCCTAGGGGAGGAGACATCGTTTACGCAGCGCAGCACCGGCCTGCTTGTCAGCGCGGCCGGGTCGAGCGGGAGCCTCGTGCGCACCATGAATGTCACGGACTCTCCGGGGAGCAGCGTCACCAGTACGTCGTCGACCGAGGAGTCTGGGTCGAGGCGGTCCGGATACAGGGTGAGGTCGCGCAGGATCGTGCCGGCTCGCACGGTCACCCGGTAACCGTCCGGCGCCTCGTCGACGGCGGCCTCCCACCGCGGCGCCGGATAGTCGATGTCGCGGTCCTCGGCGAAGAACCACCACGCGCGCAGCCCGTCCGCCTCTGCCAGTAGCAGCTCGCGGCGAGGGTCGTCGCTTGTGGACACGTCGGACGGCAGCGGCACCGTGACCGCCGAGTGCGCCGGCACGCTGATCTCGACAGCGGTCTTCGCGCCGGGCTCGCCGGTGACCGCCAGTCGGGTCACGGCCGCCGACGCCGTCCACGGCTGGCCGGTGTCGTTGACGGCGACCAGCGCGAGCGAGCCGTCGCGGGGTTGCACGGTGAGCAGGCGGTCGGCGTACGCCCGGCGCATGGCGTACCAGAGCGGCTTGCGGCGCCCGTAGCCGTCGATGGCGGCCCAGGAGGTGACCGGCCAGCAGTCGTTGATCTGCCACATCACCGCGCCCATGCACAGTGGACGGAGCGACCGGAAGTGCTCCAGTCCGAGCGAGACCGCCCGTGCCTGGTTGACCTGTGTGAGGTAGTGCCAGTCGTCGAAGTCGCGCGGCACCGGCATGTGCGCGTCGAGCCCGCGGCGCAGCTTGGCGTCGCCGTCGATGGCCTTCTGGTGGTGCAGCATGCCGGGTGAGTCGTGCGTCAACGGGTCGTCGCTGATGCTCCGCCGCAGCGTCGCGTACACCGGCGGCGCCTGATAGCCGAACTCGGCGACGAACCGCGGCCGGTAGTCCCGGTAGTGCACGTAGTCGCGCTCGTTCCACACGTCCCAGATGTGCATGCTGCCGTGCGCGGGCTCGTTGGGGTGCAGGTCCTCGCGTCCGGAGTACGGGCTGCCGGGCCAGTACGGGCGGGTGGGGTCGAGCTCGTCGACGATCGCGGGCAGCAGGCGCAGGTAGTACCCGGCGCCCCAGGTGCGGCCTTCGAGGGTGGCCTGCCAGTTCCAGTCGTGCCATCCCCAGATGTTTTCGTTGTTACCAAACCAGAGCACGAGGCTTGGGTGGCTGCTGAGCCGCACCACCTGCTCGCGCGCCTCGGCCGCCACCTCGGAGGCGATCGGCTCCTCCTCGGGGTAGGCGGCGCAGGAGAAGAGGAAGTCCTGTGCGACGAGCAGCCCGTACTCGTCGCACAGGTCGTAGAAGTCGTCCGACTCGTACCGGCCGCCGCCCCAGATGCGCAGCAGGTTGACGTTGGCCTCGCGCGTCTGCGTGAGCCGCTCGGCGTACCGCTCGCGGGTCACCCGGGTCACGAAGGTGTCGTCGGGGATCCAGTTGACGCCGCGGACGAAGACCGGCACGTCGTTGACGACGATGGTGAACGGCGTGCCATCCGCGTCGGGTGTCGTGTCGAGCCGCAACGACCGGAACCCGATCCGCCGCTGCCACACGTCCAGTACCCTGCCGTCAGCACCGCTCAGGGTGACGTCTAGCAGGTGGCGCGCCTGGTCGCCGTACCCCCTCGGCCACCACAGCTCGGGGTCGCGGACGGTGAGGTCGATGACGGCCGTGCGCTCTCCTGGCGCGATGGTGACCTCGCCGCGGACGCCCGCAACGGCGGCGCTCAGCGTCAGGGCCTCTGAGCCTTCTCGCTCGACCTCGACGTGCACCGACACGCGTCCGTCGCCGCCCTCGACCGTCACCAGTGGACGGACGGTGGCAAGGCGCGCGCTGCGCCAGGCGTGCAGGCCGATCGGCTGCCAGATGCCGGCGGTGACCACGTTGGGGCCCCAGTCCCAGCCGAAGTTGCACGCCATCTTGCGGATGAAGTTGTACGGGTCCGTGTACGCGCTGGGCAGCGGGCCGACCTGGGAGCGGACCGCCTCGGCGTACCGGTACGCGGAGTCGAATCGCACGCGCAGCGTGTTGTCGCCGGTGCGCAGGTGTGGCCTGGCGTCGAACCGGTAGGCGCGGTGCATGTTGGCCGTTGTACCGAGCTCAACGTCGTTGAGCGTGACGGTCGCGACCGTGTCGAGCCCGGCGCAGACCAGGTCGACGCGCGGCTCGCTCGTGCCGTCCCACGCGAACGTGGTCTCGTACACCCAGTCGCTGTGGCCGATCCAGCGCAGCGCGTTTTCGTTCTCGTCGAGATACGGATCGGGAATGCGGCCCGCGGCCAGCAGGTCGGTATGCACGCAACCAGGCACCTCTGCCGGCACCGGACTGACCGGAAAGTCAGCCGGAAGCGGCGACGCGGCGGCCAGCGCTACCGTCCAACCGTCGTGCAGCGGTCGGTACGAGCCCATACGGTTACCCCTTAATCCCGGAAGTCACTTGCCGCCTCATCGAAAGATGTTGACTGAACCGGTTGAGTACGCACACGGTATGACCGGTCGATACGAGTGTCAATGGTGCATGCTTAACCGAGCAAGTGTTTTGCCGCCTCCACACGACCAGGGTGTCCGGCGGTACGGTAAGGATCCTTTGCCTGAGAAGGAGCGCACGTGAAGCGGCCGACCATCGCCGACATCGCGCGCCGAGCCGGCGTGTCGAAGGGCGCCGTCTCGTACGCGTTGAACGGCCAACCGGGCGTCTCCGAGGCGACCCGCCAGCGCATCCTCGCGATCGCGCAGGAGATCGGCTTCAACCCCAACAGCGCCGCCCGCGCCCTGTCCGGCTCCACCGCCAACGCCGTCGGGCTCGCGCTCTGCCGGCCCGCGCGCATCCTCGGCATCGAGCCCTTCTTCATGGAGCTGATCAGCGGCGTCGAGGCCGAGCTGTCCGCCCGGTCGTACGCGCTCACCCTCCAGGTCGTCGCCGACCCCGAGGCCGAGATCGCCGTGTACAAGCGGTGGTGGGGCGAGCGGCGCGTCGACGGGGTCTTCGTCTGCGACCTGCGGATCGACGACAGCCGGGTCCCGGTACTGGAAGAGTTGCAGCTCCCCGCGGTGGTGATCGGCGGCCCTGGGCACACCGGCGAGCTGGCCTGCGTGTGGGCCGACGACGCGGCCGCGCTCGGCGAGACCTTGGAATATCTGGTGGCGCTCGGCCACCGGCGGATCGCCCGGGTCGGGGGCCTACCCGAGCTCCTGCACACCGAGATCCGAAGCAGGGCGTTCGCCGATGTGTGCCAGCGACTGGGCGTCGAGGCCATCACCGTGCCGTCGGACTACACCGGCGAGGAGGGCGCGCGGGCCACGCGGCGACTGCTCAGCTCCGCGCAGCGGCCCACCGCGGTCCTGTACGACAACGACGTCATGGCGATCGCCGGCCTCGCCGTGGCGCAGGAGATGGGGCTCGCCGTGCCCGGCGACCTTTCGATCGTGGCGTGGGACGACTCGGCGCTGTGCCAGCTCACCCACCCGCCGCTCACCGCGCTCGGCCGCGACATCCCCGCGTACGGGGGACACGCCGCCCGGCAACTGCTGGCCGCCATCGAGGGCAAGAAGATCGGGGCGTACCAGCACGAGACCGCCCACCTCACCCCCCGTGGGAGCACAGCACCGCCACGCTGACCGACTAGGATTGGCCTCGTACTCGCGACTGGCGCAGATCAAGGTGGAAAGGACCACCGGGGAGCGACCAACGACCGAAGCACCGCGCGCCTGGGTGCCGGTCAGCGTCGACATGCCAGGAGGACGCACGTGCACGTACCACCGATCCCCACGCTGACCGCGACCGACCCTGAACTGGCCGGGCTGGTCGAGCAGGAGGCGCAGCGGCAGCACGACAAGCTGCGGATGATCGCCTCCGAGAACTACGTCTCCACCGCCGTGCTCGAAGCCAGCGGCACCGTGCTCACCAACAAGTACTCCGAGGGCTACGCCGGCAAGCGGTACTACGAGGGCCAGCAGCTCATCGACCCCATCGAGACCCTCGCGATCGAGCGGGCCAAGGCGGTCTTCGGCGTCGACCACGCCAACGTCCAGCCATACTCCGGCTCACCCGCCAACCTCGCCGTCTACCTGGCGTTCCTGTCACCCGGCGACACCGTCATGGGCATGGCGCTGCCGATGGGTGGCCACCTCACGCACGGCTGGTCGGTGTCGGCCACCGGCAAGTGGTTCAACTCCGTGCGATACGGGGTGTCCCGCGAGACCGGCCTCGTCGACTTCGACGAGGTGCGCGACCTGGCCCTCAAGGAGCGGCCGAAGGTCATCTTCGCGGGCGGCACCGCGATCCCGCGCACCATCGACTTCCCAAGGTTCGCCGAGATCGCCCGCGAGGTCGGCGCCGTGCTGGCAGCCGACATCGCGCACATCGCCGGCCTGATCGCCGGTGGCGCGCACCCGTCGCCCGTCGGCTACGCCGAGGTCATCACCACCACAACGCACAAGACCCTGCGCGGCCCGCGCGGCGCGATGATCCTGTCGACCGCCGAGCACGCCACCGCCGTCGACAAGGCCGTCTTCCCCGGCCTGCAGGGCGGCCCGCACAACCACACCACCGCGGCCATCGCGGTCGCGTTGCGCGAGGCCTCCCAGCCGGCATTCCGCGTGTACGCCGCACAGGTGGTCGCCAACGCGAAGGCGCTCGCCACCGCGCTCACCGAGCGGGGCTTCGACCTCATCTCGGGCGGCACCGACAACCACCTGATCCTCGCCGACCTCACGAGCAAAGGCATCGGGGGCAAGCCGGCGGCGCAGGCGCTCGACCGGGCGGGCATCGAGCTCAACTACAACACCGTTCCGTACGACACCCGCAAGCCGTTCGACCCGTCCGGCATCCGGCTCGGCACCGCGGCGCTCGCCACACGCGGCCTCACCGAGGAGCACATGCCGCAGGTGGCGGCGTGGATGGACGACGCGGTGACCGCCGCGATCAAGGACGACGAGGCGGCGCTGGCGCGGATCGCGGGCGAGGTCCGCGACCTGGTCTCCGCGTTCCCGGTGCCGGGCTACACGGCCGCCTGACCGGCTCCCCTTAGCTGGGCGCGCGGTGGTCTTCGAGGAAGGCCTCCACGCGCTCAGCCGGGGCCGGGTGCGCCAACGCGAAGCCCTGGCCGAGGTGGCAGCCCGCCGCCTCGGCCTGGCTGACCTGCGCGTTCGACTCCAGCCCTTCGGCGATGATCTCCAGCCCTAGGCGCTTGCCCAGGTTGACAACCACGTCGATGAGCGGCCGGCTGTGCCCCGGCGGATCACCCGGCTGCCAGTTCGCCGACGCGGCCACCACCGCGCCGTCGATCTTCAACAGGTCGACCGGAAGCCGCCGCAGCTGCGCCAACGACGCTTGCCCGGCCCCGAAGTCGTCCAGCGCCGTGCGTACCCCGATCGCCCGCAACGCGCCGAGCTGCGCGACCACCGCCGGCACGTCGAACGCCACCTGCGCCTCGGCCACCTCGACGACCAGCCGTTCCAGCGGGAGTTCGTGCTCGGCCAGCACCGCCTTGACGCGGGTGACGAAGTCGCTGCTCACCAGCTCGCGCGGCGAGACGTTGACGGCCAGCCACAGGTCGCGGCCGGCTGCCGACCACGAGATGAGCTGCCGGCAGGCGGTGGCCAGCACCCACTGGTCGATCTCACCAGCGATCCCCAGGTCTTCGGCGACCGGCATCACCTCGGCCGGCAACACGGTGCCCAGCGTCGGGTTGCGCCAGCGCAGCAGCGCCTCCACGCCCACCGGCTGCCGCTCCGGCAGCGCCAGCACAGGCTGGTACACCACGTCGAACTCGCCCCGGTCGAGGGCGCCGGGCAGCTCACGTTCGAGATCCATCCGGTGCAGGAGCTGCTCTTCGAGATAGCTGTCGTACCACTCGATCCGGTCGCGCCCGAGCTGCCGGGCGCGCCGCCGGGCCAGATCGGCGCGGCGCAGCACATCGTCGACCGTGTCGCCGGTGGTCAGCTCGGCCAAGCCGATGCTCACATTGAGGTGCACGATCATGCCGGGGAGGTGGTATGGCTCGGTCAGCGCGGTGAGCAGGCGCGTGCCCAGGGCGTACGCGAGCATCGGTCCCTCGACGGTGACCACCGCGAACTCGTCGCCGGACAGGCGTGCCGGCAGGTCATCGCGCCCGACGGTGATGCGCAGCCGCCGGCCCACCTCGATGAGCACGGCGTCGCCGATCTCCCGCCCGCGCACCTCGTTGACCTCGGTCATGCCGTGCAGGTCGATGACCAGCAGCGCGCCCATGTGGCCGCTCAGCTCGCGCTGGCTGACGATCGTGCGCATCAGCTCGCGCCTGTTGGGCAGGCCGGTGAGCTGGTCGGTGAACGCGAGCTGGTGCAGCGTGCGCTCCAGGTGCCGGCGCTCGCCCACGTCGCGCACGTGCACCACGAGCGCGCCGACCTCGGGAATGGCCCGCTGGTCTCCAACGGTCGACTCGGTGTCACGCCACACGCCGTACCCGTCGCGGAGCCGCGCGTTGACCAGTGGCGGCCGCCCCGGCGTCTCGCGCTCGGCGAGCACCGCCGTCAGCAGCGCGGTCACCTCGGCGGCGTCGTCGGGGTGCATCAGCGCTGGGAACGGCCGGCCCACCACATCGGCGTCGGAGAGCCCGAAGAGCCGGGCAGCCGCCGGCGACTGCCAGCGCACCACCAGGTCGTCGTCGACCACCATCGTGAGGTCGTTGGCACCGGAGACCAGCGAGCGGAAGTGCGCGCCCTGTTCGGCGAGGCGCCGCGCGTACCGCCGGACGTCCGCCGCCGACATCACCTCGCGGATCACGACGGTCGGTATGACCGCCAGTCCCAAGAGGATCGAGGTGTGGTCGAAGCTGCCCACGGTGATCAGGTGGTAGAGCGCGGCCAGCATCGCGAGCAGCGCCGGCACGGTGAGCAGCGGATAGCTGGAGAGCCGGGTCTGCGGCTCGTCGACCGGGTCGGGCTCGTCGACCACGTCGGCGCGGCGCGCGCCTGCCATGATCAGTAGCGGTCCTACGACCAGGCCCGCCGAGGCGGCCAGCAGCGTGTGGTCGGGCGCTCCATACGCGAGCAGCATCGTCAGCAGCGCAAGCCCGAGCACCGAAACGCCCGCGCCGCCCCCGCAGAGCAGGGCGGCGCGCCGGTAGTGCGCGGCGCGCAGCGCGGTCACGGTGACGATCGACAACCCGCCGACCGCGAAGAGGAACCCGGCGAGCGCGGCGGGCGGCATGCCACCGGGCGGCGGCATCAGCCACCCGGCGAAGGCCAGGCTGACGCCGATGCTCAAGCCGTCACACGCGCGCCGCAGCCGCAAACCCGTGGTCGTGGCCGCGCCGGGCAGCAGCAGCACGCCCAGCACGAACGCCACCACCGTCACACCCAGCCCGATTGCCGTGATCACCGACTGGGCCGTCCAGGCCAGAGCCGCCACCGAGCCGCCGCCGGCAAGGACTCCGACCCCAAGGAAGCCGGCGCCGCGGCACGGCCCGAACGAGTGCTGGGCGGCGTGGATCTGCAACGCCAACCGGATGAGCTGGAAGCCTGTCACGGCGCCGACAACGCCGGACGCGAAGGCGATCGCGAGGACCGGGCGCACCGCGCCCGCGTAGGCAGCCGCCAGGAGGGCAGCCGCCACCATGGCAACCACCCCGTCGACTAGCGGGGCGGCGCTGATCCGGGCGCGTGTGAGGGACACTGCCAGGTCCTCTGCGGAAGAGGGCGGAGGGGTGGCGCGGCACGCTCGTGACGACACCGCACCTATGACCGTAAACGACCGCCGAGGCGGCGGGTTACGCCCCAGTATCTGGGATCACCCGTCATCCCGCTTGCCGGTCGGGTCGGAGCGGCCCGCGATCGGGGCGGCGCGGGCTCGTGCGAGGATCGGAACGTGAGCAGTCCGACCATCGTCCGGTTCCGGCCCCACGGGGCGATCGCGGTCGCCGCGCTCGTCGCGCTGATCGGCGCGGTGCCGGTGGCGAGCGTGTCGTGGTATCTCGCGCCGGTGCTGCTCATCCCCATCGCGGTGGTGGTCTGGGCATGGCGGGCCGGCACCGACGCGACCCCAGCCGGGATTCGCGTGCGCGCCCTGCTCGGCGACCGCCAGATCCCCTGGTCCGACATCAGGGAGCTGGGCGGCGACTCACGCGGGCGCGCGCTCGCCCGGCTCACCAATGGGCAGGTGGTGCCGCTCACCGCCGTACGCGTCGGTGATCTGCCGCGGCTCACCGAGGCCAGCAAGCCGGCTCAGTAGCCCCCGACCACCTGGTTTTCCAAGGGCTCGCCGGCGACGAAGCGGCGCAACTGCGCACCCACCAGGCCGTATGCGCGCGGCAGCAGCCCGCGCACCGAGCCCGCGACGTGCGGCGTGATCAGCACGTTCGGCAGCGTCCACAGCGGATGATCGGCGGGCAACGGCTCCGGATCAGTCACGTCGACCGCCGCGCCGATCCGCCCCGTGGACACCTCGGCCAGCAGCGCGGCCGTGTCGGCGACCGGGCCGCGGGCCGCGTTGACCAGCAGCGCCCCGTCGGGCATCGCGGCCAGGAACGCGGCGTCGATCATGCCGCGGGTCTGTGCGGTGAGCGGCACGATCACGACCACGATGTCGGCCTCGGGCAGCAGCGCGGGCAGCTCGTCGACGCCGTGGACGCCCTCAGCAGGGCGCGCGGTGCGCGCCACCCGGGTCAGGCTCACCTCGAACGGCGCCAGGCGCGCCGCCAGAGCCTCTCCGATCGACCCCGCGCCGACGATCAGCACCCGCTTGCCAGCCAGCTCGTCGGTGGGGGCATATCTCTTGTACGCCCAGTCGCTCGCCGCCTGGGCCCGCGCGAAGCCCGGGAACTCCCGCAGGAACGACAGGATCGCCGCCACCACCCACTCGGCGGTGCCGGAGTCGTGTACCCCGCGCGCGTCGCACAGCGTCACGCGCTCCCGCAACCGGCCGACCCACGTGTCGGCACCGGCCGACAGCAGTTGCACGACCTGCAGCTCGGGCATCTTCGCCGCCAGCGGCACCGAATCGGCGAGCGCCAGGAACGGCGGCACCCAGAACCGCACGTCACCAGGGTCTGAGGGCAGCACGTCGGGTTGCGGGGCAACCTCGACGGTGACACCCTCGGGCACGTCACCGATCAGATCGAGGCCCTGCTCGTGCGGTATCCACACCTTCACGGCTCGACCCTAGCTGGGGTGGGGCGCCGCCGCGGATCCTCGCCGCGACCGTGCTCCGTTCCTCCTCATGAGGGCGTGGGTGTTCACGCGGCGCGATGGCTCTCAAGGTGACCCGGCTACCCTGGCCGGGTGACTGCCCGCGCCCGCGCCGCCGCCGCCGCTGTGGTCCTGACCATGGCAGCGGGCGGCTGTAGCTTCGGCGAGCCCGCGCCCGACGAGGCCGGCGAGCCCCCGACGTTCCCCACCCCGACGGTGACCGCCACGCCGCAGGATGGTGTCAACCAGCAGATCGCGGCGACGGTGCTCGCCAAGGGTCTGCGCGTGCCGTGGGGCGTGTCGTTCCTGCCGGACCGTGGCGCACTGGTCACCGAGCGCGACACTGGCAAGATTCTGAAGATCGGGCCGGAGTCCACGACGGACGGCCTCAAGGTGACCCCCGTTCAGACGCTCGACGAGGTGGACGCGGGGGGTGAGGGCGGCCTGATGGGCATCGCGGTGTCGCCGAAATACGACGCCGACAAGACCGTCTTCGTGTACTACTCCACCGCCCAGGACAACCGGGTCGCCAAGCTGGTGCTGGGCGGCGAGCCCACACCGATCGTCACCGGCATCCCGCTGTCGGGCATCCACAATGGCGGGCGGCTCGCATTTGGGCCGGACGGCTTCCTGTACGCCACGACGGGCGACGCGTCACAGCGAGGGCTCGCGCAAGATCCGAAAAGCCTCGGCGGCAAGATCCTCCGGATGACGCCGGACGGTAAGCCGGCGCCCGGCAACCCGATCAAGGACTCGCTGATGTGGTCGCTGGGCCACCGCAACGTCCAGGGCATCGCGTGGGACGCCAGCAAGCGGCTGTACGCGACCGAGTTCGGGCAGAGCAACTGGGACGAGATCAACCTGATCGAGCCGGGCAAGAACTACGGCTGGCCGACGGTCGAGGGAAAGGCGAACGATCCTCGGTTCGTGAACCCGCTGGTCGTGTGGTCGCCGAAGGACTCCTCCTGCTCCGGCATGGCGATCGTGGAGCGGGTCGTGGTCGCCGCCTGCCTGCGCGGCGAGCGGCTGTGGCTGGTCGAGCTCACCGCCGCCGGCTCCGTCTTCGGGCAGCCACGCCCGATGCTGGTCCAGCAGTACGGCCGGCTTCGCACCGCGATCGCGGCTCCGGATGGTTCACTGTGGCTGACCACGTCGAATCATGACGGCCGGGGAGACCCTGATCCGACCGACGATCGCATCCTGCGGCTCGTCTTCTCTGGCGGCGGGGCCGGAAAGAGCTAACTTAAAGCAGGGTATGAGCGAAACAGATCAGAAGCAGCGCCACGTCGGCCGCCTCGTGCGGGCGACCGGCCAAGGCTTGGCAAGGGCAGTCCGGTCGACCCCATCCCGCAAGGCCGGGTTCGCGCTGGTGATGTTCGGGGTCGCGGCGGTCGGCGTGATCATCGGCGTACTGCTGGGCGCGCACACCGACGCCGACGTGGGCCCGTTCCGCGCCGAGATGTCGATCACGCCGTCGGTCGTCGGCGACTCCGAGGTCGCGATCCCGCCGCTCGGCTCGCTGCACCTCAACAGCCATGACGGCCCCACGCACCTGTCGGTCAACCTGGGCGCGCTCGACCAGGGGCGCACCGAGGCCCTGCTGGACGATCCGGCGGGCATCACCCGGGCCAGCCAGACCGCCCTCGACGACGTCAAAGAGGGACTGATCCGCCTCGTCATGCGCACAGTCGCGGTCTCGGTGCTGTGCGCGATGGTGCTGGCCGCGCTCATCTTCCGCAACGTGCGGCGGGTGGCCTGGTCGGGCTTCATCGCGCTGGCCATCGTGGCGAGCAGCCTGGGCACCGCCGCCGCCACGCTGCGCCCCAACTCGATCGAGGAGCCGCGCTACGAGGGGCTGCTGGTCAACGCGCCGGCCGTGGTCGGTGACGCGCGGGCGATCGCGGACAACTACGGCAGGTACGCGGAGCAGTTGCAGCACATCGTCTCGAACGTGAGCCGGATCTACACGACGGTCTCCACGCTGCCGGTGTACCAGCCTGCGCCGGGCACGACGAGCGTCCTGCACGTCTCAGACCTGCACCTCAGCCCGACCGCCTGGTCGATGATCCGCACGGTGGTGGAGCAGTTCGGCATCGACGTCGTGGTCGACACCGGCGACGTCACCGACTGGGGCAGCGAGCCCGAGGCGTCCTACGTCGCCTCGATCAGCCTGCTCAAGGTGCCGTACGTGTACATCCGCGGCAACCACGACTCGGTGGCCACCTCAGCGGCGGTGGCCCGGCAGAGCAATGCGGTGGTGCTGGACAACGGGGTGGCCACGGTGGCCGGGCTGACGTTCGCCGGCATCGGCGACCCGCGCTTCACGCCCGACAAGGAGACCTCGCCTGCCGGCTCGGGCAACTCGAAGCAGACCGCCGAGCGGGTGATCGGCACCGGTCAGCAGCTGGCCACCACGATCAAGGCCGCCGACCGGCCGGTCGATATCGCGCTCGTGCACGACCCGGCCTCCGCGGTGGCGCTGACCGGCACGTGCCCGCTCGTCCTGGCCGGGCACACGCACAAGCGCGAGGTGTCGATGCTCGCGCCGGTGCCGGGCGGGATGCCGACCCGGATGATGGTGGAGGGTTCCACCGGCGGCGCCGGGCTACGCGGCCTGAAAGACGAGAAGCCACTGCCGCTGGCGATGTCCGTGCTCTACTTCGACGAAAACAAGGTGCTCCAGGCGTACGACGACATCCAGGTGGGTGGGCCCGGCCAGGCTCAGGTCACCCTGGAGCGCAAGGTGATCAAAGACGAGCAGCCCACGCCGTCCGAGGGCCAGCACGCGCCGCCTACGCCACGCTGAGCTCGGCCTCGTCGACATCATCGGGTACACCGACAGCCCGACCGGCCACCTCGACGCGCCACGGGGCGGCGGCGCCGGTACGGCGTACCCGAATCGCGTCGCCCTCACGGACCACGACGAAGCTGGCCGCGACCGCGCCGTCGAGCGACGGAACGTCGACCCGTACCTCGCCCTCGATCGGCTCGTAGAGCTGGAGCGTGACACCGTCGTGGTACGCGTAGTCGGGGCGGTCGTCGCGGGCGCCCAGCGGCAGCGCGGTGCCCGGCCGCACGAGCACGGGCACGGTGTCGAAGCCGCACGTCTGCGTGACCCAGCGCGGCCCTTCGACCACGTCGCCGGTGAGCAGGTGGGTCCAGCGGCCGGCGGGCACGTAGTACGAGACGCGGCCGGACGCCGACATCACCGGCGCGACGAGCAGGCGGTCGCCCAGCATGTACTGCCGGTCGAGGTAGGCGCAGGCCGGGTCCTCCGGGAACTCCGCCACCATCGGCCGCATCACCGGCACGCCCTCGCGGTGGGCGGTCACCGCCGCGCCGAACAGGTACGGCATCAGCCGCGCCTTCAGCCTCGTGAAGGCCCGCAGCACGTCGACCGCCTCCTGGTCGAACTCCCACGGCACCCGATAGGTGTGGTTGCCGTGCAGCCGGCTGTGCGAGGAGAGCAGTCCAAAGGGGATCCAGCGCTTGAAGACGGCCGGGTCGGGCCTGCCTTCGAAGCCGCCGATGTCGTGGCTCCAGTACCCGAAGCCCGACATCGCCAGCGACAGCCCTCCGCGCAGGCTCTCGGCCATCGACTCGAACGTGGACTCACAGTCACCACCCCAGTGCACCGGATACTGCTGACCACCGGCCGTGGCTGAGCGGGCGAACAGCACCGCCTCACCGTCGCCCCGGTACTCGCGCAGCAACTCGAAAACGGTGCGGTTGTACAGGTGCGTGTAGTAGTTGTGCATCCGCTCCGGGTCCGAGCCGTCGTGCCACACCACCTCGGTCGGGATGCGCTCGCCGAAGTCGGACTTGAAGCAGTCCACGCCCATCTCCAGCAGCACCCGCAGCTTGCCCGCGTACCAGGCGCACGCGTCCGGGTTCGTGAAGTCGACCAGCCCCATCCCGGCCTGCCAGCGGTCGGTCTGCCACACATCACCGCTGACGGTGCGCACCAGGTATCCGGCCGCGGCGCCCTCGGCGAACAGTGCGGACCGCTGCGCGATGTACGGGTTGATCCACAGGCTGACCCGCAGGCCGCGTTCCTTGAGGCGCTTGAGCATCCCGTGCGGGTCGGGGAAGGTGCGCGGGTCCCATTCGAAGTCGCACCAGTGGAACTCACGCATCCAGAACGTGTCGAAGTGAAACACCGACAGCGGCAGTTCGCGCTCGGCCATGCCGTCGACGAAGCTCATCACCGTGTCCTCGTCGTACGACGTGGTGAACGACGTGGTCAGCCACAGGCCGAACGACCACGCCGGCGGCAACGCCGGGCGCCCCGTCAGCGCCGTGTACTTGCGCAGGATTTCCTTCGGCGTGGGCCCGTAGATGACGAAGTACCGCAGTTCGTGGCCCTGCGCGCTGAACTGCACCCGGGACACCGCTTCCGAGCCCACCTCGAACGACACCAGCCCGGGATGGTCGACGAAGACGCCGTACCCGCTGTTGGTCAGGTAGAACGGCACGTTCTTGTACGCCTGCTCGCTGCTCGTGCCTCCGTCGGCGTTCCAGATGTCGACCGACTGGCCGTTCTTGACCAGCGCACCGAAGCGCTCACCCAGCCCGTAGACGGTGGTGCCGACGCCGAGGCGGAGCTGCTCGCGGATGTAATGCGCGCCGTCGTCGGTGCCGATGGCGGCCATCGCCTTGCGCTCGCTGGCGGTCAGCACCTCGCCGTCAGCGAGAAACTCCATCCGCCAACGCTCCCGGAAACGCACCGACAGGCGGCCAGACGTCAGCGTGGCGTCCTCGGCTGACACGGTGACCGGTGCGTCGACGGTCGCGATGTCGAAGCGCGGACCGCGCGGGGTGAGCCCGGCGAAGTGGGAGACGGTGATCCCGATGACGTCGGGCATCGGCGACTCGGCGCGCACGGTGAGCATCGGCCGGTTGAGGGTGTCGCCGCGATGTCCGATGTGGGCGGTCGGCGCGTATACGGTCAAGCTGTCGCCGTCGGCGGTGACGTCATGAACCTCCGCCGGGTAGAGCGGGTGCACGCCGTCACGTACGTGCCAGTAGCCGTCGGTGAACTTCAACGGTGCTCCTAGGAGTTGCTATTTCCGTGGACTGTGGATCCCGGTAGCGGCCGTGGCTGACCACGACGGTGAACGACCAGGATTCCGATTCCGCACTGTTTCCGTGGACTGTGGATCCCGGTAGCGGCCGTGGCTGACCACGACGGTGAACGACCAGGATTCCGATTCCGCACTGTTTCCGTGGACTGTGGATCCCGGTAGCGGCCGTGGCTGACCACGACGGTGAACGACCAGGATTCCGATTCCGCACTGTTTCCGTGGACTGTGGATCCCGGTAGCGGCCGTGGCTGACCACGACGGTGAACGACCAGGATTCCGATTCCGCACTACTTCACCGCGCCGGCCATGACGCCGCGGGTCAGGGTTCGCTGGAAGATGAGGAAGAAGAGGATGGCTGGCAGGATGCCGAGCAAGGCCGACGCACTGGTTGTCGTGGCGTCCATGAGCCGGTCGCCCTGGAGCACGCCGAGCGCCACCGGCACTGTCTGCTTGTCGTTCGAGATGAGGAAGATGAGCGGCAGGAAGAACTCGTTCCACGTCCAGATGAAGAAGAACGTGAAGAGCACGGACAGGCTCGACCAGCTGATCGGCACCACGACCCGCCACAGCGTGCGCCACTTGCCGGCGCCGTCCATCGCGGCCGCCTCCAGCATCTCGCGCGGAAATGCCGCGTACACCGACGAGAGCAGGTAGGTGCCGAAGGCGCTCTGGATCGCGGTGAAGATGATGATGACGACGAGTTGGGTGTTGTAGAGACCGACCTCTTTGGACAGGTAGTAGAGCGGATATGCCAGCGCCTCCTGCGGCAGCAGGTTGGCGAGCAGGAAGAAGACCAGAAACGCGCCGCGCCCGCGTACCCGGCCGATGCCGAGGGCGTACGCGTTGAGGATCGACACGATGACCGCGAGCACGGCCACGCTGGCGCTGATGAGGAAGCTGTTGAAGAGCTTCTCGCCGAAGTCGACGCGGATCCAGAAGTCCGTGATTCCCTTGAGGTACAGGCTGTCCGGCAACGAGAGCGGACCGTCCGACGCGTAATCGGCCGGGCTTTTCACCGCGTTGAGCGCGACCAGCCCGAACGGCGACAGGACGACGATGACCAGCAGCGTGAGGACCGCCAGTACCGCGGGCCGCGACAGGCGCGTGGTCATAGGAGATCCCGCCTTTCGCTACGCGCCTGGATCTGCAGGAACACCACGGCCAGCACGACGATGATGACGGTCAGCACGGTGGCGATCGCCGACCCGTACCCGACCTGGGCCTTCTCGAAGAAGTTCTGGTACGCGAAGTACGACGGCACGAGCGTGGCGTTTCCCGGTCCGCCCCGGGTGAGCACGAAGATCTGCCCGAAGATTTTGAGTGCCGCGATCGTCGTGGTCACCAGCACCACGTAGATCTCAGGCTTGATGAGGTGTATCGCGATCCGCCGGAACCGTTGCCACCAGCCTGCGCCGTCGATCGCCGCCGCTTCGTAGAGCTCCGGGTCCACCCGCTGGAGCCCGGACATGAACATCACGACCGGGTATCCGAGCTGGAACCAGATCATGATCACCATGATGCTGTAGAGCGCGTACGCGGGGTCGCCGAGCCAGTTCTTCGCGAGCGCGTCGAGACCGGCGTTGGTGAGGATCGCGTTGAGCGCGCCGAAGCTCGGGTTGAGGATCCAGCCCCACACGATGCCGGTGACCGCCACCGGCAGCACCTGCGGCAGGTAGAAGCCGGAGCGGAACGCGCTGGCCGTGCGCGGCCCGATCTGCTTGCCCACGTAGTCGAAGAGCACGGCGGCGAGCACCAGTCCGAGCAGCGTCGGCACGACCGCCATCGCGACGATCAAAAAGATGATATTGCGGAACGAGGCCCAGAAGTTCTCGTCGTCGAGCAGCCGGGTGTAGTTGTCGAGCCCGATCCATTCCGGCGTGCCCACGCCCTGCCAGCGGGTGAAGCTGATGCCGACGTTCATCAACAGCGGCACGACGATGACGACGAGCGACAGCAGCACGCCGGGGATGAGAAATATCGCGTAGCCACCGGCGCTCCGTCGGCGGCGCCGGCGAGCGGGAGCGGCGCCCGCGATCGGGCGCCGCTCCACCTGCGTCGATGTGGCCACTTACTTACCCAGGCTGGTCAGGTTGTCGTTGTACGGCTTGGCGATCTCGTCGAGCACCTGGGCTGGCGCCTTGGTGCCGTTGATCAGGTGCTGCGCGCCGGCCACGAGCACGTCGTAGTAGCCGGGCGCCGGCCAGTCAGGATAGAAGGCCAGGCCGTCCGAGGAGTTGAGCTTCTCGAAGTTCTCGATCAGCTCCTTGCTCTTCGGGTCAGTGATCTTGCTGAGGTCGCCGAGGACCGGCACGCCGCCCGAGTTGCCGAGCAGCGCCTGGATCTCCGGCTTCATCGTGATGTCGATGAAGTCGTACGCCAGGTCCTTGTTCTTGGCCTTGTTCGGCACCACCCAGATGTTGCCGCCGGAGCCTGGGTGCAGGTTGTTGCCGGGGAATAGGAACGTGCCCCACTGGAAGCCCTTGGCCTCGGCCACGAACCGGCCGTACCACCAGCTACCGGAGATCACGATGGGGAACTTGCCCTGCGTCCACGCCACGCCCATGTCCTCCGCCTTGATGCCGGCCGAGTTCTTGGCGATGTAGCCCTTCTTGACCCAGTCGGCGAACGTGGTGGCCGCGTACGTGAACTCCGGCCCCTTGAAGTCGACCTTGCCCTTGTAGAGCTGGAACGAGTCGACCCACGAACGGTTCGCCTTCGACAGGGCCAACTCGTACAGGATCTGCTGCGCCGGGTACTCCGCGCCGCCCACCGACAGCGGGGTGACGCCGGCCTTGACGAACGTGTCCATCGCCGCCTCGAATTCGGCCAGCGTGGTGGGCACCTGCACGTTGTGCTTCGCGAAGAGGTCCTTGTTGTAGTAGACCATCACGTACTCGGCGTAGTTCGGCACGCCGTACCATTTGTCGCCACCCATGATGCCCTGCTCGTCATACTTGCAGGTGGTCTGGATGCTTGACGAAATCTTGTCCCAGCCGCGTTTTCCGGCCTCGGACGTCAGGTCGGTCAACAGCCCCTGCTTCGACAGCAGGCCAGCTGACGCGTTGCCCTTGTTGTACTCCAGAATGTCCGGCGCTTCGTCCGAGTTAAGGATCATCCCGGCGTTCTGCCGGATCTGCTCGAAGCCCTTCTCCTCGAACTGCACCTTGACGCCCGGGTGCGACGCCTCGAACTGCTTGATCGCCTCCGTCCAGGCGACACCCATAGCGCTCGTAGCACCTTCGTAGTGCCACAGTTTCAACACCTTGCCGTCGCCGCCACCCTCATCGTCAGCGTCCGCGCCACAGGCGGCGAGGACCAGCGACGCGGCAGCGAGCAGCGCGGTGGCCGCAGCACGGGTACGAGTGGTGAACACTGCCACCTCCTAATCGTCGAAATGCGAGTCGAAGCGCTTCGACACACATTCCCGCCCAGCTAAACGGACCGGCCACACCATGTCAACGGAGGGCGTCGATGATTTCGTAACGGTTTCGCGTAGTCACCCGTTCAGCCCGGTTGGCCGGGCTTTCGTATGGCGTCCAAACTATTGACAGGCAGCTAGGCCATGCACAAGCCTCACCAAGGTGCGCTTTCTGAAGGTCTGCCTGGCGATCACCGTGACGATGACCGTGCTCGCGCCCGCCGCCGTGGCGCGCGCCGACGACACGTACCCCTTCCGCGACCCGGCCCTGCCGCTGGACGCGCGGATCGACGACCTCGTCGGCCGCCTCACGCTGGACGAGAAGATCTCGCTGCTGCACCAGTACCAGCCGGCGATCCCGCGGCTCGGCGTCGGTCCGTTCCGCACCGGCACCGAGGCGCTGCACGGCGTCGCCTGGCTCGGCGAGGCCACCGTCTTCCCGCAGGCCATCGGCCTCGCCACGACGTGGAACCCCGACCTCATGAAGCAGGTCGGCACCGCCGTCGGGCGGGAGGCGCGCGGCTTCCACGCCAAGGACCCGGCGAACAACGGGCTCAACCTCTGGGCACCCGTCGTCAACCTGCTCCGCGACCCGCGCTGGGGCCGCAACGAGGAGGGGTACTCCGAGGACCCGTACCTGACCGGGGCGCTGTCCACGGCGTACGGCAAGGGCCTGCAGGGTGACCACCCCGTGTACCTCCAGTCGGCGCCGACCCTGAAGCACTACCTGGCCAACAACAACGAGATCATGCGTGACACGGCCTCTTCGATGCTGCCGCCCCGGCTGCTGCACGACTACGAGCTGCCCGCGTACCGGACCGCGATCGAGGCGGACGCCGCGACCGGTGTGATGACCTCGTACAACCTCATCAACGGCCGACCGGCCACAGTGGAGCCGTCACTCGACGCCGAGGTGCGCACCTGGACCGACAAGGACCTCATGGTCGTCAGCGACGCCTACGCCCCCGGCAACCTGGTCGGTTCGCAGCGGTACTACGCCACGCAGGCGGAGGCGAACGCCGCCGCGATGAAGGCCGGCATCGACAGCTTCACGCAGGACGGCAGCGATCCAAACTCGACCATCACCGCCATCCGCACCGCCGTCGACAAGGGACTGCTCACTGAGGCCGACATCGACGAGGCGCTGCGGCACATCTTCTCCATCCGGTTCCGGCTCGGCGAGTTCGACCCGCCGGGCAGCAACCCGTACGCGGCCATCACGCCCGATGTCATCAACTCGCCCGCGCACCAGCGGCTCGCGCGGCAGGCCGCCGACGAGCAGGTCGTGCTGCTGAAGAACGCCGGCAACACGCTGCCGCTGTCACCGTCCAAGACCCGCAAGGTCGCCGTCGTCGGCCCGCTGGAGAACACCCTCTACACCGACTGGTACAGCGGCTCGTTGCCGTATGCGGTCACGCCCCGCCAGGGCATCCAGGAGCGGCTGGGCGCCGGCGCCACCGTGGTCGGCAGCGAGGGCGTCGACCGGATCGCGCTGCGCGACGTGGCTACCGGCCGGTACGTCACCGCGACCGGCACCACCGACGCGGACCACGTGGGGCTCGGCTCCACCACCGCGGGTGACGCCGCGCAGTTCGACGTCTTCGACTGGGGCCAGAGCCTGCTGAGCCTGCGTAACGTGGCCACCAACAAGGTGCTCGGGTACAACTGGGGACCGTTCGTCACCCGCGACGCGCAGCCAAACAGCTGGTACGTCCAGCAGCAGTTCAAGCTGGAGGAGCAGAGCGACGGCACGTTCGTCATCCGGTACGCCGGCTACGAGACGCGCGAGCCATGGTTCCCACCGGTGCGGTACCTGACCGTGGACGCGGCCGGGAAGCTGGCTCTGGGGGCGGAGACCGCCGCCACCGCCGCCCGCTTCGCGAAGGAGACCGTGCGCAGCGGTGTGCAGGAGGCGGTCGCCGCGGCCAAGGGCGCCGACGTAGCGGTCGTCGTGGTTGGCAGCATGCCGGCGATCAACGGTCGCGAGACCAACGACCGCGTCTCAACGGCGCTCGCTGAGGGCCAAGCCGCGCTGGTCAAGGCGGTCCGGCAGGCCAACCCGAACACCGTCATGGTGCTGGAGAACAGCTACCCCACCACGATCAACTGGGAGCAGGCCAACGTGCCGGCCATCCTGTGGACCAGCCACGCCGGGCAGGAGACCGGGCACGCGATCGCCGACGTGCTCTTCGGCGACCACAACCCGAGCGGCCGGCTCACCCAGACCTGGTACCGGTCGGACGCCGAACTGCCCAGCATCCTCGACTACGACATCGCCAAGACCGGCATGACGTACCTCTATCACCGCGGCACGCCGCTCTACCCCTTCGGGCACGGGCTCAGCTACACGACGTTCGGGTACTCGGCGCTGCGGGTCGACGCCTCGTCGGTCTCGGTCGACGTGACCAACACCGGCACCCGCGCCGGCAACGAGACCGTTCAGCTCTACACCCACCAGCGCAAGTCCCGCACGACGCAGCCGGTCAAGCAGCTGCGCGGGTTCGCCAAGGTGAGCCTGGCACCGGGCCAGAAGAAGACCGTGCGCATCCCGCTCAAGCGGTCGGACCTCGCGTTCTGGGACGTCACCCGAAGCCGGCCCGTGGTCGAGAGCGGCACCTACGACATCCTGGTCGGCGCCTCGGCCACTGACATCCGGCGCACCACGACGCTCCGCGTGAACGGCGAGACCATCCCGCCACGCGACCTGCGCACCGCCACGTCCGCGTGGACGTTCGACGACTACGCGGGCACCACGCTCGTGGACACCACCAAGAGCGCGGGTACGGCCGTGGCCGCGACCGCCTCCGGTCAGTGGATCAAGTTCGCGGACGCGAACCTCGGCAGGGGTGTCACGAAGATCACGGCACGGGTCTCCACGCCGGGCACCGCCCCCGCCGGCATCCAGGTGCGGCTCGGCAGCCCGAGCGGACGGCTGCTCGGCACGCTCGCCGTGCCCGCGACGGGCGACCGGTACGCCTGGACCGCCGCCACTGGCAACCTCCGGCGCGCGGCGGGGCGGCACGACGTGTACCTCGTCTTCACGGGTGCGGCGCAGGTGGACAGCTTCCGGATCTGGTGATCATGGCCGGCCAGGGTATGCTGGCCGGCGTGACGCGATGGTATCTGTGGTTTACGAGGCCGGCCCCTGTGCCGGTGACTCGGCCATGAAGCCATGACCTGACGTCACCAGACACCGCCAGAGGCCGGCTGGGCAGGAGCGAGAAGCTCCTGCCCTTCTGCATGCGAAACGCAGCCGGCTACAACCTGGGGATGCCGGCCCCGGGAAGCTGGCGGAAGGATTTCCAGTGACACTCCCAAGCGTTCAACGGGTCAGCGACCAACGCATCGACAAGGTCGTCCCCTTGATGACCCCCGCGCTGCTCCACCACGAGCACCCGCTCGACGAGGATCTCTCGGCGGCCGTGCTCGAGGGGCGGCGCGCGGTCGCCCGCGTGCTCGACCGGGAAGACGACCGGCTGATGGTGGTCGTCGGCCCCTGCTCGGTACACGACCCGGCCGCCGCCCTCGAATACGCCGACCGGCTCGCCGACACCGCCGCGCGCCTGGCCGACGACCTGCTGATCGTGATGCGGGTGTACTTCGAGAAGCCGCGCTCCACGGTCGGCTGGAAGGGCCTGATCAACGACCCGCGCCTGGACGGCTCCGGCGACGTCAACACCGGCCTGCGCACCGCGCGGTCGCTGCTGCTCCAGGTGTCGCGCAAGGGCCTGCCGGTGGGCTGTGAGTTCCTCGACCCGATCATTCCGCAGTACATCGCGGATACCGTGGCGTGGGGCGCGATCGGCGCGCGCACCGTCGAGAGCCAGGTGCACCGCCAGCTCTCCTCCGGCCTGTCGATGCCGATCGGCATGAAGAACCGCCCGGACGGGGCGATCTCCACGGCCGTCGACGCCATCCGGGCCGCTGGTGTGCCGCACGTCTTCACCGGCGTCGACGTGTCCGGCACCCCAGCGATCCTGCACACCCGCGGCAACTCCGACTGCCACCTCGTGCTGCGTGGCGGCAGCGGCAAGCCCAACTACAGCGCCGACGACGTGGCCGGCGCGCTCGCCCAGCTCCGCGCGGCCGGGCTGCCCGAGCGGGTGGTCATCGACGCGAGTCACGGCAACAGCGGCAAGGACTACACCCGCCAGCCGGTCGTGGTGACCGACATCGCCGAGCAGATGGCGGCCGGACAGCGCGGCATCGTCGGCGTGATGCTGGAGTCCTTCATCGAGGAAGGCCGCCAGGATCTGGACCCGACCGCTCCCCTGACCTACGGCCAGTCGATCACCGACGCCTGCATCGGCTGGGATACCACGGTCCACGTCCTGGAGGCCCTGGCTCAAGCCGTGGTCGCCCGGCGAGCCAGCTGACGCTAGCCCCAGTCTCGCGCTCCGCGCCCCATTCTCGGGGCGCGGAGTATCTGTCAGGCTGTCTTGCGGGTCTGCGAGCCGCCCATCACCTTGGCGGCGATCCACACGAAGAGCACCGCCAGGGCGACCTGGATCGCGTGCCGGATCCAGTCGATGCCCCTGGTCTCCCCGACGCCCAGCCAGTCGGCGAGCACGCCGCCGAGCAGGGCGGCCGCGATACCGACGCCGATCGTGACCCACACCGAGATGTTCTGGCGGCCGGGCAGCAGCAGCCTGCCCAGCGTGCCAACGATCGCACCCGCGATGATCGCCCAGAGAATCGTCCCAATCATGGTGACCTCCTCAACCAGAGGCTAGGCCCGCAACAGGTCCTTCGTCATCGAAACTGCGATACCGGACACATCCGCTGCCGGGGCACAGCCCGCCCGAAAATCGCCCACGTATGAAAGAGCAATGAAGATTGACCGGCTGCGCAACCGCGACCGTGCCCATCTGCGTCTTGCAGAGGTGACTCGTAATCGCAAGCTGGTGATCAACACTGCTGCGCTGCTGCTGTGCGGCGTGCTCGCCGGGTTGGCTGTCGCGGCGGCGGCCTTCCCCGCCCTCGCGATGTCCGGGCTGGCCGCCAAGGCGGGCGCCGACTCGTTCGAGTCGCTGCCGGGCGAGCTGACCAACGCGCAGGCACCACAGGCCAGCGAGGTCTACGCGTCCGACAACAAGACGCTGATCGCCCGCTTCTTCGACGAGAACCGCCGGAACGTCGAGCTCGACACCGTCTCCGCGTTCATGCCCAAGGCGATGTTCTCGGCCGAGGACCACAGCTTTTACACGCACAAGGGCGTAGACGCCAAGGGCATCGTGCGTGCGTTCGTGGCAAACAGCTCGGGCCAGTCGCAGCAGGGCGCCTCCACGCTGACCATGCAGCTGGTCCGCATGTCCATCACGTACACGGCGACGGACAACAAGGCGGTCGTCGCGGCCGGCGAGGACACCACCGCGCGCAAGATGCGCGAGGTGAAACTCGCGCTCCAGGCGGAGAAGAAGTACAACAAAAACGAGATCATGGAGCGGTACCTGAACCTCGCTCCGTTCGGCAGCAACACGTACGGCGTGTTCGCGGCGAGCCAGTTCTACTTCGGCAAGCACCCCAAAGACCTGACGCTCGCCGAGGCCGCAATGCTGGCCGGCGTCGTGAAATCTCCGACGGAGTACGACCCCACCACCCCGGAGGGGCACCAGCGCACGCTCGAACGGCGCAACTGGGTACTGGGCCAGATGGTGGAGACAAAGTCCATCACCGCCGAAGAGGCCGCGGCCGCGAAGGCGACGCCGCTGACCGTCAAGGCCAAGCGGTCGCCGAGCGGCTGCCTCGTCACCAGGCCCAACGACTGGGGCTTCTTCTGCGACTACTTCCGCCGGTGGTGGACATCGCAGGAGGCGTTCGGTGGCAGCGAGTACGACCGCGAGCGGCGGCTCAACGGCGGCGGCTACCGGGTGGTGGCCACATTGGACCCCAAGACGCAGAAGGCGGCCAAGGACAACGTCGAGCAGCGTCTGAAGACCGGCAGCAGGAACGCCCTCATGGTAGCGGCGATCGAGCCGGGCACCGGAAAGGTGCGCGCGCTGGCCACCAACCGGAACTTCAAGGTGGACGATGCCAACAACCCGCAGAACAAGCCGAGCACCAACCCGAGGAGCAGCGGCCAGCGCGGCACGTACCCGAACACCACCAATCCTCTGATCACCGGCGGCGGTGGCGTCACCGGGTACCAGTTCGGCTCGACGTTCAAGATCTTCACCATCGTCGCGGCCTTGGAGAAGGGGTACCCGCTGGACTACACGATCAACGCGCCGCAGCGGTACCCGTCCAAGTACAGCGGCGGCGCCCCGACGTCCTCCTGCGGCGGCACCAACCGCTGGTGCCCGGGCAACGACAACCCCACCCAGGCTGGCATCCACAACGCCTGGACCGCGTTCGGCCGCTCCGTGAATACCTACTTCGTGCCCCTGGAGGAGCGGGCCGGCGCCGCGAACGTGGTCGCCGCCGCACAGAAGATGGGCATCAGGTTCCTGAACGACGAGGACGCCGAGCGCGCGGCCAACAAGGAGGCGGCGGACGACTGGGGAGCGTTCACGCTCGGCGTCTCCGGCACCACCCCGCTTGACGTGGCCAACGCGTACGCCACGCTCGCCGCGGACGGCAAGCACTGCGAGCCGATCCCGGTGCAGGAGATTCAGGAGATGAGCGGCAAGAAGCTCGACGTGGCGAACCCGCGCTGCAACCAGGCGCTCGATGTCCAGGTGGCGCGGGCCGCGATCGACGCGGCACGCTGCCCGGTCGGCGACCAGTCGGCCTTCGGCGAGTGCAAGGGTGCCACCGAGGGAGGCGCACGCAGCGCGGTTGGCCAGCCGATCGCCGGCAAGTCGGGTACCACCGACAGCCACCGCACCGCGTCGCTGGTCATCACGACGAAGACGCTCTCGGTCGCGGGCGTCCTCGCCGACCCGGACTGGCCGGAGACGACCGTCAACATGAGCCACGACATCGTCAACCCGGCGGTGTACGAGACGCTCGCCGACGCGTCGAAGGGCAAGCAGGCCAAGAACTTCACGCCGCCGAGCCAGAAGATGGCGTACGGCGAGCAGCGGTCGATCCCGAACGTCCAGTGCGACTCGGTCAGCGAGGCGCGCTCCACCCTGGAGAACGCCGGCTTCCGGGTCGAGGTCGACAACACGCCGATCCCCTCCACCTGCCCTCAGGGCACGGTGGCCGACACCGAGCCGAACGGTAGGACGATCGAGGACGGCCTGGTGGTCCTCAAGCTGAGCACCGGCGTAGGGAGCACCCCCAGCGGTCCACCCCCGCGGTAGAAACACAGGAGGCACCGCCCGTACGGGCGGTGCCTCTCAGGCGTCGGTGTGCAGGTCGCCTCTCGGCGAGTGGCGCAACGCGGCTCCAGCCGGACGGTATTCCGCGAAGGCATTTAGGTGAGGCCCGGGGACACAGGACACACCGACAGTCATCCCAACGGTGCAGGGGTGGCCTGTGTTCCGGCACCGGGTGTATTCCAGGTCACGTCCGGAGTTTGATCGTCCTCGCCGCCGGGTAGCGCGTCTTCGTGACGCTCGAAGAGCTGCTCGACGACCTGTACGTGTGGCAGGAGCGGGTGAGCGCCGGGGACATCCGGCGCGCCGCGATCGCGGCCGATCTGCCCGCGGCCGAGCTCACCCGGATCGACGCCCTGCCCGAGGGTGAGTACAGCCAGGACGAGGCCTTGGACGCGCTCAACGAGACGTCGGGAGGAACGCTGTGAACGATCTGCCCCCGCTGGGCCAGCCGGAAGACGCCGAGCCCGAACCGGACACCGAAGACTTCGCGGCCGAACACGACGACACGGCCGTCGACGAGGACATCACGGGCGGACGTGACGGCGACCGCGAGCCCGAGTCACCGCGCGGCTGGGCGGGCCTGGAACCCGAGTGATCAGCCCGCGCTCAGGTTGTCGTCGACCGTGCGCGCGAGTTCGTCGAGCGCACGATCGGCGTCCTCCCGCCCCTCTTCGGCGACTTGGAGCTCGACCCGCGCACCGCCGGCGGGGTTCGGGCTAACCGTGAGCTGTGCCCGGTCCTGCCATCGCGCGCGGAGGCGTTCGAGGTCGAGTTCGGGCCGAGCGGTGCGCAGCTCATTGGGCAGCCACCCGGAGCGGGCGGGGTCGGTCGCGGTGTTGAAGACCACCTCGGGCGGCGCCGACATGCCCCGCTCGGCCTGGTACGCCACCTCAGAATCCTTCGCGCAGCCGGCTCGGATCCACTTCGCGTCCAGGATGCCGGGTCAGGTACTCCGTCTCCAGCTCGGCGGTGCGCCGCAGGTGGTTCGCGAGAGCGGCGTCGGGGCCGTGCCGCAGCGTGTCGAGCCGGGTGCGGTGCAGGCTGGCCATCTCGCGGATGAGATCCTCGTCGGTCAGCTCTGTGGGGTCGATGCCCGCGTCGTCGATCGGCGGGAGCTGACCATGCGCTACTGGTCCAGTCATGACTTCAGCCTTTGCCCGGACGGCGCGATTTGAAACGGGACGGTCAAGGGCGCATCGGGAGAGCGACAGCGCCCTTGCACGCGGTGAGCGGTGCGATTCAGTGATGCTGAGCGATGCGGTTCAGCGAAGATCGAACTCGCCGGCGCGAACACCGGCGACAAAGGCCCGCCAGACGGGTACGGCGAACGAGAGGTGCTCCTGCGGCAGCGTCGAGTTGCGGATGGCTACGACCTCCGGCGCGCGTGCTACTTCGACGCACGCGTGGGACTCGCAACGTGTGCTCTTCCGCCATGTTGCGCTGACGGCACCCGAGTGGGCCATCTACTCTCCTCGATCTGATTGCCTCGGCCCGGTGCCGTGACGGCTCACCTTATCACCATTTGCCCGCTTTATCGGTATGTGCGAATAACTTCCGATAACAGTTAGGTGAAGGTTTTTGTGCGATGGCGCGAGGTGTGCAACAGACCGAGGAAAGCTACAACGCACCGTGACCGGCACACAATCGTCCCAACGATCGATCCCAAAAGTTGAATCAGCCGGTCACCGGTTCGGGCTGCCGTACCCAGCGAGTGACCACCCTTTCGGCGTAGAAGGAGACGAACGGCACAGTGCCGGCGAGCATCACGAGCGCCATACGGCTGAGCGGCCAGCGAGCCCGGCGCGCCACGTCGAAGGCGGCCAACAGATACGCCATGTATAGGAAGCCGTGGGCCGGACCGACCGTCTCCACGACACCCGGCTCGTCCCAGATGTACTTCAGCGGCATGCCGATCACGACCAGCAGGATCAGCACCACACCCACCACGTAGGCGATGGCGCGATACCGCATCAGGGCTCCGCTCACGGTCAGGGTCCTTCCAAGTCAGCCACGGGTCAGCCGGGGAAATCGGCAGGTTTGGCGCCCGGGTTGGCATTGAGCCAGGCCAGGTACCGGTTGTACTCCGCCAGCTCTGGATCGCCGCTGTCGTCGTACTCGATCCGCTGGGGCGTGGTGCGGACCGGGCGCCGCGCCGCGGACGCCTGTGCCGTCGCGGGCGGCGCGGTTTCGGCGGACTCCTCAGGGGCGGCGGCCCGCAGTGTGTGGCGCACCTCACGCACCCACATGAAGACCACGAATCCCGCGAACACCGGCCATTCGAAGGCGTACGCCCAACTGAGCATGTTGCCGCCGGCTGCGCGACCTATCTGCCACCACCCCAGGGCGAGAAAACCGCACACGAGCGCGACCGCGAGCACGTGGCGCGCGAGCCACGCCGGTGTCAACAGCCGCCTCATGGCTCCGAGCCTACCGACTCTCTCCGACGCGCCGTCGTAGAGGTGGCGCGCTAAAGCGGCGCTAATGCCGGGCTCTACTTTGTGTGCCAATGTCGCCGCCATTCATTCACGCACCAGCCCTTCTCGGCTATTGCCACGCCGTGCGACATTGATAACAGTCGGTAAGCAACCCGTGTGGCGGCTGGCCGCCCGCCGGGCTTAGCGGAGGGCAGTTGTATGGCGCATCGACCTGGGGCATGGCGACGAAGTAGCCGCTGCGAGGCCATCGAGTGCGTGGAGGTCAAGCTCGGGAACGACCGGGTTGGCGTCCGGGATTCGGCGTCCGGGCAGGCAATCGAGGTACCACGCCCAGTGTGGCGAGCATTCTGCGCCGGCATCAAGGCCGGTGACTTCCGCACCCTCGCCGACTGAGAAAGACATATACGGAATGTGCCGGCTCTGGCATCAGCCAGGAGCCGGCGCTTCATATGTGGCCATTCGCGCCTTCCGCAACGACATTGGAAAACGCGATGGCCGGGTGTAGCCTGCAAGAATCCTGGCTAACAGGCAGGTTGCGCCCCGCCAGGTGGCAGCTTGCCTAGTAACCTCCCTCACGACACGGCCGGCGGGGCCGGCGTTGGCTAGGAGGGTTTGATGATGACGGCGCAGGGTCCGACGGTCGGGCGGCGCCGACTGCGCTCGGCGCTGCGGCGTGCCCGAGAAGCCACCGGCCTGACCCAGGAGCAGGTGGCCGAGGCGATGGACTGGTCGCTCTCCAAGCTGATCCGCATCGAGGCCGGCAGCGTTTCGGTGTCCACCAACGACGTCAAGGCGTTGCTCAGCCACTACCGCGTAAACGATCCGCAGCAGGTGGCCGAGCTGGTCGACCTGGCCAAGGTGGCCCGGCAGCGCACCTGGTGGTCGCAGTACCGCGAGACCTTCCCCGCGCCGTTCGTGGCCTTCATCGGCCTGGAGGCCGAGGCGTCGAAGTTGTCCTTCTTCCAGTCCGTCGGCGTGCCCGGTCTCATGCAAACCGAGGCGTACGCCAACTCGATCACCGCGTTCGTGGTGCCCGCGCAGGTCGACCCGGCGCGCACCAAGGAGATCGTCTCGCTGCGCCGCCGGCGCCAGGCCGAGGTGCTCGGCCGCGCAAACCCGCCCGAGGTCGAGCTGGTGCTCGACGAGTCGATTCTCCACCGGCAGGTCGGCAACGCCGACGTCATGCGTGGCCAGCTCGAGCACCTGCTGCGCCTGGGCGAGGCGCCACACATCACGATCCGCGTGCTCCCATTCAGCTCCGGCATGTACACCGCGCAGGGGCAGTTCGTCGTCCTGGAGTTCGCCGACGAGGACGACTCCGATGTTATCTACATGGAGGGCGCTGGGTCGGTGACCGAGGTCATCGACCAGCTCGACCAGGTCAAGCGCTATCAGGAGATGTACGCGATGCTGCGGGAGCACTCGCTCGACCCGGATCGCTCGCGGGCAATGCTCTCCAAGATGGCGGGCCGGTTCCGGTGAGCCGGCGGGGAAATGGCGGCGGCCCGGCGGTGAGCCCCGCTCAGGGGGCGACCATTGGACGGCGCCGGCTGCGGCACGCGCTGCGCACCGCCCGCGAGGCGATCGGCCTGACGCAAGAGCAGGTCGCGGCTGAGATGGACTGGTCCGCCTCAAAGATCATCCGGATCGAGGCGGGGGCGGTGAGCGTGTCGCCGATCGACGTCCGCGCTCTGCTCCGGCTGTACGGCGTGGTGGAGCAGCGCCGCGTCGACGAGTTGGTGTCGCTGGCACGTTCGTCGCGCGCGCGCCGGTGGTGGTCGTCCTTCGCCGGCACGCTGGCGCCGTCCTACATGGCGTACATCGGGCTGGAGGCGGAGACGTCGTCGGTGCTGTGTTACACGCCGACGAAGCTGCCCGGGCTTTTCCAGACCGAGGCGTACGCGGCCAAGGCGGTCCGCCGCGAAGGCACCGCGGCCGACGAGCAGAGCCAGGTCGAGGTGCGCCTCACCCGCCAGCGCGAGGTGCTCGACAAACCCAACCCGCCGCACATCACCGCGGTCATCGACGAGTCGGTGGTCCGGCGGATCGCCAACGACGCGCAGCCCCAGAGGGAGCAGCTCGAAAAGCTGATGACGCTGAGCATCCAGCCCAACATCACGCTTCAGGTGCTGCCCTTCACGTCGGGCGTCGACGACTACCCCAGCCCGTTCGCGATCCTCCAGTTCCCCGACCCGGCCGACCACGACGTCATGTTCGTGGAGAGCGCGGTTGCCGACGACGTGGTCGACCGTCCCGAGGTGGTCGAGCCGTACCACGAGAGGTTCCAGCGGCTGTGCCAGCTGGCACTCAGCCCAGACGAGAGCCGCAACCTGATCAAAAAGATCGTGGGCGAACTCGGCTGAGTTCGCCCACGATCGGTGTGCCCCCCGGCCCACCTTGGAACTGGTCTAGCGGCGACTGGAACGCCACATGTTCATCGAGGCCACCGGCTCGGTCACCGCACCCAGCCTGGTCGCCTCCTTTGCCCGGAGCAGCGCCCGCGTCACCTGGCCGTACTGCCGCTGCTGGTCGCTGGTGAACAGCAGCATCGTCAGCCCGTGGAGCTCGCCCCACAACTCGTAGGCCCGCGGCCGCAACCGGTGGCCGATCGTCGCCACCAGGAAGGGGACGAACGCCACGGCGGTGAGCGCGAGGTAGGTCTGCGCGCTGAGGTGGTTGAGCTCGGTCGTCATGCCGAGCGCGATGCCGACGCCCGCCAGCATGATCGCGGTGACCGTCACGGATCGAATCGTGAGCTGGTCGGCCGGACCGCGCGCGGTGCGAAGGTTGTGCAGCTCGCACACCGGAAACCGGCGGCCCGCCACAATGAACCAGTCCTGCGTCACGAGAATGCCGGGCTGGCTATAGAACGGGCGCCCATCGGCTGCCGTAGATGTCGCGCTTGTTACGGGGGCGGACGTTACGGGCCGTGCCGCTGGTGGGCTCATTGCGTGTTGGGTAGTCTGCACTTGTGCCTCCAACGGCTCGTGAGGCGGGTTGGCTTCTCGTAAGACGAGCTTGGTGTGGTGGTTTTAGGATCGGCACCTGGTGGCAGCCAGGTGCCGATCGTCTTCCTGCCGTGTGCGGAACCCCTCCGGAGGCAACCCTTGAGGCTCTACAGCCATTGTGCTATATGACCGCTAGCCAGGGGAAGGCATGCAATCAGCCACCTGTCAGATTGGCACCGCGCGGGTAGCTTCGTGTACGCGCTTACGCACCGGCTGTCCCATTTGTTCACCCAGGTACCGCCACGAGGCGCGATAACGGACATTCCGCCTACAGCTTCTCGTAGCACGGGCCGTCCAGTGTGTACGCCTTCGCCGTCGGACCGGTGAAGAGATCGCGCACCTGGCCGACGCCGGTGGGCGCCGCACGGTCTGCTTTGTAGATGGCGGTCACCCGCACCGCACCCTCGTTCGGGCCGGCCGCGTAGTTGCCGGCGCCCGATGGCAACATGCCCTCGTAGTCCACCGACGTCAATGACTTCGCCGCCGCCAGTAGGCCCGCTCGGGTCAGGTCGCCGTCCTCGACCGCCTTCGAAAGGGCCGCCTTCATCGGGTACGACCACACCCAGCCGGAGGTGTAGCCGTCGTTCGGCGTCGCCGAACCGAGCGCCTCGCGCATCGCCTTGTGCCCGGGGCTGTCCGTTCCCCAAGCGTTCCACGGCGCCGTCTGCTCGTACCGGGACAGCAGGGCGGGCGCCGACGCGCTCTGCAACAGCGCCGGGTTCCACGTCGGGCTGGTGCCGATGAAGCGCCCACCGAAGCCGCGCGCCACCGTCTGTCCGATGATCGCCGCCGCGTCCGCTGGACCGGTCGTCACGATCACCACGTCCGGCTTGGCCGTCAGGATCGCCTGGATCGCGCCGGCCTGCTTGTCGGCGCCGGAGTCGGTCTTCACGGCCGCGAACGTCATGCCCAGCGCCTGGGCGGCGAGCTTGGCGCCGGCGGCCGCGTCTTCGCCGTAGTCACCGGCCAGGTGCACCGCCATCACGCTCTTCGGGTTGTACACCTCCTTGGCGTAGTCGAGCGCGTTCATCGACTCGATGCAGTAGTTGGCGCCCGACTCGATGATCACGTCTTCGAACGCCCAGGCGGACGTCCACGAGGCGGGCGCCGCGACCACGCTGCTCGCCTTGAGGTCGCTGATGATCGCGGCGGTGGTCGGTGAGCCAAGTGTCTGCGCCAGCCCCAGCACGCTCGGCTTGATCTCCTGGTACACCTGGTTGTGCGTCTGCGGGTTGTACTTGTTGTCCCGCACGTACTTGGTCACGTCGACCTCGTACCCGCCGATGCCGCCATCGGTGTTGACCCGCTTCCAGAACGCCTTCTGTGCGTCCGTGATCGGCACGGCCAAGGCCCGGAACGGGCCCTCGGTCAGGTCGGAGATGATGCCGAGGTATATGCAGCCTTTGCTGGAGTCGGTGGCGCCCGGGCAGGGCTCCGCGGTCACCCCGACATCGGTCTTGACCTCGCCCTCGCCCGTCTCACTCTCGCCGCCCCGGCACGCGGCGAGCGCGCCCGATACGAGCAGGAGTGCCGCGGCGCCCAGCGATCCCATTCTGTTCATTGGAGAGCCCTCACACACGTCAGTAGGAGAACGGCCACGCCTTCCAGTAGTTGCGGGCCCGCACCCAGAGGCCGAACAGCCCGCGTGGTTCGAAGATGAGGAAGACGATGATGAGTACGCCGTAGAGGATCGTCTCCACCTGGAAGACGTTGGGCACCTCGTTCGGCTGGGTGCTGATGAACGGCACCCACGCCTGCAGTTCCCGGGTGAGCCGGGGCAGCAGGGTGATGAAGAACGCCCCGGCGATCGCACCGGAGACCGTACCCGCGCCGCCGATCAGCACCATCGCGATGTACTGGACGGACAGCAGCAGGCTGAACGAGCTCGGGTCGAAGTACCCGCTCACCGTGTAGAGCAGGGCACCGGCGCACCCGGCGTAGAAAGAGGACACGGCGAACGCGATCGTCTTGTACCGCGCCAGGTTGACGCCGATGACGCCGGCCGCGATGTCACGGTCACGGATCGCCGTGAACGCCCGCCCCACCTTGGACCGGGCCAGGTTGCGTGCCGCGAGGGCGAATACCACCAGTAGGGCCAGCATCAGCCAGAAGAGCTTCTGGTCCCGGGTGCCGTACGCGTCGGTGCCGGCCAGTTGGTACCCGAAGACCTCCAGCGACGCGGCGGGCCGCCCCACGCCGACCCCACCGGTCAGCGACGACCACTCGCTCGCGATGTGCTGCCCGATGAAGACCAGGCCGAGCGTGACTATGGCGAGATACAGGCCGCGCAGGCGGGTGGCGAGCGGCGCCACGAGCACGCCGGCGGCCGCCGCGACCAGGCCGGCGACGGGCAGCCACACCAACATGTTGGGCATCCCGAACCCGACGACGCGGCCATCCGGGTCGCCGCTGACAGCGGCGGCGGTGTACGCGCCGATGGCGAGGAAGAACGCGTGGCCCAGGGACACCTGACCGGCGTATCCGGTGACGAGGCCCAACCCGATCGCACCGATCGCCGCCACGCAGCACAGCGCGAGCAGTTGCAGGATGTCGTCGGTGAGCAGGAAGGGCAGGGCTGCGGCGACCGCCAGCAGCACGCCGAACCACACCCGCTTGGCGGGCGTGTTGAACAACGCCATGTCGCTGGCGTACGAGGTGTGCAGCAGCGGCCTCCCCCTCATACCCGCTCGACCTCCCGGGTGCCGAACAGGCCGTAGGGCCGCACCAGCAGCACGAGGAGCATCACCACATACGGGGTGATGACGGAGACGTTGCCACCCAGCCACGGCGCGTGGTTCTGGTAGGTGGCGGTCAGTTCCTGGAGCACACCGATCGCGAGCCCACCGACCACCGCGCCGGGCAGCGAGTCGAGCCCGCCGAGGATGATGACGGGCAGGGCGGTCAGCGCGATGAGCCACAGAGCGGCGTCCACACTGGACCCGGCGGCGGCGAAGGTGCCCGCCACTGCCGCGAGCACACCGGCCAGCCCCCAGGAGAGCGCGAAGACGGTGCCCACCGAGACCCCCTGCGCGAGCGCGGCCTCCTGGTCGTACGCGGCGGCGCGCATCGCGAGGCCCATCCGGGTGAAGCGGAAGAAAGCGAACAGCGCCGCCACGAGCGCTGCGGTGGTGAGGAACGCGGCGAGGTGACGCTGCTGCATGTCGATGCCGCCCACGCCGACCGTGCGCAGCCCCCACGGGTCCAGCACGTTGCGGACGTCCAAGCCGATGAAGGCGTTTACGACCACCCGCACGGCGACGTCGACGCCCAGCGTGATGATGGCGACGACGAACGCCGGCCGGCCGATCATCGGCCGCACCGCCAGGCGCTCCACGCCGAGGGCGAGCAGCCCGGTGAGGACCGCGGCCACCGGCACCGCCACCCAGAAGCTGACCTCCAGCACGAGGTACGTCACCATCGTGACGCCCGCGAGCATGAACGCCGGCTGCGCGAAGCTGATCACTCGGGTGGCCTTGTAGATGATGACGAAGCCGAGCGCGAGCAGGGCATAGACGCTGCCGGTGCCGAGCCCGCGCAGCACCGCCTCGACCAGCTCAGCCATACATCTCCTCTACCAGGTCGGCGAAGAGGCCGGCGATCGCGGCGCGCTTGACCTTCTGCGTGGCGGTCAGTTCGCCATCCTCGTGGTCGAGCTCCTTCGGCAGCATCCGGAACCGCCGCACATGCTCGACCGGTGCCCGCCGCTCGTTCACGCCGTCCACGATGGACTGGACGAGCGCGCGCACCTCTGGCTTGGCGGACAGATCGCGGTATGTGGTGTAGGCCAGCCCGCGGCGCTGCGCCCACTCCCCGACGGTGTCGGGCTCGATGCCGATGAGCGCGCCGAGGTACGCCCGGCGGTCGCCCACCAGGATCGCCTCCTTGATGTACGGCGACGCCTTGAGCTCGTTTTCGATCTGGGAGGGGGCGATGTTCTTGCCACCCGCGGTGATCATGATGTCCTTGGCGCGGTCGGTGATGCGGACGTGCGTGCCGTCGACCCACTCCCCGATGTCGCCGGTGTGCAGCCAGCCGTCTTCGGTGAGCGCCGCAGCGGTGGCGGCGGGGTCGCGGAAGTAGCCGACGAACGTGCCCGGGTGCCGGGTGAGGATCTCGCCGGTCCGCTCGTCGATCCGCAGCTCCACACCCTCGTGTGGCTCTCCCACGGTGCCGAGCTTGATGCGGCCCGGCTGGTTGCCGGTCGCCACGGCGGTGTTCTCCGTCATGCCGTACACCTCGTGCATGGGCACCCCGATGCCCATGAAGAACCGCAGCACGTCCGGCGCGATCGGGGCGGCGCCCGACGCCGCGTACCGCACCCGCCCGACCCCGATCCGCTCGCGCAGGGCCCGGTAGAAGAACAGCCAGCCGGCGGCGTACATCAGGCGGGTCACGAGCGTGTGCGTGCCGCCGGTGCGCACCAGCGTGTCGCCGATCCGCCGGGCCACCGCGAGCCAGAGCCGTGCGTTGAGCCGCTTGAGGGGTGAAGCGCTGGCGAGCCTGATGCTCACACCGGCAAGGATCTTCTCCCAGATCCGGGGTACTCCGAACAGGACGGTGGGCTGTACCTCGCGCAGGTTGGCCTGCACGGTCGCGATCGACTCTGCGAAGTTCACCTGGGTGCCGGCGCCGGCGTTGAACCACGTCGTGAAGATGCGTTCGGCGACATGGCACAGCGGCAGGTACGACAGCACCAGGTCGCTCGGGCCCGGTGGTGGCGACGTGAACCCGCCGCCGTCGACCAGCGACCGGATCGCGAAGTCCACGTTGGACACCGACAGCATCGCGCCCTTCGGCGGTCCCGTGGTGCCCGAGGTGTAGATGACGGTAGCGATGTCGTCGGGACGCGCGGCCGCCATCCGCTCCTCGAGCGCGTCCGGATGGGCGTCCCGGTGCGCCACGCCCATCAGCACCAGGTCTTCCCAGCACATCAACTTCGGGTGGCGGTACCGGTGCCGGATGCCGCGTGGCTCCAGGTAGACGATGCGTTCGAGGTCGGGGCAGTCGTCGAGCACCGCCAGCGCCTTGTCGACCTGCTCCTGGTCTTCGGCGACGAGCACCCGGGCGCCCGAGTGGTGCAGCAGGTACCCGACCTCGCTTGCCGGGTTCGTCGGATACAGGCCGACCGTGGCGGCGCGTACCGCGACGGTGGCGACGTCGGTGACGAGCCACTCCTTGCGGTTCTCGGCGTGGATGGCCACCCGGTCGCCCGGCTCGATTCCCAGTGCCAGCAGCGCGTGCGCGACGGTCTGCGCGGTGTCCCAGTACTCCGCCCAGGTGACCTCCTGCCAGATGCCGAAGTCCTTCTCCCGCATGGCGATCGCGTCCGGTGTCGCGCGCGCGTGCTCGCGTACCCGAGATGCGATCGTCGTCGCGGCCTTAACCTGGGTCGAGGTCATGCCAGCTGACTCAGTCATGTGGGTTGCACCTCGCCCAGATAGGCGCGGATGACGTCCGGGTGGTGCTGGATGTCGGCGGGCGGCCCCGTGGCCACCGCCCTGCCGAAGTCGACCACCAGGACCCGGTCGGCCAGGTCCATCACCAGGCCCATGTCGTGCTCGACCAGCACGATCGGGATGTCGAGCTCGTCACGGATGTCGAGGATGAAGCGGGCCATGTCTTCGGTCTCCTCGACGTTCATCCCGCCGACCGGTTCGTCGAGCAGGAGCAGCTTCGGCTCCATGGCGAGCGCCCGTCCCAACTCGACCCGCTTCTGTACGCCGTACGGCAGCAGCCCGACCGGCAGGCGGCGCCACTGCTCCAGTTCCAGGAAGTCGACGATCTGCTCGACGGCGGCGCGGGCGGCGAGTTCCGCGCGCCGCGCCCGGCCGAGCCACGCGATCGCGGACAGCGGCCCGTAATGGATGTGGTTGTGCCGCCCGAGCATCAGGTTGTCGAGCACGGTGAGGTTCGCGAACAGCTCGACGTTCTGGAACGTGCGCGCCATGCCGAGCGCGGCGATCTGGTGCGGCCGCCTGCCGACCAGGTCGGTGCCGTCGAAGACCACCCGGCCGGACCGGGGCCGGTAGACGCCGGACAGCACGTTGAAGATGGACGTCTTGCCGGCGCCGTTCGGGCCGATGACCGCGAAGAGCTCCTGCCGCCCCACCGTGAAGCTCACCCCGTCGATCGCCTTCACGCCGGCGAAGCTGAGGTGGACGTCCGTGAACTCGAGGATCGTCATGACAACCACCGCTTACGCCGCCGGTAGTGCTTCACGTCGCGGAAGCTCTTGCGCCCCAGCCCCAGGTAGAACTCGCGGATGTCGTCGTCGGCGAGCAGCTGCGCGGCCGGCTTGTCGAGCACCACCCGGCCGGTCTCCAGCACGTACCCGTGACTCGCGATCGACAGCGCCATCGTGGCGTTCTGCTCGACGAGCAGGATGCCGGTGCCGCGCTTGTTGATCGCCATGATGATCTCGCGCACCTGCTCCACCAGCCGCGGCGCCAGCCCCAGGCTCGGCTCGTCGAGCAGTAGGTAGCGCGGGTCGGCCATGAGCGCCCGACCGATCGCCAGCATCTGCTGCTCGCCACCGGACAGGTACCCGGCGGTCCGGCGGCGCCGCTCGGCGAGTACCGCAAACAGGTCGAACACGTCGTCGAGGCGCGCCTTGATCCGCTCTGGGCTGGTGTGGCCGCCGATCCGGAGGTTCTCCTCGACGGTCAGCTCCGCGAAGATCCGCCTGGCCTCCATCACCTGGCAGATTCCCCGGCGCACCAGCGCCGCCGGCCGCAGGTGGTGCACGGGTACGCCGTCGAGCGTCACCGCGCCCTTCGTCACCTCGCCGTCGTGCACGTCGAGCAGGCCCGTGATCGCGCGCAGGAGGGTGGTCTTGCCGGCACCGTTCGCGCCAAGCAGCGCGACGACCCCGCCAGGCGGGACTGTGACGCTGACGCCTCGCAGCACCAGCATCACGTCGTCGTAGACGACCTCGAGGTTCCGCACCTGCAACATCGCCCGACGCTCCTTGTGTTCTACATCACAAGTTACCGGTCATTTAACTAGAACTAACAAGGTCGTCAAGCGACGGTTTGGTCTCGATCCAACACGCTCGGTAACGACACCTACCTTGATGGACTAATCACCCTCCTGCCACTTTCGTCTCAGCGATGATCACGTTAGGTTGGAGCGGCTGGTCCGGTCGTCAGTCACTCCCCCGGGTGGCGCCGGCCCGGTGCTGCCGAATCGCAAATCACGACTACGGTCAGTGAGCGAACCGGGGACCCACCTTGTGCAATGGGGTGAATCCGCACTCGTGCGGTAGGGCGTCCTTCCCGCCCGAATCCGTCAGCTAACCCGGTAGGCGGCCTGCGGAAGAGGGGTCACGTTTGTCACCCGCGCGTACGCTGCTGCGCGCCCTCGTACTGCTCGGTGTGGGCATCGGGCTGACAGTGCCGGCGGTTGCCGCACAGGCGGAGCCGTCCGCGAGCGAGCTGACGCAGCAGATCAACAAGGCGTCGACGGAGCTGGAAAAGATCGTCGAGGCGTACAACAAGGCCGGAGAGGACCTCAAGACCACCAAGGCCGCCGCGCAGGCGGTCGCCACCAAGCTCGGCCCGCTGGAACAGGAACTCGCCGTCGCCGACGCGGAGGTCGGTCGGATGGCCGCCGTCGCGTACCGGTCTGGCCGGCTGGCCAACGCCAACGCACTGCTTGAAGGCGGCACCGGCAGCGTCGTCGACCGCCTGGGCGTACTCGACAAGCTGGCCCGCGACCGCCAGGCCCAGGTTGCCGGCTTCACGGCGACGCAGCAGCGGTATCTCGACGAGAAGTCGAAGCTCGACATCGCGCAGGCCAAGCAGACCGCGCAGGTGAATGAGCTCGCGACGGGCAAGAAGAAGATCGAGTCGGATCTCGCCAAGCTGTACGAGATGCGAGAGAAGGCGTACGGCTCGGCGACCACGTCGAGCGGCTCGTACACCGGCACGATCCCGTCGGTCTCTGGCCAGGCGGGCGTCGCGGTGCGGTTCGCATACAACGCGATCGGCACCCCGTACGTGTGGGCGGCCGAGGGGCCGAACGGCTACGACTGCTCGGGCCTGACGCTCGCCGCGTGGCGGGCCGCAGGCAAGACACTGCCGCACAACGCCGCGATGCAGTGGGACAAGGTGGCACACATCGGCCGAGGTTCGCTGCAACCGGGAGACCTGGTGTTCTACAGCGGTCTCGGACACGTGGGCATCTACGTGGGCAGTGGCAAGGTGATCCATGCCCCGCAGGCCGGCGAATCGGTGAAGCTCTCCAGCGTCGACATGATGACCCCATACGGCTACGGCCGCGTCCGCTAGCTGTTCGGTTCCATACGGGCCGCGGCATCGGCTGCCGCGGCCCGTTGGTGTCGGCGTGTCGTGGGGCCGTGTACTTCGCGCTGACGCAACGGAGCACCCAGTGGTTCGCCGCCGCACCGCCCGAACCGCGGGCACCGCGCGGAGCTGGGTGCTTGAACCAGCCCCTGAATAGACAGGCGAGCGGCCGGCGTCCCACACTAGACGCCGGCCGCTCGCTATTTGTCGATGCTGTTATGCCGCCTGGAGACCCTCGGCCCGGGCCAGCTCGCGGAGCCGGCCGAGCGCCTGGATCTCAAGCTGGCGGATGCGCTCCCGCGACAGCGAGAACCGCGACGCCACCTCGGTGAGCGAGTGCTCCCGGCCGTCTTCGAGCCCGTACCGGGCGCGCATGATGCCGGCCGACCGGTCGTCGAGGTGGTTGAGCAGACCCTCGATGCGCTGCCGCTCCAGGCCGGTGAGCACGATCTCTTCCGGCGACGGAGCGTCGCTGTCGGCCACCAGGTCGCCGAGGTTGGTGTCGCCGTCGTCGCCGACCGGTGTGTCGAGCGACACGGTGTCCTGCGACCAGCGCACCAGCTCGTGCACCCGCTCGACGGGCACGCCCAGCGCGACCGCGATCTGCTCCGGCTCGGGGTCGCTGCCGAGCTCACGGGTGAGCTGGCGGGCGACGTTGCGCATCCGGTTGACGTCTTCGACCAGGTGCACCGGCAGCCGCACGGTGCGCTCCTGCTGTGCGATCGCCCGGCTGATCGCCTGGCGGATCCACCAGGTGGCATACGTCGAGAACTTGAACCCGCGCTCGTAGTCGAACTTCTCGACCGCGCGCACCAGGCCGGTGTTGCCCTCCTGGATCAGGTCGAGCATCGGCATGCCAGACCGCACGTATCGCCGCGCGATCGACACGACCAGCCGTAGGTTTGCCCTGATGAACAGATCCTTGGCCCGCTCGCCCTCGATGACGAGGCGCTCCAGCTCTTCCGCGCCCACGCCCTGCGGCACCTTCCCCTCGTCGAGGAGGTGCTCCGCGTACAGCCCGGCCTCGATCGCCTTGGAGAGGTCGACCTCTGTGGCGGCGTCGAGCAGCGGCGTGCGTGAGATCTCGTGCAGATAGACGCCGACCAGGTCGCGTTCCTCGGCGACCTCGTCCGTGCGCATCACCACATTGCTTTCCACGTCGCTCACGATCCCCTCGCTCGCCCCACTTGCCTTGTTACCTGCTGTCCCGACGTTCATCAGCCCTCCCCCGTAACCTCCGGTATCCCCCGCGGTGCTGACACCTACACAACAGTTGAGACGCGCTTGGGATTCCGTCTCGTGAGTCGAAAGTGTCACGAATGCCTGAGTAATAGCTGAGAGCCCGGTGCGTACTTGCTGTGCACTGCGCTCTATCAAGGGATTCGGCTACAACCTGGGGGCGGATTGGACGGCCACTGTGCACGTTTCGCCCAGTCAATGACATCACCTGGTGTTGGCCCGCACAGCGATCCGGCTCACTACCTGTCTGCGATCCTCGTCACTTCACAGTACGCACGTACGCCGTCGACGGTTCAGCGCTTGTTCAGGGCATACCCGTGGCGCGGCACACTATGCGAGGTGAGCCAGGGCCCTGCGAACGTGGCCCGCCGAGCGTCCCAGCGCCGCCTTGGCACCGTCGACGTCGGCGCCGGACATCAGCGTCACGAGCGCGATCTTGAGGTCGCCGCCGGCCTCGGCGAGCGCCCGCTGGCAGTCCTCTTCGCCCCGGTCGGTCGCGGCCATGAGGATCGAGATCATCCGGCCGCGCAGCTTCGCGTTGGTGGCGACTAAGTCGATCATCAGGTTCGAGTACACCCGGCCGAGCCGGACCATGACCGCGGTGGAGAACGCGTTCAGCACCAGCTTCTGTGCGGTGGCCGCCTTCATCCGGGTCGAGCCGGTGATGACCTCCGGGCCGGTGTCGACGCCGATGAAGACGTCCACCTCCGCGGCGGCCGCGGCGGCCGGGTCGGCGGCCACGAGCGCGCAGGAGGCGCCGTTCACCCGCGCGGCGCGCAGGGCACCCAGCACGTACGGGGTGCGGCCGCTGGCCGCCAGGCCCACGACGAGGTCGCCGGCGCGCACCGAGGCGGCCGCCTCATCGGCCCCGGCCGCCTCATCGTCCTCGGCGTTCTCGACGGCGTGGTGCATCGCCTCGGGCCCGCCGGCGAGGTGGGCGCGAAACCAGTCGGCCGGGGTGTTGAAGGTGGGCGCCAGCTCCGCCACGTCGATCACGCCCAGCCGCCCGGACGTGCCGGCGCCGAAGTAGTGCACTCGGTGCCCGTCCTGTATCGCGGCGACGGCGAGGTCGACCGCGGCGGCGATCTCGTCCAGTACCGCCGCGACCGCCGGCGCCACCGCTTGGTCGGCCTCGTTGATGACCGTGAGCACGTCGCGGGTCGACATCAGGTCGAGGTCTTCGCTGCGCGGGTTCTGCCGCTCGGTGGGCGAGCCGATACGGACGACGGCTCGGCCGTCCGTATCGGCCGTCAACGCGACCGCCGGACGGAGGTCACCCGGTGCGACTGCACCGCCTCGGCGGTGACCTCCAGTGCCCGGCGGGCCTTGGTCCGGTTGCGGGCGGCGACCCCGACGAAGAGGCAGTCGACGACGGTGAGCTGGGCCAGCCGGCTGGCCATCGCGCCGGAGCGGTAGGTGGTCTCGCGGGCCGCCGTGGTGAGCACGAAGTCGGCCACCTCGGTTATCGGCGAGCGGGGGAAGTTGGTCAGCGCCACGGTGGTGGCACCGTGCGCCCGCGCCTGCTGGAGCACCTCGATCACGTCGGAGGTGGTGCCGGTGTGCGAGATGCCGATCGCGATGTCACCCTTGCCGAGCAGCGCGGCCGAGGTGAGCGCCGTGTGTATGTCGGGCCAGTAGAACGCGGTGCGCCCGATGCGGTGCAGCTTCTGCTGGAAGTCGGACGCGACGAAGCCGCTGGCGCCGGCGCCGTACACGTCGATCCGGCCGGCGACGGTGATGGCGTCGACCACCTGCTCGCACACGGCGGGGTCGAGTTGCTCGGCGGTCTCTTCGACGGCGCGCGCGTCGTTGAACGCGATCGTGGCGATGATCTGGGCCAGGTCGGCGCCGGGCGGGATGTCGCCACCGACGACCCGGGCGTCAGGCGGCTCGACGCGGCGGGCGGCCTCGGCCGCGAGGCGGATGCGCAGCTGCGGGTACCCCTCCATGCCGACCGACCGGCAGAACCGGATGACGGTGGCCTCGGAGGTCTCGGCTGCGGTGGCGAGGTCGGTGATCGTGCGGCGGGCGGCGTCGGCGGGATCGGCCACGACGAGGCGGGCGACGCGCTGCTCGGCCGGCGACAGCGACGGCAGCAGGCCGCTGATGTGAACGATCAGCCCGCTCGACTCATGCGTCGCAGAAACCTTCGTCGTCTTCGCCACGGATGAAACTTACTTTCAGATTACCCGGACCGTCAACCGTGACCGTCAAGTACTGAGAAGGTACGCCCAACTGGGCGTGCGTGGGCGCCAGAATAGCGATCCAACCGTGCCATTCGCCTACCACGTTCGGCTCATCCGGCCCGGCGATACGGTGTGACGCATGGCGGACAGGACGGTGCTAGTCACCGGCGGTACTGGCGGGCTCGGCGGCGCGGTCACGGCCGCCTTCGCGGCGGCGGGCTGGCGTGTGGTCGCACCCGTGCGGTCGGCGCCCGGGAAAGGCGGCGACGCGACGTACGTGACCGCGGACCTGAACGACGCCGCGTCCGTCGATACGGCGGTGGCCACCGCGGCGGGCGAGGCCGCCGCGCCGCTGCGGGCGGTCGTCAACCTCGTCGGCGGGTACGCGTCGAGCGGGCTGGTGCACGAGACCCCGTTCGAGGATTTCGAGGCGATGCTCACGCTCAACCTGCGCTCCACCTACCTCGTGACGCACGCCGCGCTGCCGCACCTGCTCGCGGCTGGCGGCGGCGCGGTGGTGTGCGTGTCGTCGCGGGCGGCGCTGACGCCATTCGCGGGCGCCGCCGGTTACATCACCGCGAAGGCGGCGGTGCTCGCGTTCTCGAACGCGGTCGCCGCCGAGTACCGGCAGAAGGGTGTGCGGTGCAACACCCTGGTGCCGAGCGTGATCGACACTCCAGCCAACCGGGCCGCACAGCCAGACGCCGACCACTCCCGCTGGGTACAGCCAGAGGCGATCGCCCCGGTCATCCTCCACCTTGCGAGCGACGAGTCGGCGCCGACCAGCGGTGCGGCGATCCCGGTCTACGGCAGGGCCTGAAGCTCCCGGCCGGCCGGGCCGCCCAGCACGCCCAGCTGCTCGTGGATCTGGCGGGTCACCTCGTTCGGGGTGCCGTTGGCGTCGATCACCCGAAACGTCGGATGCTCCGGCAGCGACCGGTACGCCGCGCCGGCCGCCGCGAGGTAGTCGACGGTCTCGTGGTCGGTGCCGCGCAGCTCGATGCGCTGGTACGCCTCACCGGGGCGCACGTCGAGGAAGAACGTCACGTCCGGCCGCGGAAACACCGCATACGCCAGGCGGGCCAGCCACTCGCCCCGGCCGCCGCCGACCTGGGTGCGGATGCTCGCGTACTGGCACACCGCGTACCGGTCCATCACCGCCACCTGCCCGGTGAGGGTCGAACGCAGTAGTGCCCGCGCGATCGCCAGCCAGCGCAGCCACGACTCGAACCAGAGTAGGCCGGTGCGGCCGAGCAGGTCTTGGGCGTCGCGCCTGCCGAGGTGGCGGGCCAGCCGCCCGAGCCAGCGGCGACCGCCGGCGTTCTGCCAGTACCTAGCGGGGATGCCGTAATCGGTCAGCGCGGTGGCGAGCCGATGGGCCTGGGTGGTCTTGCCCGAGCCGTCGACGCCGACGAGTGCGATGATGCGCGGCCGGCGAGGCGGATGGACGGTGGGAACCATGTCAACCAACGGTACTGAGGTGTCGCCACCTATTGTTAAAAAGTCCCTTTTAGCCCTTTAGAACCCTTTATACATCGTCCTTTCGGCTAGATTTCTCGTGCCCATCTGGTTTATGGTCGGTATCTGATCAGTCAATCAAGCACGTTTTATGGCCGTGTCCACAACTGACAACAGGGGGACCGCCGTGCCGACCACCGCCGTGCCGACCACTCCGCTCAACCAGCGGCACCACACCGATATCGCCAGCCAACTGCTGGCCGTGATGACGTCACTGCCCGCGGGCCACCCGTCCCGTGCCCGGGTCCGCGATCAGGTGATCGAGGCCTGGCTGCCGCTGGCCAATCACCTGGCGAACCGCTTCGCCGGTCGCGGCGAGCCGATCGACGACCTGGCGCAGACCGCCACCGTCGGGCTCATCAAGGCCATCGACAAGTTCGACTCCGAGCGCGGCGTCGAGTTCGCCGCGTACGCGATACCCACCATCATCGGCGAGATCAAGCGTCACTTCCGCGACCGCACCTGGGACATCCGGGTGCCGCGCCGGCTCCAGGAACTGCGCCTGTCCATCTCAGAGGCGACCAGCACACTGCTCCAGTCGCTCGGCCGCTCGCCTACCGTCGCCGACCTCGCGGGACACCTCGGGATCAGCGAGGAAGCGGTACTGGAAGGGCTGGAGGGTGCCCGTGCGTACAACGCGGTGTCGCTGTCGACGCCGACCAGCGACGGCGACCGCGCCACCGAGCTGGGCGACCTGCTGGGCAGCGAGGACGCCGAGTTCGAGCTCGCCGAGCTGCGGGTCGCGCTCGGCCCGGCACTCGCCACGCTCGACAAGCGCGAGCAACGGATCCTGACACTGCGGTTCTACGGCAACATGACCCAGTCGCAGATCGCGGAGCAGATCGGCGTATCGCAGATGCACGTCTCGCGGCTGCTCGCCCGGGCGCTCGTCAAGCTCCGCGGCCAGCTCGGCGAGGACGCGGCGTAGCGCTGGCCCAAGGTGTGAAGTCGAGCGGCCACGGGTACTCGTAGCTGATGACCAATGGCGTTGACGTAGGCCTGCTAAAGACCCTGAAGCGCGTTGCCGCCACGCTGAAACAGGCGGATGTGCCGTTCGTTCTCGGCGGGAGCTTCGCCGTCTACGCCCACGGCGGGCACTCCGGCGACCACGACGTCGACTTTCTCATCCGGGAGCGCGACGTCGACCCGGCGCTGGAGGCGCTGGTGGCCGCCGGCTTCACAGCCGAGCGGCCACCGGAGGACTGGCTGGTCAAGGTATACGACGAGCACGGTCACATGGTGGATCTGATCCACCGCCCCATCGAGACGCCGGTGACCGACGAGACGCTGTCGGGCGGGGTGATCCGCCCGGTGGACGCCATCCAGATGCCCTGCCTGTCGGCGACCCAGCTGATGGTGCACAAGTTGCTCAGCTACTCGCAGCACTACTGCGACTTCGCGCGCGGGCTGCCGCTCGCCCGGTCGTTGCGCGAGCAGATCGACTGGGACCAGGTCCGCAAGGAGACCGCCGCGTCGCCGTATGCGGAGGCGTTCCTGGTGCTGCTCGACCGGCTTGAGGTGGTGCCCCAGAAGACGGAGCTGTCGCGATGATCGACGAATACACCGAGGCCGCCGTGCAGCGCTTGCTCACCGAGCATGGTGGTCTCGCCGAGCAGGGCATCAAAGTAGTACGCCGGGAGCGGGTACTCGCGCTGTGCGGCGAGGTGGAGAGCCGCCAGCGCCGAGACGAGATCCTGCGCCTGGTACACGAGAGCTTCCCGGACGTCCCGCTGTCGATCGACATCGGGGTGACCCGGGCGAATGCCCCGACCGAGGCGGAGGAGCTTCCATGATCCGCGTAGCCGCGGTCGGCGACGTGCACATGGACCAGGACGTCGTCGGCCGGTTCCGACCTGCCCTTGAGCACCTGCCCGAGCAGGCCGACGTGCTGCTGCTCGCCGGCGATCTCACCCGACACGGCACCGAGTCCGAGGCGCGCTGCGTCGCCGCCGAGTTCGGCGGGCTGGGCGTGCCCGTGGTGGCCGTCCTAGGAAACCACGACCACCACTGCGACCAGGTGCCGCAGGTGGTCAAGGTGCTCACCGACGCCGGGATCGCGGTACTGGAGGGCGACAGCACGCGGGTCGACACCCCCGGCGGGGTGCTCGGTATCGCCGGCGCCAAGGGCTTCGGTGGCGGGTTCGCCGGCAAGTGCGCCAGCGAGTTCGGCGAGCCGGAGATGAAGGCGTTCGTGCGCACCACCAGCGTCACGGCCGAGCAACTCGGTGCCGCGCTGCGCGACCTCGACTGCGACGTGCGGGTGGCGCTGACCCACTACGCCCCGGTGCCGGACACGCTCGCCGGCGAGCCGCCGGAGATCTACCCGTTCCTCGGCTCGTACCTGCTGGGCCAGGCCATCGATTCGGCGCCCACCGCGCTGGCGGTACACGGCCACGCGCACGCCGGCACCGAGCGCGGCACGACGCCGGGCGGGGTGCGGGTGCGCAACGTCGCCCACCCGGTCATCAAGCAGGCGTACAGCGTGTTTCACCTGGGCTGATCACCAGGTTTCCGGGCCGCGACCCTCGGGTACTTCTCCGGCATGGACTTACTTCTGTGGATTCTCGCAGTGATTCTCGTGGTCGCCGGCGTACTCGCGCTGTTCCGCCGGCAGATCCTGTGGGGCGTCGTCCTCATCATCGTGGGGTTGCTCGTGGGCCCCGGCGGGGTCAGCCTCTTCACGTAACCCGCCAATATCCCTAATCCGTGCCGACTGACCCGCTGAGGTCGCCGTATCCGGGCAGCTACGTCCTCCCCGACGGTGGGGCCCGGTGCGGCGACCTCAGCGCCGCATTCTGCTGGCAGGCGCACAGAATGTCCGGCTAGCCCGCCTTGTGGCATGACTGAATCGCCACCGTGGCCGAAATCCATCACCTCACGCACGGCGTGGTCAGTCCCGTCGTCGCGTACCTCATAAGTTTTCTGGGCTCGTTCCTGGGTCTCGTCTGCACCACGCGCGCCCGGGAGGCCCGCACCCGCCGCCGTCGCGCCCGCTGGCTGGTCCTCGCCGCGGTCTCCATCGGAGGGGCCGCGATCTGGCTGATGCACTTCACCGCGATGCTCGGCTTCGACGTGCCGGTGAGCCCTGTCCGGTACGACCCGTTCCTGACCGCTGCGAGCCTGGTGATCGCGATCGCCACCGTGGGTGCCGGGCTCTTCATCGCGGGGCACGGCCGCCGCTCCGCCGGCCGCGTCGCGGGCGGTGGGCTGCTGACCGGCTGCGGCGTGCTGGCCATGCACTACACCGGGATGGCGGCCGTGCGGGTGGCCGGGCGGATCGAGTACGACCTCGGGATGGTCGCCGCCTCCGGGATCATCGCCGTCGTCGCGTCGACGGTGGCGCTCTGGTTCACGGTCACCATCCGCGGCTGGCGGGCGATCGTCATCGCCTCGGGCATCATGGGCGTCGCCGTCTGCGGCATGCACTACACCGGGATGGCAGCGATGCGGGTGCGGCTGTGGCCGATGGGCGAGGGCCGGGTGGAGGGCATCAACCCGTCGCTACTGGTCGTGCCCATCACCCTGCTCACCTCGACCGCGCTGGTCGCCGCCGCGCTGAGCGCGCTTCAGGCCATGACCGAGGAGGAGTTCACCGACCCGGTGACACCCCGGATGGGGCGGCATGCCACGGTCGCCCTCGACCTGGGCCGGATCCGGGCGCACCGCGACCGGCTCGCCCCGATCCGGCCCAGGTCGGCGAGTGAGCTGGCGCGGCAGCGTCTGGACTGAGGAGCGTAGCGACGAGGGAAGACGTTGCCTTTCAGCGCCGCGCGAGCGAGCCGACCCTAAGAACCCAGGTCGGCGAGTGAGCTGGCGCGGCAGCGTCTGGACTGAGGAGCGTAGCGACGAGGGAAGACGTTGCCTTTCAGCGCCGCGCGAGCGAGCCGACCCTAAGAACCCAGGTCGGCGAGTGAGCTGGCGCGGCAGCGTCTGGACTGAGGAGCGTAGCGACGAGCTCAGCAGCGGGGGACGCTGGGTATGAAGCCGTCGTAACCGGTGTACACGTACGTGTCCGACACGAACCGGCCGCTGCCGATGCGGTCCCAGATGTTGCTCGTGCCGTACGTGCCGGTGACCGTGGTGCCGGTGGTCTGGCAGTAGATGGTGACGCTGGCGCCGTCGGCGACGCTGCCGACCGCGCTGTACCCGGTGCCCGGCCCGGAACGGACCGTCAGAGCCGCGCCGGCCGTGTTGACCGTGCCCGCGCCGGTGTTGCCGCCGGAGCAGGCGTTGTCACTGGTGTACGTCTTGGTGCCCCAGTACAGCGCGAGGGCGCCGTTGAAGCGGATCTGGATGTCGCTGCCGCCCTGCCGCTGCTCGTAGTGCAGGTGCGGGCCGCTGGAGCCGCCGGTGTTACCAACCCAGCCGAGCACGGAGCCGTATCCGACGGTCTGCCCGACGGAGACGTTGAACCCGTTGAGGTGCGCGTAGTACGTCGTGTACCCGCTCCCGTGGTTGATGCGCACGTACTTGCCGTAGCTCGTGCTGCCCAGGTCGGTGACCCGGTCGACGGTGCCGGGTGCGCTCGCGACGACTGGGTCGCCGAGGTCGTCGGCGCGGTTGAAGTCGAGGGCGTTCGCGGGGCTGTGGTTGCTGCGCGTCTGCCCGGACCACGACTGTCCACAGGGGAATGGCACCTTGAACGCCGGTGCGGCCTGCGCCGTGCCGGGGTTCACCACGACCGCGGCCGCTACGGCGACCAGCGCGGCGAGGATCGCGAGCGTACGTCTGTACATCCAAGACCTCCTATGGTGAAAACCTTCCATATAGATGAGTAGCTTGGCAGAAACCTTCAGATCTGTGAAGACCCGATCCACGAGCCACTGGAAGCGCTCCCAAAGTTTCCGAATCGTTACGGCGCGTGTCCCCCGAAAGCCTGGACGAAAGATCGTGCAAGCGCTTACATGTGAGGACGACGCCCCACTCAGTCGGGACCGGTGCGCGGGCCGGCGCACCGGCAAGGAAGGAGGACGGCATGGCGGTCTTTCCCAGACCACGCCAAGCCCTCGTGATCGCCAGCGTGGTAGGACTGGCGATCAGCGCCGCCGCATGCGGCGGTGACGACAGCGGAAGTGGCAACGGAGACTCGGCGGACTGCGCCGCTTTTGACAAGTACGACGGCAACGACGGCAAGAAGGTCTCGATCTACGCGTCCATCCGTGACACCGAGGCCGACCTGCTCGAGCAGTCCTGGGAGCAGTTCACCGAGTGCACCGGGATCGATATCGACTACGAGGGCAGCGGCGAGTTCGAGGCCCAACTCCAGGTGCGTGTCGACGGCGGCAACGCCCCCGACATCGCGTTCATCCCGCAGCCGGGTCTGCTGGCCACGTTCGCCAAGGCCGGCAAGCTCAAGGCGGCCCCCGCCGACACCAAGTCGGCGGCCGAGGCCAACTACCCGGCCGACTGGCTGAAGTACAGCACCGTCGACGGCACGTTCTACGGCGCGCCGCTCGGCTCCAACGTCAAGTCCTTCGTCTGGTACTCGCCGAAGCAGTTCCAGGAGAAGGGGTACGCGGTCCCGAAGACCTGGGCCGAGCTCATCTCGCTGAGTGACAAGATCGCGAGTACCGATCAAAAGCCGTGGTGTGCCGGTATCGAGTCCGGTGACGCCACCGGCTGGCCGGCGACCGACTGGCTCGAAGACCTCATGCTGCGCACCGCAGGCCCCGAGGTCTACGACCAGTGGGTGACCCACGCGATCCCGTTCAATGCTCCCCAGGTCGCAACGGCGATGAACCAGGCCGGTGAGATCCTCAAGAACCCGAAGTACGTCAACGGCGGCTTCGGCGAGGTCAAGAGCATCTCGACGACCTCGTTCCAGGAGGCTGGTCTGCCGATCCTGGAAGGCAAGTGCTCCCTGCACCGGCAGGCGTCGTTCTACGCCAACCAGTGGCCCGAGGGCACCAAGGTGGCGGAGGACGGCGACGTGTTCGCGTTCTACTTCCCCGCCGTCGACCCGAGCAAGGGCGAGCCGGTGCTGGCCGCTGGTGAGTTCACCGTCGCCTTCGCCGACCGTCCCGAGGTCCAGGCGGTTCAGAACTACCTGGCTACCCCGGACTACGCCAACAGCCGCGCGAAGCTCGGCAACTGGGTCTCCGGCAGCCGGGGCGCGGACATCAACAACTTCGCCAACCCGATCGACAAGCTGTCAGTCCAGATCCTGCAGGACCAGAGCAAGGTGCTCCGGTTCGACGGGTCCGACCTGATGCCGTCGGCCGTCGGCGCCGGCACGCTGTGGCGCGGCATGGTCGACTGGATCAACGGCAGGGACACCGCCACCACTCTCTCGACCGTCGAGAGTTCCTGGAAGTAAACCAAACCGGCATTCGGGTCAATCGCCGCCGTTGGTCGCAACGGCTCCCACCGGGATCCGAAGGTGACCGCCCCCGGCATTCGGGTCAATCGCCGCCGTTGGTCACAACGGCTCCCACCGGGATCCGAAGGTGACGCCGCGATGGCCGGCCCGGACCTCCTTGAGGTCCGGGCCGGCCGATCCCCTCGGGAGGGTGGATGGAATTCGAGGACATTTCTCCAAAACTGACCATGCTGCTGTACGGGCTCATCGCGTTCGTCGTGGTGGTCGGGGGGCTCCTGCTGCTGCTGGACACCGTGCCCGCGTTCTTCGGTCGCCGGCGGGAGCGCCGGCTCGTGGCCGTAGCGGCCGGTGACCTACCGGCGTCGGCTGTCAGGCCGCGCAAGCCGCGCGAGTACGGGCACGCGCTGTTCTTCCTGTTCCCGGTGCTGGTGCTGCTCGCCATCGGGCTAGTCGTGCCAGCGGTCCGTACGACCGTGCTGTCATTCATGAACGGCGACAGCTCGGAGTGGGTCGGGTTCGCCAACTACAGCTGGATGTTCACCAACAACGACGCGGTCAAGGTGCTGCTCAACAGCCTCCTGTGGGTGGTGCTGGTGCCCACGGTGGCCACGTCGGTCGGGCTGCTATACGCGGTACTGGTCGACAAGGCACGCCTGGAGGCGGTCGCCAAATCGCTGATCTTCCTGCCAATGGCGATCTCGTTCGTCGGCGCCAGCATCATCTGGAAGTTCGTGTACGCGTTCCGGTCGGAGGAGCAGAACCAGATCGGCCTGCTCAACCAGATCGTGGTCTGGTTCGGCGGCACGCCGAAGCAGTGGCTGCTCGACTCGCCGCTCAACACGCTGCTGCTGATCGTGGTCATGGTGTGGATCCAGGCGGGTTTCGCCATGGTCATCCTCTCCGCCGCGATCAAAGCGATCCCGGCCGACATCGTCGAGGCCGCCCGCCTCGACGGGGTCACCGCGTGGCAGATGTTCTGGCGGGTGACGATGCCGAGCATCCGGCCGGCATTGATCGTCGTTGTCGTCGCCATCACGGTCGCCACGATGAAGATCTTCGACATCGTGCGCACCATGACGAACGGCAACTACGACACCAACGTGATCGCGCTCGAGATGTACAACCAGTCTTTCCGGTACCAGGAGACCGGGCAGGGCTCGGCCCTCGCGGTCTTCCTGTTCCTGCTGGTCATCCCCATCGTGATCTTCCAGATCCGCAACCTCCGGAAGCAGCGGGAGATCTGACATGGCAACCACGACACCGGTACTGCCGGGCACGACCGCGCAGGAGCAGCCGCGGACGGCCGCCGGCCGGGTCCGCAAGCGGCTGAACACCCGGACGGCCACGATCGTCTCGATCATCATCGCGCTGCTCTGGACGATCCCGACGTTCGGGCTGTTCGTCTCGTCGCTGCGACCGGAGCAAGACATCAAGACCACCGGGTGGTGGACGTTCTTCAGCAACCCCGCTTTCACGCTGGAGAACTACAACGAGGTGCTCTTCGGCCAGTCCGCCTCGTCCGGGCGGTTGGCCAACTACTTCGTCAACTCGGTAGTCATCACGATCCCCTCGGTGCTCTTCCCGATCGCGTTCGCGGCGATGGCGGCGTACGCGCTGTCCTGGATCAGGTTCCGCGGCCGCGACTGGATCTACGTGGGGATCTTCGCGCTGCAGATCGTACCGCTCCAGATGGCGCTGGTGCCGCTGCTGAGCTTCTTCTCCCGCGGGGTCACCCTCGCCGGCATCACGCTGATGCCCGCATGGCAACTCGACGACGAGCAGAAGTTCGTCCAGGTGTGGTTCGCGCACACCTGCTTCGCGCTGCCGTTCGCCGTCTTCCTGCTGCACAACTTCGTTTCCCAGCTCCCCGGTGAGCTTATGGAGGCGGCCAGGGTCGACGGCGCCAGCCACGCGAAGATCTTCCGGACCATCGTCCTCCCGCTGATCACGCCGGCGCTCGCGTCGCTGACGATCTTCCAGTTCCTCTGGGTGTGGAATGACCTGCTGGTCGCGCTGATCTTCGCCGGCGGCAGCGACGAAACCGCACCGCTGACGGTACGGCTGGCGGAGCTGGCCGGCACCCGAGGCAACGAATGGCAACGGCTGACCTCCGGCGCCTTCGTGGCAATCGTCATCCCGCTGATCGTGTTCCTGTCCCTCCAGCGGTACTTCGTCCGCGGCCTGCTCACCGGCAGCGTCAAGGGCTAGCTACCGAAAGGGTGCGGCGTGCCTCGGATCGATGACGTCGCGAGGCTGGCCGGAGTGTCGACGGCCACCGTTTCCCGAGCGTTGCGCGGCCTGCCAACAGTGTCCGAGGCCACCCGGTCCCGGGTACTGGAGGCGGCCGCGCAGCTCGGGTACATCGCCTCGCCCAGCGCGTCCCGGCTGGCCGGTGGCAAGACCCGGTCGGTGGCGGTCGTCGTGCCGAGGATCACCCGGTGGTTCTTCGCCACCGTGGTGGAGGCCGCGGAGGACGCCTTCCACCAGGCCGGCTACGACCTGCTCCTCTACAACCTCGGCGGCAGCGAGCACGAACGCCAGCGACTGTTGCACACCTCCGCCCTGTACAAGCGTGTCGACGCGGTGATGCTCGTGGCCACCCCGCTGCTCACCGACGACCTCACCTCCGTCACCGGGCTCAGGCTGCCCGGGGTCACGGTCAGCTCCGGCACCCGGGTGCCCGGCTGGCCCAGTATCCGGATCGACGACGTCGCGGCGGCGCGTACCGCGACCGAACATCTCATCGGGCTCGGACACCGGCGGATCGCGCACATCTCCGGCGACCCCTCCGACGAGCTGGCCTTCACCACACACATTGACCGGCGCCGGGGCTGGTGCCAAGCGCTCCTGGCGGCGGGCGTCGAGCCCGACCCGCAGCTCGACGTCGAGGCGGAGTTCACCGTCGCCGGCGGCGGGCGCTCGGTGGCCGAGCTGTTGCGGCGCGGCGCGCCACCGACCGCGATCTTCGCGGCCTGCGACGAGATCGCCATGGGCGCGATGGCCGCGCTGCGCCAGGCCGGTCTGCGGGTACCCGCCGACGTCAGCGTGATCGGCATCGACGACCACGACCTCGCGGGCGTGGTGGGGCTCACCACCGTTGCTCAGCCGGCCGTCGAGCAGGGTCGGCTTGCGGCCGCGACGCTGCTGCGCCCTCTCACGCAGGCCGACGGCCCGGTCGACGAGACCGTGATCCTGCCAACACGTCTCATCGTGCGTGAATCCACCGCACCGCCTCGGGCACACTAGATCCCATGCCAGAGCAGAAGGCACCCCACGAAGACGCTCCGCTGCGCTCCTCGTCTCCGCGGGAAGCCCGCAGCGCGCCCTGGTGGCGCCACGCGGTTATCTACCAGGTGTACCCGCGATCCTGGGCCGACTCCGACGGTGACGGCGTCGGCGACCTGCCCGGCATCACGGCCCGCCTCGACCACCTCGTCGAGCTGGGCGTCGACGCGCTGTGGCTCTCGCCGTTCTACCCGTCCCCGCAGGCCGACGCCGGCTACGACGTGTCCGACTACCGCGACGTCGATCCGGTCTTCGGCCGCCTCGAAGACGCCGACAAGCTCCTCGCCGCCGCCCGCGAACGCGGACTGCGGGTGATCGTCGACCTGGTGCCCAACCACACGTCGAGCGAGCACCCCTGGTTCCGCGCGGCGCTCGCCGCCGGCCCGGGCAGCCCGGAGCGCGCGCGCTACATCTTCCGCCCCGAAAAGCCCAACAACTGGGAGAGCACGTTCGGCGGGCCGGCGTGGACGCAGGTGCCGGACGGTGAGTGGTACCTGCACCTGTTCGACGCCGCACAGCCCGACCTGAACTGGGACCACCCCGAGGTGCGCGCCGAGTTCCTCGATATCCTGCGTTTCTGGCTCGACCGGGGCGTCGACGGGTTCCGCGTCGACGTCGCGCACGGCCTGGTCAAGCAGGCCGACCTCGCCGACTGGCACTACCCCGCCGAGCTGCTGACCGGCACCGAAGCCGAGCGCCCGCGGCCGCCCATGTGGGACCAGGATGCCGTACACGAGATCTACCGCGACTGGCGACGGTTGATCGACGAGTACCAGGGCGAACGCGTCCTCGTCGCCGAGGCGTGGGTGCAGCCCGCAGAGCGGCTGGCGGCCTACGTGCGGCCCGACGAGATGCACCAGGCGTTCAACTTCGAGTACCTGGAGGCGTCCTGGAGCGCCGACGCGCAGTACGCGGTGATCACCAGGTCGCTGGCGGCGAGCGCGGCGGTCGACGCGCCAACGACATGGGTGCTGTCGAACCACGACGTGGTGCGGCACGCGTCGCGCCTCGGCCTGCCCGTCGGCACGCCCCGCCCGTCCGGCATAGGCCCCGACGACCCGCAGCCAGACCCCGTGCTCGGCCTGCGCCGCGCGCGGGCGGCCACCCTGCTGATGCTGGGCCTGCCCGGCTCGGCCTACCTGTACCAGGGCGAGGAGCTGGGCCTGCCCGAGCATCTCGCGGTGCCCGACGAGGCGCGGCAGGACCCGATGTTCCGCCGCACCGGCGGAAAGGCGAAGGGGCGCGACGGCTGCCGCGTGCCGATCCCGTGGGAAGCGGACGCGCCGTCGTACGGCTTCGGCCCCACCGACGCGAGCTGGCTGCCGCAGCCGCCGAGCTGGGCGGAGTACGCGGTCGACCGGCAGCGCGGCGTCCCCGGCTCGACGTACGAGCTGTACCGGGCGGCGTTGCGGCTGCGCGCCCAGCACACGCTCGGCACCGGCTCGCTGTCCTGGGAGACCACCAGCGAAGACCTGCTGGCCTTCCGCAACAGCGACGTGTACGTGCTGACCAACTTCGGCCCCGAGCCGGCTCCCCTCCCGACCGGCCTGACCCCCCTGCTCTCCAGCTCCCCCTTGGACGAGGCCGGCCGCGTCCCCCAGGACGTGACGGTCTGGGCGGTCTAGCGCGGTGCTAGCGGGCGGCGGTTTCCGCCGCCCGCTCGGCGCGGGCTTCGAGCAGCGCGTGCACCTCGGCGATGTCGCGCGGCGAGGTCCGGGACGCGAGCCAGTACATGATGCCGGTCGGCACGAAGAACAGCTGGAACGCGGCCAGCCCGACCGCGTAGTTCAACGGCGGTGGGAACGGCCCCTGCAAGGCCCGGAAGACCACACCAACCATGCCGTTCCCGGCCGCGCGGCCCACGCCGTTCGCGAGGTTGCCCAGGCTGTACACCGTGCCGCGGTGCTCGGGCAGGTTGACGTCCGCGATCAGGGCGAACCAGTTCGGCGAGTTCGCCGAGGTCAGCGCCAGCGCCACGATCGCCGCCAGGAGGCTGAGCCCCACCGTCGGCTCGGTCACCACGCTGCCGAGCACAGCCCGGATCACCGCCCCGGCTGGGGCGCCGTCCGGCACGTCCACGCGCAACGGCACGAAGAACAGCACGAAGTAGAACGGCAGCGCCGCGAGCACGCCCACCGCCGCGACGAGGGCCCGGCCCCGAGGTGTACGCCGTTGCAGCCGGTCACCCACCAGACCGCCCACAATCGACAGTGCGCCGCCGAGCTGGAAGAGGATCGCGAAGACGCTGCCCACCACGATCGCGGTGTCCTCGCTGTACCCCTGCGCCTCGGCCCGCTCCCGGAAGAGCACCGGCAGCCACACCAGCGAACCGAACGCCATCTGCGCCGTCACGCCCTGCAACACCAGCCAGACGTTGGTGCGCCGCCGCAGGATGGTCGGCAGGTCGGAGCGGCTGATCCGGTAGTCGTAGTCTCCGCCGCGCGCCAGCACGCCCTTCAGCTCGGTGTCGCTCTGCCCGCGCCGGATGTCGTACGTGAACAGGTACGCGGCGGTGGCGACCAGACCGACGACGGTGAGAGTGAGGAAAGGCAGCCGCCAGTCGCCACGGCCGAGCAAGCCACCAACAAGCGTGCCGGCCAGCGTGCCGACGCCCTGTGACAGGCCCCACAGGCTCATCACCAGACCCCGTCGCCGAGGCGAGATCAGGTCACTGACCACGGAAAACCCGACCGACGCCACCGCGCCCAACCCGATCGCCGCCAGTACCTGAGCAGCGAAGAACGCCGCGTAACCGCCCGACAACGCGGTGCCAGCGGTGCCAGCCGCCCACAGCAGCGTGCCCGTCATCAGCAGCGGCTTCCGGTTGCCCCGGTCGCCCGTGTACGCCCAGCCGACGGCCGCGATCGCACTGACCAGAAACGTGACCGCTGTAACGAGCCCGATCGCGCTCTCCGGCACCTCCAGCGCGTCGCCGATTTTCCCGTACAGCGGCGGCGCCAGACCGATCGCGACGTTGTCGAGGGAGGCGAGCACCACGAAGACAGCCACGCTGTAGGTCCGGTGACCTTGCCCGCCGCGTCTCATGACCGGCACCCAACCAGCAACAGATCACGAACCGGTAGCGCCACGCCCGGGCAACGACCTCTTACAATGGCGAGACTCCCGACGATCCGACCGACCCGATCCGACCGAAAGGGTGAGCGTGGCCGAGTCCCAGGACATCCTGCTCGAGATTCGGGAGTTCTTCCAGAGTCTCGACGAGTGGATTCCGGGTGCCGGCAGCTTCTTCGTCGAGAGCGTGCTGATGTTTCCCGAGGCACGCCACGACCGGCTCTTCGATCTCGCCGACGCGTACCAGAGCGCCGCCGACCTGTACGCCGATCACCTGGAGGAGATCCGCCCCTACCTGACCGACCTCCAGGCGTGGCAGGGCGACGGCGGCGCGCAGGTGACGCACCAGCAGCTCCAGGCGTACTTCGACGAGATCAGCAGCATGACGGAGGCGATATCCGCTCTCCAGCAGACCGTGCACGGCAAGGCGCTGGAGATCGAGATGGCCGTCTACATGGCCATCGTCAACCTCATCATGGTCGGCATCGCGCTCGTGCAGCTGCTACTCACCTTCTGGACTGGCATCGGCGCGATCAGCGGCGCCGGGGCGATGGCCACCGGCCGCTGGGCGATCATCCAGGTGATGAAGAAGCTGCTCCAGCGGATGTGGGAGCAGACCATCAAGGCGGGTATCCGCCGCACCATCGACGCCGGCGTCAAGGGCGCCGCCAGGACCGCCCTCAGGAGCGGCCTGATGTATGCCGGCTTCATGGGCGTGACCAAGGGTGGCATCACGCTCATCCAGGCGGCGGAGGGCCACGACCCGTTCACCGAAAACTGGGGCAACAGGTTCGCGCGCGAGATCTTCGACGGGTTCATCGCCGGTGCCCTCGGCGGCCCGCTCCAGATGGGCATCCAGAACCGCCTCGCGGGCGGCCTCGCCTTCATGGGCGGCCAGTTCGGCAGCAACGCCCTCCAGCTCGGCCGGGACCGGCTCATCGACCTCATGGGCGGCACCGAGTGGGCGCAGCGCAACGGCCTGTACAGCGGCATGACCTGGGAGGGCATGAAGCACGGCATGACGCCTGCCGCGCTGTTCGGTGCGATGATCACCGACTTCGGCGGGTACGGGCGGGCCGGGCTCAGGGCTGACATCGCAACCTGGCGCGGCGACGCCAACCTCTTCGGCGGCGCGCACGGCCTCGACGGCGCCGGCCTGCCGGGCGCGCTGCCCGACGGCGCCCGTGCCGAAGCCCCGGCTGGCGCCCACGCTGAAGGTGCCGGCACCGGCACCCAGACGCTCGCACCGCCCAGCCACCTCACCGAGGGCGCGCCGCAGCAGCAGGGCGGGCAGCAGGGCGGCACCGGAAACCGCGGCGGCACCTCGACCACCGGCTCCGGCGGCACGTCCGGCACGGGCTCGACGGGCCGGGCCGGCGACGGCGCGACATCCGGCTCCGGCTCGTCCCGTGACACCGGCTCGTCCCGTGACACCGGCTCCACTCGCGACTCCGGCTCCACGCAAGACGGCGGCACCGCCCGCGACACGGGCTCTACGCAGGACGGCTCCACTCAGGACGGCGGCACGGCCCGCGACGGTTCCACCTCGCGGACCGACGACGGCGGCACGACGCGCACGGACGACGGCGGGTCGACCACGCGGACGGAAAGCGACGGCGGCGGTGCGCGCGAGCCGGTGCGCGCCGAGCCCACGCCGGACGGCCCGCGCGCCGAGACCGCCACGCCCGACCAGGGCCGCGCCGACACCGCGCCGCCCGACGGCACGCGGGCGGAAACCCGCGCGCCGGAACAGGTCCGCGCGGACGCGCCACCGCCCGACGCCACGCGAGGCGAGCCGGTACGCGCGGAGCCGACCCAGGTCGACCCTGTCCGGACCGACGCGACCACTCCACACTCGACAGCCGACGCGGGCGCTCCACATTCGACTGCCGATGCGGGCGGAGGTCGCGCCGACGCGGGCACCCCGCACAGCACCGCCGACGCCGGTGGCACGCGCGCCGACAGCGGGTCCACTCCGGACGGCAGCCGCTCGCCGGAGACCCGCGCCACGCACGACGGTTCCTCACCGGACGGCGGTCCGCTTGTCGACGGCCGACCGCCCGCCGACGGCACGTCCTCTGTAGATGGTCCACGCGCGACAGACGGCACACGCGCGCCTGATCCCCTCGCCCACGACGGTGGTCCCGCCCGCGACGGCGACAGCACCGGCCCGGCGACCCGCGAAGACGCGCCCGTCGGCGCCCGCGACGGCGGCGACCCACCCGGCGGCGATCCCGTGGCCACCGCTCCCCCGGACGCCGGCCGCGCCGACGCTGGGCGCGCTGACGGGGGTCGGGCCGACGCGGGCCAGCGCGCCGATGCCGGCCGCGCCGACAGCGGGCGCAGTGAGAGTCGCTGGTCGGAGTGGCGCCAGCGCTCCGAGGCACGGGCCGAGCAGCAGTTCGGCCGGGCGGTCGGCGACAACTTCGGCGGTCGTCCCGCGGGCCGCGGGGGCGAGGCAGGTCCCGGCCGGCTCACCCCCGAGATGGTGCAGCGCGCGCTCGACACGCCGCCGGACAGGCTCAACGCGTACGGCAACCGGCTGCGCGACTTCGTCGAGCAGCACTTCACGCACGTCGACGAGGCCACCGGCACCCGCCGCCCGATGGACAGCGACGCCATCGACGCGCGCCTGCGCGAACTGCGCGGCGACGCGCCCGCCGGCACCCCGCGCGACTCCTCTCCGGAGGACGCGCGCGAGGACTCCGCGGCACCGGAGAACACGCGCGACGGCGCACCTCGCCAGGACCCCGCAACGACCCCCGAACGGGTGGCCACCCCCGACGGCCCCCCAGCCCGCGACAGCGCCTCCACCCGCGACACGCCACGTGTCGATGACGCCCCGGGCCGCGATACCACTCGCGCCGACGACGGCACGGCCCGCGACACCGCGCCGGACCGCACCGACGACGGGCCCACCAGCCAGGATCGGGCCGAAGACGGGTCGAGCCATGACCGCACCGACGACGGCTCCAGCAGTCAGGATCGAGACGGCGCAGACCAGGACGCGTCGACCGGCGGGTCCATCCGCCCACGGGACAACGTCAGAGCGTGGGATTGGGCCGAGGGGGCGTACGACCGGTTCCGAGCAAACGACGCCGACGTCGTCGATATCGCCAACAACCTCGCCGACGTGCCGCGATCGAACGGCGAAACGGGCTTCACGCGCGCTGAGATCGAGCAAGTCAAGCGGCACCTGATGTTTGAGGAGCACCTGCTCGACGACTACCAAGGAGGGCACGTCCGCCAACGGTTCGACGCCTCACCCGACCAAGCTGAGGCGTGGATCAGGCTGCGCGAGGGAAGACCCTTGGAACCGGACCTCGTGATGCTGGAACACGAGCTGGCCGAGTCGAACTATCTACGCGCCCATCCCGGGGCGTCGTACAAAGAGGCGCACGATTTTGCGAACACGCTCCACGACTGGAGCCGGAACATCCCGGAACGGACCGGGGAGAATCTAGACAACCTGTGGGGAGGGGATCGATCTCATGGGAATACTGGTGTACTTCGAGAAGGTCCGGGAAGACAAACAGGAGGTGGAGTACATCTTCGGGTATCCGGAGATGGACCGGCACCTGGTCATCCAGAAGGACACACAGACAGATCGGCCGCTGGACGGGAAGGAGGACGTCCACTTCCGGTCGGCCGCGATGGGGATATTCAAGCGACACCACCGCAGCGGGACATGGCCGGACGGGGGGACCTGGGCGTCCTAGACGGCCCCACTCGCAGCGAACCAACCGCAGACAGCGGCGCGGCCCGCGACACCGCCGCACGCGACGACGCTCCCGCCCAGGACAGCCGCGCGCGCGAGGACGCGCCCCCACACGAAGATGGGGCTGCTCGTGATGACGCGCCCGCGCGGGACGATGGCGCCCGGCGGGACGACGGCGCTGCCCGGGATGATGGGGCCGCGCGGGACGACGGCGCGGCGCGGGATGACGCGCTGGTGCCGGATCGCGGGTCGCGGGCGGACGAGCCGGGTGCGGTGGCGCCGGTACGCGACGCGGGGCCGGGGCGCACCGATCCTGGCGATACACCACGCAACCGGCTCATCGACCGGGTCAAGGCCCGCCTGCACGACCTCTTCGGCCGGCAGGAGCAGCTCAATCACGAGCAGGCGCTGCGCGACCAGGCCGTCCGCGACCAGTACCACGAGGAGATGCGCCAGGCCCGGGAGCGCATCGCCCAGGCGATCGAGGGTGATCCTCGGGTACGCCAGGCCCGGTACGAGACGCAGCAGCAGCGCTGGGCGGAGCAGCACGCCCGCGCGGAGGTCGCCGCGAGGCAGGCCGAGGCGCAGACCGCCCGCGCCGACGAGGCGCACTCGCGGCAGCAGGCGCAGCAGCTGCGAGACTGGGCCAACCAGCTCGACCCGGCGAACCCGCACCGCAACGGGCTGATCCACCAGGCCGACCAGGCGACGGCGCACGCCAACCAGCGAGCCATCGACGCGCAGCGAGCGGATGCCGAGGCGCAGCAGGCGCACCAGCGAGCCGAGGACGCGCGCACCAAGGCCACCGAGTCCAACAACGCCGCTGACAAGATCACTCGGGATCTGTACGGCGAGAACAAGCAGGCGTGGAAGTGGGCGAACGAGCGGCTCGAACAGGGCTACGCCCTCGTCGGCCGCGACCACCGCGGCCCGGACGTATCGGCACTCACCGGACGCGGTGACCCGCCGCCCGTATGGGCCAACCGCCCATACGGGGAGAACGGCGGCCTACGGCACCCGCTGGCCGTCGACCAGGGCCGGCTGGAGAACGCCCTCCGCGACCCGAACGGCGGGTATCAGCGCACGCCCGACCCGAAGGGTCCGTGGCTCAAGCTGGTCAACGCGTTCGGGTTCCACGTCGACCCGACGCGCACCCAGAACTGCCTCGACACCGTCGCGGCGCTGTTCGACACGTTCGTGCACGGCCGGCCCACGGTGGCGGCGCCGCGCACGTTCGACGGGTACTCGGACGGCAACCCGCACCTGCCATTCGCGGGTGAGCGCGGTGGCCCCGGCCGGATGGAAGACCTGACCGGTGGCCGGTACCAGTCGGTGGTCAACAACGTGGCGGGGCAGCACCCGTCGCAGGCGCTGCCCAGAGTCGACGCCGGGTTCGACAGCATCCGCCAGCAGCTGCTGGCGGGCGGTCACGGCTCCTTCGCGTCGATCATCACGGGATGGCGGGGCGGCGGCTCGCACGCCTGGGCGGCGGTCAACTACCAGGGCGTCGTGCACTTCATCGACCCGCAGGCCGGGACCGTCGTGACGGCGGTCGACACGCCGCACGGCACGCAGTACGTCGACGCCGACACCGGGCAGGTCGTCCAGAATCCGATCCACAGTCGAAACCAGATCACGGCCATGGACGCGCTGGTGGTGGACGGCAACGCCCGGCCCATGCCGTTCGCCGACCGGCCCGCCGGCACCTGGAACGACCGGCCGCTCACCCCGGAGTACCTGGCGAACCAGCCGGCGGACGTGCGCGCCACACAGGGCGCACACGCAGAGCACGGCACCGCCCGCGCCGAGTTCGACCAGGCTCGGGAGCAGACCGACCTCGCGAACAAGGCCCGAGCGGACGCGCAGCAACACGCCAACGACGCGCAGGCCGCGCGTAACCAATCACAGGATGCCGCGAACCGCGCGGCCACCCACCGGACCGACCGCGACGCGGCGTGGAACGAGGGCAACCGCCACGACCAGCTCGCGCAGCAGCACGACGCCGCGGCACGCCAGTGGGCGGAGAGCCAGGGCCGGGGTACACCGGAGCAGGCGCGCCACGCGGAGCAGATGGAGCGGCACCACCGCGAGCAGGCGCAGCATGCTCGGCAGGAGGCCAACGCGCACCGCGTCCGCGCGCACGAGCACGACGGCCTACGCCAGCAGGCGGAGCTCCAGCAGCAGCGGGCGACCGAGGCGGCCAGCAACTTCGAGAACCGGCGCCACTACGCGGAGCAGGCTGCCCAGCAGCACGAGCAGGCCGCACGAGCGCACGAGCAGCGCGGGCAGCAGGCCGAGGGCCGGTACGGGCAGCACGTCGACCAGGCCGCGAACGCCCACGACCAGCAGACCGCCCAGGCGAAGGCAGAGGCCGCGCAGCACCGGCAGCAGGCCGCTCAGCACCCGCCGAACGACCCCGTCCGGCAGTTGGAGGAGGGGCGCGCCCAGCACCAGGACCGGATCGCCGAAGCAGCGGAGAAGGCGGCCAGCCAGTACCGGGGCGCGGAGCACTACCAGCGCTCCGCCGAGGCGCACGACCAGCGCGCCAACCAGCACTCGCAGGCCGCCGAGTCGAGCCGCCAGCACGCGGCACGCGACACCCAGGCGGCACACGCCGCCGAGCAGCAGCGCGCGGCCGCCGCCGAGCGCGCCCGCCAGTGGGATCCGGTCGACCCCCAGGTGGCCCAGCAGCACCGGGCCGAAGCCGCCCAGCACGCCCAGGCCCGCGACGACGCGGTCGCGCGCGCGGCTCAGCATCGCCAGGACGCGCAGACGGCAGAGCAGACGGCCGCCGCCGAACGAGCCGAGGCGGCCAAGGACCGGGTCACTCGCGACCAGTTCCAGGACGCCGCCGAGGCGTGGCACAGCCAACTGCGCAACGAGCGGCTGACCGACCCGGGCGCACCGGGGACAGCACGCGAGCCGTTCAACCGCGACAACCTGCCCGAGAACCTGCGCGACCGGTACGACGCGTTGCAGGACCAGCGCGCCCGCGAGCAGTTCGAGCGGTTGTACGACAAGGCGGGCGAGCGGTTGGAGACCGCGCTCGACAACATGGAGCGGAAGGCAGTCCAGGACGGGCGCACGCTCGAAGACTCACTGATCGACAAACACGAGGCCGAGGCGGCGAAGCAGGCCGCCAGGGAGGCGATCCAGCCGCCGCCACCCGACGTCCTGCACGAGATCGACAACCAGCTCCGTGCCGCCGACGACGTGCGCAGCCGGATCGAGGACTACGCACGCGCCCACCCGGAGGTGCGTGGCACCGAACGCTTGTTGTCCAAGCTGGACGACGAGGTCAAGGCGTTGCAGGCCGAGCAACGTGGCGAAGGCAAGCCCAGCGTGAAGAACGCGCTCAGCCACGGCAACAACATCCGGGGTGTCGAGGGCGAGCTGATCCTGGCCGAACGGTCCCACGGTGTGGTGGAGGTCGGCCTGCCGATCCAGGTGCGTGGGGCGGACGGCACTCTACTCAAGACCGACGTCGATGTCGTGGCCGACGGCGGGCGGGTGTGGCGGGACGCCAAGAACTACAACATGTTCGGTCCCGGCAGCAAGAACGTCGACAAGCTCCTCGAGCAGATCGACACGCAGTTGCGCGCCATCGCGGCCGGTACCGCGCATCACCTCGACGGCCAACCGCCGCGGCTGGAGTACCACTTCACCCGCGGCGTGGATCCGCAGGTGGCGGCGATCCTGGAGGCGCACCGGATCCACGACCCGGTGACGGGCGCCGAGCTGCCGCACCGCGTACACGTCATCGACGGCACCCGCCCCGTCGACGCCCCGCCGCCTCCCGACGGCCCCCGCCCGCCCGACGGGGGTTCGACGCCACCTCCGCGCCCGGAGGCGCCGGAAGGTGCACCGCACGCCGACCCGCCCACCGGCCCGCCGCACGCGGAGCCGCCCGGCGGCCATCCGGAGACGCCAGCGGGCGCGGTCAGGTCCGACCTGCCCCGCGCGATGGCGGAGGTGCGGCCGTACTTCCCGCACGACTGGGTGCAGGTAAGCGGCGAAACGCTGCGTATCTCGTCGCCGGATGGCAACACCATCGCGATGCGCCTTGAGGTCGGCCCGGTCGCCGACGGCTGGACCACCTCCCGCTTCGACTCCCAGGCTGGCGAGCACGTCATCCGGATCTCCGAGACGATTGGCCGCGAAGACGTCGTCCGGGCGCTGGTCGATCGAGTGACCACTGTGGTCGCCGTCGAGACGGGCGGGCGCCCCGACGCCGGCGGACTCCGGCAGTTGGATGTGCTCGCCACTGAACAGGCTCGCGTGCAGCACCAACTGAAGCACGGCACCGACGCGACCCCCGCGCAACGGGAAGCGTGGACGCAGGAGGACGCGCGGCTGACCCGCGAGTTCCGGGCACAGGCCGAACGCCTCGGCATCCTCGACCCGGAGCACCGCACCGACCCGGACCCGGCCACGCAGGCTCGCCGCGACGAGGTGTGGGCCGAGATGTCCGACGGCGCCCGAGCCATCGTCTCCACGATGGCTGATCCCGACAGTGTGGTTGGGGCCAGCTCGAAGGCCCGCTCGTTCCTGCCGATGTCAGACGAGTTCCGGACGCCATACGAAGCCATCGACAACTTCAGCTACTACGCTGAAACGCATCTTCCGCCGGAGCTTCGGCAGCGCTTCGAAAGTGAGATGCTGCCCCAGATTCGCGAGTTCCAGAAGGACGCCCTGACGCAGTTCAAGGCAATGTACAAAGAGTTCTTCCCATCGACGTCCGCAGAGCGCGCGCTCCCACCGGACATCGACGCGGCGGCCCGTGCCGGGGTGCAGCCGCTCGTCGACCGCACCGAGGCCATGCTGGGCGAGATCCGCGACTGGGCCGAGCGGAACGGGATCGAAGAACTACGCGACGCCGGATTCGATCGAGCCGTCGAGCTCGGCGAACAGGCGTGGCGTGCGCGATACGAGGAGTACCGAACGGCGATCAACGAGGTCGTCGCGCGTTTCGACTACATGGGTGAGCCGCTCGGCTATATCGGCAGCATGCAGGACGGCATGCGCGGACCGCACAAGGCCATGGCCCACGCCGACCTGCGCGCCTTCGACGTGGACCTGTATGTGATCCATCAGGCGGAGTTCGACCGGCTCTACGACTCCGTCATGGAGAACGCACCGAACCAGATCAGCCGCGGCAAAATCTTCCCGGACCCGGACAACGCCGATGTGGCACCCGAGCTGAATGATCTGGGGAAGCGCATCGTCCGGAAGCTCGGTCAACTCTTCCCTGATAACCCCGACATCAAGGATTCAATGGTCGTTCTACGCCGCGAACCACCATACTGACCCACAGCTATCCTTCGATGTCGACGACTTCCCCGTCGAACACATTGAGTGACACTCGCCGTTCACCGACGCGGTAGCGCTGGTAGATCTCACCGTCCTTGACCGACTCGTAGTCCAGCACGGCCACTGCGTTGGCTTGGTGAAACACAGCCAGTACGTCGTCAAGGCGCGTCGACAACCAGCGGTGCTCCAGCCGACTCGCAACCGGCTCGGGCAGCTCGAAGGGGAGCCGGTCGAAGGACAGGCGGAGGGAATGCAGGAGCAAATTTTCGTCACCGGCGGGGTCGCCGAGGCGGCGCCTCAACCTCAACGACAGGCTGCCGTATCGGTAGCGTTGGACGTTGTCGTCACCCTGGATCCACCTGCTGCTGTCCGGCGGACCAAGGAGCTGCACCACCTCAACCGCCGTCATGCCCTTCCGGAGCGGCCCCAGATCGCCTGTCTGGGAGAACTCGATGAGTGCGTCCACGTAGGCGACTCTACCGATCTCACGTCAGGTCAGGAGAGCGCGGACAGTTCGGCCTCGCGGGACGCGGGAGCGACGCCGAAGAGGGCCGTCTCCACGGTCAGGCGGGCCTCGGCGTTAGCCACGGCGACCGCCCGGACCTCTGGCGACGCCGACGCCAGGCGGGCAGCGCGGCGTGCGGCGCCGGAGGCGTCGGTCTCGCCGGGCGCCGGGCGGGCGGCCAACGCGTACTGGCCAGCCAGCGTGTGCCACAGGGCCGACGTCTCGTCCACCACGGTGTCCGTCGGGGCCGGGCCCTGTGCGGCGAGCAGCCCCGCCGTCAGGGTGTCCGGGTCGCCGTACCCCGCTGTCAGCAGCGCGTCCACCGTCTCGCACGCGATTCGCCACGCGACCAGGTAGTCGGGCCACGACTCGGTGGCGAGCACCGCCGCGTACCGGGCGATCGCCTGGCCGAGCATGGGTTGCACGGTCGCGACCGCCGACAGCGGCAGCATGGCGACCAGCCCCTCTGGGACCGGCGGGCGGGCTTCGAGCCGCCATCCCGGTGGGAGCGGGAAGATGCGGCGGGCCGACACGTACCGCTCCAGCGTCGAGCCGGCCAGGTCGACGGGGTGCACCTCGCGGGTTACCCGGTCGACGATCCAGCCCGGCTCGTCGTACCGGATGGTCTCGGTGTCGCCTGGATACGTGATCGGGCCGCCCAGCGGCCGGATCGCTGAAGGCGGGACGTCCCAGCGCACCTGGTACACCAGCTCGGTGCCGGTGACCACGAACCCGGGGTCGCCCTCGACGAATAACCGGTGCGAGCCGAACGGCTCCTTCGCATGCTTGCGCACCAGCTCGATCGCCTCGGCTGGGCTGCCGACGGGCGGTGGGAGCGGCTCGGGTGGTGGGCCGGGCGGCAGCCCGCCGGGCGGGAGGAGCGTGGGAGGGATGCCCGTGGACAGGGCGGCCACCTCGGCGTCGTTGAACGCCAGCGCGGGCCCGAGGGGCATCCCGGGGCCTTGCTGCGCGGCGCCGGCGAAGGCGCGTTCGAGGATCGCGGTGGCGCGCAGCAGTGGCGGCAAGGCGGCGAGCTGCCGGACGTAACCGTCGTTTTCGATCTCTCCGCGCAGGCCGGCGGGGGCCATGGCGAGCACCATCGCCGCGGTCCAGTCGAGCGGGCGGCCCCGCGCCGACAGCGGTGACCGCGGCCCCAGCAGTCCGTTGTCGTACCAGGGCAGCGCGACCGCGGCGGCCAGCAGTTCTGGGTCTGGCGGTGCCTCTTTGGCGAGGGTGAGCGCGGTGTCGACGCCGATCCGCATGATCGTCGGGTGCCACGGCGCTGTTGGCGGCTGGCCGTGCAGCGCCAGGTCGAGCAGGTCGAGCACCAGCGCGTCGAAGCGGTCGCGGTCGGAGCGGTGCAGCGCCTTGACGAGCTTGCGGCGGTGCTTACCCCAGACGTCCGCAAGTGTGCCTTTCACGGCGACCCGGCGAAGAGGTGGCCGCCGGCGACCGGCAACTCGTCACGGGGCGCCACCCCATAGTCCATCTTGTCGGTCAGGTACAGCAGCTCGAAGCCCTGTTCGACTAGCGCGTCGCCGTCGATGGTCACCACGTCGTACGCCCGGTCGACCACCGCTTGCAGCAAGGTGGGAACGCGTCGCACATGCAGGAAGGCCGCGTCCAGGTCGGGCGCGAGCCCGGCGCACGCGTTGCGGAATGCCTCCTGGACCTCCTGACCATCCCGCTCGCGGTAGGCGTGCTGCTCGAAGGCGAGCACGAGCACCGTGCAGTTCTCAACCAGGTCGAGCAGCCGCACCTCGCAGCTGTGCCCGCCCCACTCCACCCAGAACGTGCCAGGGGCGGTGTCGGTGACCCGAGGCACGGTGCCGATCCTGCTGAGCAGGCTGGGAAGCAGCACGTAGTGCAGGTTTGCCGGGGTGCGGGGCAGGTAGAAGGCCGCACCGATCGGACGCTTCAAGCCCCACTGCGGAAGCAGGTCACCCTGCGCCAGCTCATCGGGCGGCGGCGGCAGCCAGTCGGGCTGGTGGATGCCGCCGGTGCCGAGCAGGCGGGGCGCCCGGCCGGTGACGAGCGTCTCCAGGGCCTCGTCGAACGTGTCGCCGAGCAGCCACTCGCCGACAGGGTCGATGGCGATCACCGCACCGGTGTCTGCGATGGCGAGCACCGCCTCGTCGTCCCCTTCGACGCCGATCGGGTAGAGCCGGGTGCCCAGTGCGCGACCGGCGTCGATGAGCGTCTCGACGCTGTGCGCGGCGATCGTCGGGTCGATGGCGAACGGGCGCGGGCTGACCTGCAGCCCTTCCCGGTCACCACCGACGACCAGGCCACCGAACTCCGCCAGTACAGGATCGGCGGCGAACGAAACGGTCAGCTTGCCGCCAAAGACGCCGCTCTGCGCGGACACCGCGCGCCGCATCTCGGTGAGGACCTCGGCGTCGAGCTTGCGGCCAGGATGCCAGCCGGCGTCGCGTAGCGCGGCCTCGACGTCGGGTGCGAAGCGCCCCCTCATACGGCGTCCTCCGAAGGGGGCTGGAGGGCAAAGCCGAAGTGGAGCAGCAGTGCCTGGCACGACACGCACGGCGACGTGGGCTGCCCGCCGCTGGGGTCGCCGGGTTCGCGGACGCGGTACGTGACCAGGTCGGCGCCGCCCAGCAGGCCGGTGCGGGCATCGTCGAGGGAGATCGGCGCCTCGCCGGACAGCGCGCGGCGGGCGTCTTCGGCGTGCAGGGCGTCGGAGAGCGCGGCCACCTCGGCACACCGGTCGCTGCCGCGTTCGCGGTATCGCACGGGCAGGTCGTCGAGGAACTCCCGCACCAGAGGGTGCAGGTTGGGAGTGCCGTCTCCCTTCATCGTCTGCGCCATCCGCATGCGGCCGCGGCGCAGCCCCAGGTGGGTGACGTCGACGGGAAAAGAAGCGCGCACCCGGTCGTGACGTGCCCGGACCACCGGATCCCAGCTCAGCGGCGCGGCCGGCGTCTCAAGACGGAACGCCCGGTACTGCTCGGCGACCTCCGGGATCGGGGAGGACGGCCAGTACGTCAGCTCGCCGTTTTCCTTGTCGATGACGATCCGCCCGGAGCCCACGTCTTCGGCCGAGCCCATCGGCAGCACCCGCGAGAAGACGTACCCCAGGTCGAACTCGTGCACCTCGTAATCGCGGGCCACGCCAACCGAAACGTCCTGGTTGACCCATGGCGCCGCGATGAGTTCCGCCTCCCACCGGTCGACCACGGCACCACCCTATACGGCCGGGTCAGGCGACTCTGTCCAGGATGTGGTCGCGGGCCGCGGCGTACCGCTCCCGGATGTGCGGCGCGGGCTTCGCGTCGTACTGCGGGGCCGCGCCTCCGGTCCAGGCCGGCGGTTCCGCACCGCCCACCGCGATCCACGCCGCCTGCCGGGCCGCCCCATCGGCGACGTACTCGCCTGGCGGCGGCACGACGACCGGGCACCCGAAGATCTCGGGCGCGATGCGGCGCACCGCCTCGGACCGGGCCCCGCCGCCGACCAGTACCACGCGGTTGACCGTGGAGCCCTGCGCCACCAGGGCGTCGAGCCCGTCGGCGAGGGCGCACAGCATGCCCTCGACGGCCGCCCGGGCCAGGTGCGCCGGTGTCGAGGTGCCGAGCGTGAGCCCGTGCACGGAGCCGGTCGACAGTGGACGGTTGGGGGTGCGCTCGCCCTCCAGGTACGGCACGAGTACGAGCCCGTCGGCACCGGCTGGTGCGCTCAGCGCGAGGCGGGACAGCTCTTCGTGGTCGACGCCGAGCAGCGCGGCGGCCGCGTCGAGCACCCGGGCGGCGTTGAGCGTGCACACCAGCGGCAGGTACCGCCCGGTGCAGTCAGCGAATCCGGCCACGATGCCGGTCGGGTCGGCCGCCGGGGTGTCGGCGACGCTGAAGACGGTGCCGGAGGTACCGATGGAGACCACGACATCGCCGGGCAGGGCACCGGCGCCCAGCCCCGCGGCGGCGTTGTCGCCCGCCCCCGGACCGAGCGGCGCACCGGAGGGCAGCCCGCCCGCCGGCTCGGTCGGGCCCAGCACGACCGGCACCACCGGCTCCCGCTCGAACGCGTGCCGGAGCAGGTCGAGGCGGTACGCGCCGGTGGCCGCCGACCAGTACCCGGTGCCGCTGGCGTCGCTGCGGTCGGTGCGCAGCGCGTCGAGCCCGGGCGCGCCGGCGAGCTTCCAGGTCAGCCAGTCGTGCGGCAGGCAGACGGCGGCGGTGCGGTCGGCGGCGTCCGGCTCATTGCGGGCCAGCCACCGCAGCTTGGTGATGGTGAAGCTGGCCACCGGTACGAGGCCCACCGCGTCGGCCCACGCCTGGCCGCCGCCGAACTCCTCGATCAGCTCGTTGGCGGCACCCGCCGAGCGGGTGTCGTTCCACAGCAGTGCCGGCCGGACGACCTCGCCGTGCTCGTCGAGGCAGACCATGCCGTGCTGCTGCCCGGCCACCGCCGCGGCGGCGACGTCGTCGAGCCCGCCGGCCTGTGCGACGGCCTCCTGGAGCGCCGCCCACCACGCGTCGGGGTGCACCTCGGTGCCGTCCGGGTGGCTGGCCCGCCCCTCGCGGACCAGCTCTCCGGACTCCGCGTCACGGACGACGACCTTGCAGGACTGGGTGGACGAGTCGACGCCGGCGACCAGCATCTCGGGCCCTCCCGTAGTCAGCGCGCGCCGAGCGCGTGCTCGGCCGCGAGCTGGTTGAGGCGGACGAAGCCGTAGCCCCGCTCGCCCGCCGCGTCGGCGTCGAAGTCTTCGAAGGCCGAGCGGTCGGCCAGCAGGTCCTGGTAGGTCTCGCCCTCGTCCAGGGTGGGCCTGGTCAGCTCGGCCACCCGGGCGTCGGCGAGCGCCTCCTGCACCTCCGGGTCGGCCCGGAACGCCGCGGCCCGCTCCTTGAGCAGCAGGTACATCCGCATGTTGGCCTTGGCCGACTCCCACACGCCGGTGTAGTCCTCGGTGCGGGACGGCTTGTAGTCGAAGTGCCGCGGCCCCTCGTACGCGGGCCCGCCCGCCGGTCCACCGTTTTCCAGGAGGTCGACCAGCGCGAACGCGTTGAGCAGGTCACCGTGCCCGAAGACGAGGTCCTGGTCGAACTTGATGCCCCGCTGGCCGTTCAGGTCGATGTGGAAGAGCTTGCCGTGCCACAGCGCCTGGGCGATGCCGTGGGCGAAGTTGAGCCCGGCCATCTGCTCGTGGCCGACCTCGGGGTTGAGCCCGACGAGCTCGGGGTGCGCCAGGTTGGAGATGAAGGCCAGCGCGTGCCCGACGGTCGGCAGCAGGATGTCGCCGCGCGGCTCGTTGGGCTTGGGCTCGATCGCGAAGCGCAGCCCGTACCCCTGGTCGATGACGTACTGCCCGAGCAGGTCGACGGCTTCCTTGTACCGGTCGAGCGCGGCTCGCACGTCCTTGGCGTGGTCGTACTCGGCGCCTTCCCGGCCGCCCCACATGACGAAGGTCTGTGCGCCCAGGTCGGCGGCCAGGTCGAGGTTGCGCAGCACCTTGCGCAGCGCGTAGCGCCGCACGGAGCGGTCGTTGCTGGTGAAGCCGCCGTCCTTGAACACCGGGTGGGTGAACAGGTTGGTGGTGACCATCGGCACCACCATGCCGGTCTCGTCGAGCGCCTTGCGGAACCGCCCGATGTGGTCGTCGCGGGTGGCGCTGTCGGACCCGAACGGCACGAGGTCGTCGTCGTGGAAGGTCAACCCGTAGGCGCCGAGCTCGGAGAGCTTGTGCACCGCCTCTACAGGGTCGAGGGGCGCACGGGTGGCGTCACCGAACGGGTCGCGGGCCTGCCATCCGACGGTCCAGAGGCCAAACGAGAACTTGTCGGCGCGGGTGGGCTGGACGCTCATCGTGACCTCCGGGACGCGTCTATGATTTGTTCAACGGTTGAATTATTTGCCGCTGCTGTGACACTGTCAAGGCCATGAGGGATGCTCCCGTGCGGCAGGGCGCGCTGCGCGAGCACAACCTCGGGCTGGTCCTGCGGCAGGTCGCGAGCGCGCCCCGGCCGCCGTCGCGGGCCGACATCGCCGCCGCCACGGGGCTCACCCGGGCGACCGTGTCCGCCCTGGTCGACGACCTGATCACCGGCCGGCTGCTGGCCGAGGTCGGTCCGGCGCCGCGGGCGGGCGCGGGCCGACCGGCGGCTGGGCTCGTGCTGGCCGCGAACGGCCCAGCGGGGCTGGGCCTGGAGATCAACATCGACTACCTCGCCGCCTGCGTCGTCGATCTCGCGGGGGCGGTCCGGCATCATCGTGTACGCCGAGCCGACCAGCGCCCTCGTCGACTTGATGAGGTACTGGGTGAACTGGCCGGGCTGGCCGCGATGGCGCGCGCCGACGCGGAGCGCGAGGGCGTCGAGGTGGCCGGCGCGGCGGTGGCGGTGCCCGGTCTGGTGGACGCCAGCGGCCTGGTCCGGCTCGCGCCAAACCTCGGCTGGCGTGACGTCGACGTATCCGATGGGCTCGGCCTGGAAGGGCTCGCCGTCACCGTCGACAACGAGGCCAACCTCGCGGCCCTCGGCGAGCTGCACGCCGGGCCTCCCGGTCCGGCCAGCTTCCTTTATGTGTCCGGTGAGATCGGCATCGGCGCCGGCATCGTGCTGAACGGCGCCCTCTACCGGGGTGCCCGCGGCTGGAGCGGCGAGCTCGGCCACGTGGCGGTGCGCCCGGACGGCCCGACCTGCCGCTGCGGCGCCCGGGGCTGCCTTGAGCAGTACGCGGGTCAGGAGGGCATCCTGCGCGCGGCCGGAGCGGCGGACACCGACGAGCTGATGCGGCGGGCCGAGGCCGGCGACGCCGCGACACGCGAGGCGCTCACGAACGCCGGCACCGCCCTCGGCGTGGCGGTCGCCGGTGTCGTCAACGTGCTCGACCTCGACACCGTCGTACTGGGCGGCGTCTACGCCCCACTGTCCCGCTGGCTGTGCCCGGCCGTCGAGGTCGAGGTCGAACGCCGGGTGCTGACCGCGGCGTGGTCGCCGGTGGTGGTGCGCCGGTCGCTTCTCGGCGCCGACGCCGCTTCGGTCGGTGCGGCCGGCGCGGTGGTACGGGAGATCCGCGACCATCCCGCCCGCTGGCTCGCCCGTGCGGTCACCGAAGCGGGACACCAACCGTAGCCTCCGTGGAGGCGGCGTCGAACTCGCGCAGGCCGCGTAGCAGCGCCTCCCTGCCGGCTTCGCTCATGCCGCCGAGCACCGAGGCGAGCCGGGCGCGGCGGTCGGCGCGCAGCTCGCCCAGCAGCGCGCGCCCGGCCGAGGTCAGGTGCAGGGCGATCTCGCGGCGGTCGGCCCGGCCCGGCTCTCGCTCCAGGACACCGGCGGCGACCAGCCGGTCGCAGAGTCGGCTCGCCGACGACAGGATCATGCCGAGCCCCGTGGCCAGCCCGCGCAGGTTGATGCCCTCTTCGCGCTCGACGAAGAGCAGCGCACGCAGCTGCGAACCGGAAAGCCGGCTGGAAGCTTGCTCGCGGCTCGCTTCCCATACGCCCAGCAACGCATCCGCCGCCTCGTCGATGGCGGCGGCGATACTCTGGTCCGGCCCGTCCGACCCATGGTTTCCGGACATGGTGGAGCCGACACTACTCCTGTATGGGGCAGGATGGCTGGGGGTGAGGGCGATGCAAGAGCGACTTGCGGAGGCACGGCGGGCACTCGCCGAGGCACCCGCGCACCTCTTGGTCGAGTGCCTCGCTGACCACCTGGGCAAGGCTTACAGGATCGCTGACGTCGAGCTGTATCAGGTCGACTATCGCCTCGCCGCCCTCCTGCCGCTGGCGGGTGGTGCGGCCCTGACCAGCACGGACGACCCGGCGTGGCACTCGTTCGACGAGCAGGCGGAAGTCGTCGACGGAGGCGCGCGCTATCTGCCGGTGACCATGCGCGGCGAGCGGCTCGGCGTGCTCCGGCTGCATCCGGCCACCGACCGTTCCGCCGAACTCGCCGAGATCGCCACCATGCTGGCCCACGAGCTGTCGGCGGTGCGTGCCAGCACCGACCGGTACACGGTGGCGGCCCGGAGCCGGCGGCTCAGCCTGGCCGCGGAAATGCAGTGGGAACTGTTGCCCGGCCGCAGCCGCGTGCGGCCCGCCTTCAGCCTCGCGGGCCAGCTCGAACCTGCGTACGCGGTGCGCGGCGACAGCTTCGACTGGGCCGACGACGCCGACCGGGTGTACCTCACCACGCTCAACGGGATGGGCGAGGGCGTCGCCGCGGCAGCCCTGACCAGCCTCGCGACCAACGCGCTGCGCAACGCACGCCGGGGCGGGCTCGACCTCGGCGACCAGGCGGCACTCGCCGATCAGGCGGTGTGGGCCTACCACGGCGGCACCCAGCACGCGGCGGCCCTGCTGCTCCAGCTCGACCTGGCGACCGGGCTGGTCACCGCGGTCGACGCCGGCTCACCCAGGCTGATGATCCTGCGTGACGGTGAGGTCATCGATCAGGAGCTGGTGGCGCAGTTCCCGCTCGGCATGTTCGAAGACACCATGTACCAGGAACAGCGCTTCCATCTCACGGCGGGTGACCGGCTCTTCGTGGTCAGTGACGGCGTGCTCGACGCGATCTCCGACACCGGCCGGTACGGCGACGAGAAGCTGGTGGAGTTCGTGCGCCGCACCCGCGGGCTGGCGCCGCTGCAGGCGGTGCGGTCGCTGCTCTCAGACCTGCGGACGTTCGTCGGCGGCGACCTGATCGACGACGCCGTGGCGGTCTGTCTCGACTGGGCCCCGATCGGCTAATAGGCTCCCCGGCTGCCGACGACCGCGCCGACGGTCTTCCAGAGGATGACCACGTCGGAGGCCAACGACCAGTTCTCCACGTAGTACAGGTCGAGCCGGATGCCGTCTTCCCACGAGAGGTCGGACCGGCCGCTGACCTGCCACAGCCCGGTGATGCCCGGCTTGACGAGCAGCCGCCGCGCGATGTCGCCGTCGTAACGGGCCACTTCGGACGGCAGCGGCGGGCGTGGCCCGACGAGGCTCATGTCGCCGATCAGCACGTTGATGAGCTGGGGCAGCTCGTCGAGGGAGTACTTGCGCAGGATGCGCCCGACCCGGGTGACCCGCGGGTCCTTGCGCATCTTGAACAGCAGCCCGTCGTGCTCGTTGCGGGTCGCCAGCTTGGCCAGCATCTCGTCGGCGTTGACCACCATGGTGCGGAACTTGTAGACGCCGAACTCGCGGCCGCCCTGCCCGACCCGGATCTGACGGAAGATCACCGGCCCCTTGCTGTCGAGCTTGATCGCGATCGCGATCACGACCAGCAGTGGCATCGCCAGCAGCAGGGCGATGGCCGAGCTGGCCCGGTCGACGAAGCCCTTGACGAGCTTGCGGGTGCCCCGGAATTCGGGCGCTTCCACATGGATCAGCGGCAGCCCGGCGACGGGTCGGGTGTGGATGCGCGGGCCCGCCACGTCGGTCAGCGCGGGTGCGAGTACCAGGTCGATGTTGGTGCCCTCCAGCTGCCAGCCGAGCCGGCGCAGGCGGGCGGCGGTCAGCTCGCCGGAGGCGGTCACCGCGACGGTGTCGACGCCGGTGGCGGCGGCCGACTCCAGGATGCTGCGGAACGAGCCGACCACCGGCACGTCGCCGAGCCGCTGCGGCACAGGCGCGAGCAGCGCGTCGGGGATGCACGCGCCGACGACGTGGTACCCGGCGTACGGCTCCCGCCGAAGCGTGCGCACCAGTTCCAGTACGTGGGGCGCGTCGCCGACGACGAGCACGCGGCGCGACCAGCTGATGCCCCGGGACCGGGCCCGGTGCAGCCATTTGCGAACCGCGTACCGCCCCGCGACCAAGCCGATCGTGCCGCCCGCGAACGACAGCGCCAGGAAGCCGCGGGCCACGCCGACGCCCGCGATGTACGCGAGGATGGCCACCGCGCCGGCCAGGCGCAGGCTGCCCGAGGTGACCCGCCGGTACTCGTCCGCCCCGTACCCGAGCACCGTGACGTCGTAGGAGCGCAGCACCTTCAGGCTGGCGAGCCAGGCGAGCACGAGACCGGGGCACAGCACCGCGTACGGGATCTCGGAGCCGTACGGCAGGGCGCCACCGAACGGCTCGAGCGTGAAGTTGAACCGCCCGAAGTATCCGGCGACCACCGCCAACGCGATGATGGTGCCATCGACAAGCATCAACGCGCGGGCGTAAGCGCGCATCCGGGCGCGTACACGCGCAGCCGGAGTCTCCAATGTGGACTCAATACCGACCCTGGCGGGCGTCAGGAGAGTCGCCGACGTCACCAGCCCTCCCCCAGCTTGCTCTTGTCGACGCGTTATCCGGTCGCCGGGGAGCGCCCGGGCCGGAAGACCACGTTATCTTCGCGCACCCCCGTCGCCCCGTGGGTCTTCCGACGGAAACCTGTCAGTTCATGCCGTCAAACAAGCCGAATGGCCAGGTAAGAGCCCCGTTTGGGCGTTACCGAGGAGCCGCCGGGCGCAGCGCCAGAGCCTTCAGGAAGATGTCGCCGATCTTCGTCGGATCCTTGGCGATGAAGACGCCGCCGCCGGTCGTCTTCGTGATGCGCTCCAACTGGCCTTGGTCGACGCCGTCGCCGATACCGAGGATGATCACCTGCACCGGCCGCTTGGGGTCGTTGAGGTCCTTGAGGGTGTTCAGCAGGTTGCCTTCGCTGATCCCGCTGTCGTCCTCGTTCTTGCCGTCGGTGAACATCACGATGGAGTTGATCCGGCCGGCCTGCCAGCCGTCCTGCACCGTCTTGTACCCGGCGAGCAGCGTGTCGTACAGGCCGGTGTTGCCGTTCCTCTTGGGCGTGATCTGCCGCAGCTGATTGAGTGCGCGGTCGCGCCCACTGCTCAGCGGACCGATCGGCACCAGTTCGCGGTAGTCCCGGCTGCCCTGAAGCTCGGTGGAGAAGATCCACAAGCCCAGCGCCCACGAGTCGTCGAAGAGGGCCAGACCTCGCTCGGCGGCCGCCAGCGTCACCTGCATCCGGGTGGCGTTGTTGGCCTCCGGCACCGTCGCCAGCATCGAGCCGGACACGTCCATGACCGCAAGCATCCGGCCGGGCGCGGTGACCGCCGTCCAGGTGGCCAGCGTTCCTTCGACCGCACCGGCGTCGAGGCCGGCCGCGGCCGAGCCGCCCGGGTTCGCGTTCTGCGAGGGCGGGATGCCGGCCGGGCTGGGTGCCCCGGTCGGCGGCGAGAATCCGGAGCCCCACGTGCCGTCGGGGGCGCGCAGGCCCTGGGTGCCGAGCTGGTCACGGAAGCCCGCGGTGTTGAGCACCCTGTGCAGCGCGTCCGCCGCGGCGACCTTGGCGGGGTCGATACCCGGCATGATCGCGAACGGGTAGTCAAGCGGCGTCGGGGTGGGCTCCACGTACAGGGCGGCCAGCCGCACGGGCGGCTGCTTCGCGTTGTACGCGATGACGTCCTTCTCCGACAGCGCGGCGACGCTCAGACCGGAGGCCAGCGAGGACGCGTCGGCGGCCTGCGGGAACTTGGCGAGCAGATCGTCGCGCAGCGCGGACCGGCCGGTGGCCAGCGACCGCAGGGCCGCGACCCGCGTCTCCTGGGCATTGCCGGCGGCGGACGCCAGCGACAGCAGCCCAGAGAGGCCGGCCGCGTCGCGGGTCGGCTCGACGATGCCGGTGCGCACGGTGGCGTCGGAGTTGACCTTCTGGAGCAGGTCGGTCCAGCCGACCTTCTTCTCCGGCCAGCCGAAGCCCTCGGCCACCGGCTCCGGCATCGCTGCCACGACCGGGCTGCGCGCGATCGAGGCGCCGTCGGTCGGCGTGAAGCCGGGAGCTGCCGCCTTGAGGCGGACCAGCCAGGTGGAGGAGTCCGGCACCCAGACGTCCGGTATGACCGTGGTGCCGCTGGCCCCGCCGACGCCGGCAAGGCCTACACCATGGTCGGCGGCCACCGCCGCCGCCATGTCGACCGGATTGGACTCGGCGACCGCGACGGTCACACAGGTGCCGTCGACGTCACCGCCCTCGTCGGCCCACTTGTCGGCGGTGGAACGGACAGCTGGTGCGATCTCGGCCGGAGCCGCCAGGGCAAGCTTCACCTCGCCGGTGCAGCGGTTGCCCGCCAGCTCCTGATACCCAAACCACGACCCACCCACGACGAGGACAAGCGCCACCGCTGCTGCGATGGCGCCTGCTCCGCGAAAGTCTCTACGCATGCGATGGCGACCCGGCACGGTCCCCATACTGCGCAGACACCGGCCGACCTGCCAGGTACGTTCGGCCGAAAGTTACGGATGAGAAACCTCCGCGGTAGCACTCGGTAGCCGCACGTTTCCACTCAGTCTATCCTTGCCCCCGCAATCATCAACAAACCAGGCTAATTCGGGGCAGAGTTCAACTGACACTGTTAATTGTCGTTATAGAGCTAGAAGGACTTAGCGGGCAAAACGCACGTTGGGCTGCGTAACTGCGTCACAACGCCCGGTTCCTCTGGTACGCCCGAATCACCGTTAAGGCGGAACGCGACCACGCTGTGTGACCGTTCGTTCGCTACGTACAGGTGCTCGCCGATGATCGCGAAGTGCCGCGGCCACTGCCCACCCGTGGGCACCTCGGTCACGTACGCGGGCGCCGGTCCATCGAGAGCGATCACCGAGATCGTGTCCGCGCCGCGGATGGCGACATAGACATACCGCCCGCCGGGGCTCACGGCGATCTCGGACGGCTGGGCGTCCGGGTGCTCGCTCGCGGTCACCCTGGCGCGCTCGTGCAGCACCCCGTTCGCCCCGTCCATCTCGTACGCGGTCACCGAGGCGTCCAACTCGCCCACCAGGTACGCGCGCCGGCCGTCAGGATGCCGGGCAAGGTGGCGCGGTCCGGCGCCCGCATGCGTGCGCACCCGGGGCGCGAGCGGCACCAGCCGTCCGGTGGCGTGCTCCAGCGCGTACCGGTACACCGCGTCGGTGCCCAGGTCGACCACGAGGATCGCGCCGCCGCCCGGGTTCGGCGAGACCATGTGCGCGTGCGCCCGCTCCTGGCGCTTCGGGTCGGGACCGGCGCCGTCGTGCACCAGCAGGTCGGTGCGCTCACCCAGCGCGCCCGCGCCATCCAGCCGGTGTACCGCGACACTGCCGCTCGTGTAGTTGGCGCTGACCAGGTGCCGTCCGTCGGGCGTGACGGCGAGGTGGCACGGGTGCGCGCCACCGCTCTGCCCCGTGCCGAGTGGGCTGAGACTCGCACCGTCGACTGCCCACGCGCTGACCGCGCCCTCGACGAGCTCGTTGACCGCGTACACGACGGGCAGGGTCGGGTGCCAGGTGAGGAAGGAGGGGGACGGCGTCTTGGCCGCCACACCGAGCGGCGCGAGGGCACCGGTGCCGGGATCTCGCCGCACAGCGGTGATGCCAGCGCCTTCTCCCCCGGTTTCCGGCGTATAACACCCGATGAAGAGAATCTCACCCTCGGCGGTCACAAATAGATCAAACCAGAGCGCGGGCACCCTTCCTAGAGCCAAGACAATCCTATAGGATCTTTGATCATGTCACCCATCCGGCCCGCCCGGCGTCTCACGCTCACCGAGGACGTGTACACCTCGGTGCAAGCGCTGATCATGGACCATGTGGTGGCCCCTGGGGAACGCATCAACATCGATGCCCTCGCCCGCCAGCTCGAAGTGTCACCGACCCCGGTACGCGAGGCGCTCGCCCGTCTGGAGGCCGACGGGCTGGTCCGCAAGCGCCCGCTGGCCGGATACACCGCCGCTCCCCTGCTCACCCGCGCCGGGTTCGAAGAGCTCGTCGAGATGCGCCTCATCCTCGAACCGGCCGCCGCCCAGCGCGCCGCGACCGGAGGCATCGACGCCGACGCGCTGCGCGCCGAGGCCGACCTGCCTGACCGGGACGCCGGCATCGCCGCCTTCACCGCGCAGGACGCCCGCTTCCACCACCTGCTCGCCGAGTCGGCCGGCAACCAGATGCTCCACGAGGCGATCGTGCGGCTCCGGTCGCACCTGCACCTGTTCCGGCTGCACTTCCCGCCCGCCCACTACGGCGTCAGCGCCCGCGAGCACCACGTCGTCGTCGACGCGATCGCCGCCCGCGACCCCGACGCCGCCGGCGCCGCCATGCGCGAGCACATCTCGGCCGCCCGCGAGCGCCACCTCCCCTACTTCGCGGCGAGGCCAGCATGAAGATCGCGCTGTTCGTGACCTGCGTGAACGACCTGGTGTTTCCCGACACCGGCAAGGCCGTCGTGCGCATCCTGGAGCGGCTCGGGCACACCGTCGAGTTCCCCGTCGGGCAGAGCTGTTGCGGCCAGATGCACGCCAACAGCGGATACCGGGCCGAGGCGCTGCCGCTCGTCCGCAACTTCGCTCAAACCTTCGAGCCGTACGACGCGGTGGTCGCCCCGTCGGGCTCGTGCGTGGCGATGGTCCGGGACTCGTATCCGCGACTCGTGCCCGAGTCGGCCCCGGTGGCCAGCCGCACCTACGAACTGTCCGAACTGCTGGTCGACGTGCTCGGGGTGACCGACGTCGGCGCCACCTTCCCGCATCGGGTGACCTACCACCCGACCTGTCACGGCCTGCGCATGCTGCGCCTCGGCGACCGGCCGCGCACGCTGCTGCGGGCGGTGCGCGGGCTGGACCTGGTCGAGCTGCCCGGTGCCGAGGAGTGCTGCGGGTTCGGAGGCACGTTCGCGATGAAGAACGCCGGCGTCTCCGCGGCGATGCTCGCCGACAAGTGCGGCGCCGTCGTCGACACCGGGGCCGAGTACGTCGCCGCCGTCGACAACTCCTGCCTGGCCCACATCGGCGGCGGCCTCTCCCGCCGCGCCGCTGGAACCAAACCCATCCACTACGCGGAAATCCTGGCGGCGGAATGAGCGGCACCGGAAACATCGTGGCGCGGCGGCCGTTCCCGGCCGCCGCCAAGGAGAAGCTGGCCGACGCCCAGCTGCGCGCCAACCTGCGCCGGGCCACCCACACCATCCGCGACAAGCGGCTGCGGGTGGTCGGCGAGGTGCCCGACTGGGAGGCACTGCGGGTGGCCGGCGCGGCCATCAAGGACGATGTGCTGTCGCGGCTGCCGGAACTGCTGGAGCAGTTCGAAGCGGCGGCCACCGCGGCCGGCGCCGTCGTGCACTGGGCCCGCGACGCCGACGAGGCCGCCGCGCTGGTGACCGATCTGGTACGCGCCACCGGCGCCACCGAGGTCGTCAAGGTCAAGTCGATGGCCACCCAGGAGATCGGGCTCAACGAAGAGCTCGCAGCCGCTGGCATCGCCGCCGTCGAGACCGACCTCGCCGAGCTGATCGTGCAGCTCGCCGACGACACGCCCTCGCACATCCTGGTACCGGCCATCCACTACAACCGCTCGCAGATCCGCGACATCTTCGCCCGCAACGGGTTGACCGCGCTCACCGACGACCCGCCCGCCCTCGCCGAGGCGGCCCGGCGGCACCTGCGCGCCAAGTTCCTCGCCGCGAAGGTCGCGATCTCCGGTGCCAACTTCGCGGTCGCGGATTCGGGCACGCTGGTCGTGGTCGAGTCCGAGGGCAACGGCCGGATGTGCCTCACGCTGCCGGAGACGCTCATCTCCGTGGTGGGCATCGAAAAGCTGGTGCCGACGTTCCGCGACCTGGAGGTCTTCCTCCAGCTCCTGCCCCGCTCGTCCACCGGCGAGCGGATGAACCCGTACACGTCAATGTGGACAGGCGTGACGCCCGGCGACGGGCCGCGGACGGTGCATGTCGTGCTCGTCGACAACGGGCGCACCGACACGCTCGCCGACGAGGTGGGCCGGCAGGCGCTGCGGTGCATCCGGTGCTCCGCCTGCCTCAACGTGTGCCCCGTGTACGAGCGGGTGGGCGGTCACGCCTACGGCTCGGTGTATCCGGGACCGATCGGCGCGATCCTCTCCCCGCAGATGAGCGGCGAGGGCGCCAACCACACCCTGCCGTACGCCTCGACACTGTGCGGGGCCTGCTACGACGCCTGCCCGGTGCGGATCAACATCCCCGAGGTGCTGGTGCACCTGCGGCAGACCGGACCGCACCCGGCAGCCGAACGCACCGCGATGCGCGCGCTGTCCTGGACCATGCGAAGCCGCCGCCGGTACGCCGCCGCCCTGCGCGCCGCCCGTCGAGGCGCGGCGCCCCTGCGCTGGGCGGCCGGCACCAGCGTCCGCCGGCTCCCGTGGCCCATGTCGGCCTGGACGGCCGCCCGCGACGCCCCCCTCCCTCCAAAGCAAACCTTCCGCGAATGGTGGGCCCATGAACGCCGTTAGCGCGGCCCCTGCCCTCCGCACCGCCCATGCGTTCCGTGCTGCTTTGCTCTGCTTCCGCGGAGGAAACACCTGGGGTCCGCTGTCCGGACAGCCGGTGTTTCTTTCGGGGAAGCAGAGCAAGACAGTGTTTCCTCCAGGGAAGCAGAGCAAAGCAGCGTGCGAGGACTACTGTCCACCCGGCTCCGCCGGCACCGCTCACGAAGGGTCGAGGGATGAGCGCGCGTGAGGAGGTCCTGCGGCGGGTGCGGGCTGCTCGCCCGGCGGAACAGGTCGTGGTGCCGCGGGACTATGAGGTGACGCGCGACCCGGACGACCTGGTGGAGATGCTGGTCGACCGGCTCGTGGACTACAAGGCGACGGTGCGGCGCTGCTCGGGCGAGGGCCTGGGCGACGCACTCGCCGAGGTGCTGGCCGGCACCGAGCGGATCGTCGCCCCCTCCGGGGTGCCGCGGGACTGGCTGTCCGCGTACCAGGGTGTGGTGATGCGGGATGAGCCGCAGCCTCTCGCGGTGGCTGACTTGGACGCGCCGGGGCTCGCGGTCGTGACCGGATGCGCGGTGGCGGTCGCCGAGACCGGCACGCTGATCCTCGACGCCGGGCCCGACCAGGGCCGGCGGGCGCTGACCCTGGTCCCCGACCACCACGTGTGCGTCGTCCACAGCGGACAGATCGTGGCCGGCGTGCCGCACGCGCTGCGGCGGCTGGCCGACCCGACGCGGCCGCTCACGCTGGTGTCAGGGCCGTCCGCCACCAGCGACATCGAGCTGAACCGCGTCGAGGGCGTGCATGGGCCGCGCCGGCTCGACGTGGTCATAGTGGACCACTGAGCCCCGGCTCGTCCCCGCAGATCTTTTGCAGCAGCGCGACGAGTGGCCGCAGGTAGCGGGGGCGCGGGTTCGCGGTGGTGACGTGCACGTCGAGCCGGAACGGCGCGCCCTGGTGGTGCAGCGGCACCCAACGGGAGTGCTCGACGCCCGCGCCGCCAAAGCGCATGCCGGGCTTGTAGACCAGCGCGACGTCTGACGGGGCGAGCACGAGCGGCGTCGGCAGGCCGCGCTCGTGCAGCAGCGATACGCATTCGATGACGCTGCCGATTTCGTACGTCTCACTCGCCACCCGGCGATGCTCGCCCGGATCGTCGACTCCGTAGGTGGCGATGGCGTTTTCGAGAAGTATTCGGGCGCCGGAATCCTTCGGCGGCAGATGCGACATGCGCGGCCAGCGAACGAACTCGTCGAGCGACATCGCGTCGCCCGGAAAGTCGGCCGGCACGAAAACTTCGAGCCGCGCGTCGTAGAGGACGTCGGACTGGAGCTCGTCGCGGAACTCCTCCGGCGGCGCGGGACCGATGGCGAGATGATACGCGCCCGTGGTGAGTGGCCACAGCGCCTGGTCGAAAAACGACTCGTTGCCCCGGTCGCTCTGTTGTAGTTCCAGGATGTGGATTTTCTCCTCGCCGATCGGTTCCTGTTCGAGTGTGTCGACGTAAAGCCTTTTCACGATCGTGGCGTGGTGGGGAAGGCACACCAGCGTGGGCACGTGCGACTCGGCGAAATACCGGCGCTCGTCCAGGTAGATGCCGCGCACGCGTTCGCAGAAACGGAGAAATCGCAGACCACGCGGGGTCAGCCTGACCTTCCCGCGCGGTCCGACGCCTTCTTCCAACGCCGGCCGGTGCAACCATTTGTTGATCTTATTGAGGATGACGCGGACGCCTTCCACCGTGATGTGTTCGTCGTACCGATCCGCGAGCAGCCGTACCGCCTTCTGCCGTGTGCCCGTTTCCGCTACCGCCATGAAGACGACACAGTCCCACTCGTCCGGCGCGCGATCCCTGACCTGTCCCACAGCGGCAAGATACAACAACTAATTCTTCTGATCTTGGTTGAAGTCATATTGGTTGCCGTTTCCAAAACGCCATGCCGGACGCCGGTGGCCGGTAGAAGAAGAGGTATCAACGTCCGCTGCGAGCACGCCGATCTCGGTGAATCTGGAGACCGACATGCTGTGCACATGGTTCAAGCTCACCCGTCCGAGCTGGCACTCCGTCATCTTCTACGTAGGCGCGGCGAACCTGCTGCGCACGGTGCTTTTGCGAATCCATCCGGAAACCGACCCGCACCCACACACCCACTACGGCGCGTACGCATTGTGCGCCGGCTTCGCTCTGGCGATCGGGCAGCTCGTCGAACGGGCCCGCAGCCGGCTCACCTCACGCGTGTGCAGCGCGCTGCTGGGCCTGTCGGCGATGCTGCTCGCCGTGTCGTACGGCCAGACCCCCGCCCTGCCCCTGCTCGTAGCGACCGCCGTGATCCTCGCCGCGACCGGCGCCGGCGAGGCAGCGTTCCGGATGCTCGGCTCCCGGCGCCCCAGCTGGCACTCCGTCATCTTCTTCATCGGCGCCGCCAGCGTGACCCGCACCTTGCTGGCGGCGCACCATCCGGCGGCCAGCCTACTCACGCAGTTCGCGGCGTACGGGCTGTGCGTGGGGTTCGCGCTGCTGGTGGCCGCACTGATGCGGCGGGCGGGCGACCTGACGGCGCGGGTGAACAGTGGCGGGCTGGGGCTGACGGGGCTGCTGCTGGCGGTGTTCCACGGCGAGCTCCCGCCGCACGCCCCGATCGCCGCGACGGCTCTGATCGTCGGCGTCACCTTCGCCGGCGAACTCGCCTACCGGGCCCGCACCCTCCGCTAGGAGACCGCTGAATAATGGCGGCGTGCCGGTCCACCGGTTTTGATCGGGTTTGGTCGATA
>NZ_JBAKHX010000031.1:0-85006 GCF_036906915.1 Micromonospora sp. CPCC 206061
GGCGGCGGGGCGCGGCGGGGCGGCGGCGCGGGCGCCGCGGGGTGGCCGCGCTCGATGCCTCAGTGGGTTGTGGACTGCTCGACTGTGGAGATGACGCCGTGGGCGTGGGCGGGGGTCAGGCCGAGGTTGCTGGCGATCCAGCGGACGCATTCGAGCTCGGCGGGCGACAGCGGGCCGTCGGCGAGACCGACCCGGACGGCTTCGGCCAGGTAGCGCTCGCAGGCGTCCAGGGTGAGGTTCGCGGCCAGGGTCCGCAGCAGGTCGGCTGCGGCCGGGGCGGGCAGGTTGAGATCCGCCTGGAGCCGTGTGACGTCGTAGTCGGGCGCGCCCGCTGAGCGCACCGCGTCGACGGCGGCGCGGAGGGAGGGCTCGGAGTTGCCGCCGGCGCGCACGACGGCTGCCACGGCGGCGCGCATCCCGGCCGGAAGAGCGCTGGCCAGGTGCGCGCTGGTGGGCCGCTGCAGCACCGCCGGGTCGAAGCGCACCTTGCAGGTCTGGCACTGGACGACCTCGCCGACCTTGTCCAGGGGGATCACTGGCAGGAAGAAGAGCGTGAAGAATCGGCGGGCGGTCCGGTGCTGGTACTCACGGTCGCCGCCACAGTTCGGGCAGGCGAACTGGCCGGAGCCGATGAGACCAAAGATGTAGAAGACCGAGAAGCCGAAAATAATCACCGCCGAACCGTACCAGCGGGACGTTTTGCCGGGCTGGAGCGGTCAGCGGCCGCCGGAGATGTAGTTGGTCAATGCCGTGCGCTCGGTCTCCAGCTCGTCGATGCGGTTCTTGACAACGTCGCCGATGCTGACCAGCCCGCAGAGCACACCGTCGGCGACCACCGGCACGTGCCGGATGCGGTGGTCGGTCATGAGCCGCATCATCTCCTCGACGTGGCTGTCTGGCCCGACGACGTGCACCTCGGCGGTGTGGATCACGGTGACCGGCTCGGCCAGCACCCCGGCACCCCGCTCGGACAGCGCCCGCACGATGTCGCGCTCGCTGACGATTCCGTCGACCGTGCGGCCGTCGCCCGACACCACGACAGCGCCGATCTTGTGCTCGGCCAGCACCGCCACCAGGTGCCTCACGTCCGTGTCGGGACCGACCGTGATCACTCGGTTGCCCTTGACCCGCAGCACGTCGCTGATCCGCATCTGGACCTCCCGGGGGTACCTTGATGTGGTCCAGCCTAGTCATCTGGGCGCTTTGCGGCAGCCCGTAACACTCAGCCAGCCCACGCGCCGCGGGCCGCCGCCTCGGTGGCGTAGGTGGTGAAGTCTTTCGGTGGACGCCCGGCCACCTGCTCGACGGCGTCGCTCGGCTGCTGGTCGCCGAGCAGGCGCAGCGCGGTGAACGCGGCGATCTCCGCGTCGGTCTGCTCGGCGGGCGCGCCGAGCGCCGCCTGCTGCGCCCGGTAGTCGTCGTCGGTGCCGCCGAACCGGACCGGCCGGCCGCTGGCCTCCGCCACCGCCCGAACCGCCTCCGCGAACGTCAACGCTCGCGGGCCGGTCACCTCGTAGGTGCGCCCGGCGTGCCCGTCGCCGGTGAGCACCGCGGCTGCGACCGCCGCGATGTCGTCGGCGTCAACGAACGCCTGCCGGGCGTCGCCGACCGGCAGCGCCAGCCCGCCGGCCACGATCGCCGGCTGGAAGAAGCCCTCGTCGAAGTTCTGGTTGAACCAGTCCGGCCGCAGGATGGTCCAGTCGGCGCCGCACTCGCGCACGGTGTGCTCGGCGGCCAGCAGCCGCTCGTCGCCCATGGCCTCGATGCCGCGGCTGGACAGCAGCACCAGGTGCCGCACCCCCTGCCCGACCGCGAGCTGGACGAACGCCGGGTCGATCGGCTGTTCGTGCGGCGCCATCAGGTACATGCCGGAGGCGCCGGCCACCGCCGGCTGCCAGGTCTCGGGGTCTGACCAGTCGAAACGGACCTCGCCGTGGCGGGATGCGGCCCGCACCTCGGCCCCGGCCGCGCGCAGCCGCCGGGTCAACCGCCGGCCGGTGGTGCCAGTGGCACCCAGCACAACAATCATGTCCTCAGTCGAACACCGGGGTACGACAAGTCACCGCCGGGCGCGTCGCTTCGTGGTGTCGATGTAGGCGTGGAGGGCCTGGCGGGATCGGGTGAGCGCGTCGATGCGCTCGTCGAGCCCCTTCAGTCGTGCGCGCAGGCCGTCCAGCGCCTCGGGGCAGGGTTCGATGTCCGCTTCGGTGCCGGTCACGCACGGCAACAGGTAGGCGATGTCCTGGGTCGACAGCCCAGCGCCGAGCAGCTTTCGGATCTGTGTGACGGTCACCACGGCGTCGTCGGTGTACTCGCGGTAGCCGCTGGCACCACGGTCGGGTTCGAGCAGGCCCTGGGTCTCGTAGTAGCGCAGCTGGTGCGGGTTGACCCCGGTGCGCCGACTCAACTCTCCGATCAGCATGCGCGTTTCCCCTTGACCTTCATACCGGTATCAACCCTCACGATCTTGCCAGCACCATCGACACATGTGAGGGGAAAAACTGATGGGAAACAGCGACGCTGGCCACACTCCGGTGACCGTCCTCGGCCTTGGCCTGATGGGTCAGGCGCTGGCCCGGGCGTTCCTGCGGGACGGGCACCCGACGACCGTGTGGAATCGCACATCGGAGAAGGCCGAACGCCTCGTCGCGGAGGGCGCGACGCTCGCCGGCTCGGTCGGCGACGCCGTCGCGGCGAGCCCGCTCGTGGTCGTCTGCGTCTCGGACTACGACACGGTCCGCGGCCTGCTCGAACCGCTGGGCGAGGCCCTGCGCGGCCGGGTGGTGGTGAACCTGACCTCGGGTACGTCGGCGCAGGCACGGGAAACCGCTGAGTGGCTCGGTGACGGGTACCTCGACGGCGCGATCATGGCCATCCCGCCGGCGATCGGCGCGGCGGACACGACGATCCTGTACAGCGGGCCGCGGACCGCCTTCGAGGAGCACAAGGCGACGCTGCGCAGCCTCGGCGGCGATCCGACGTACCTGGGCGGCGACCACGGCCTGTCGTCGCTGTACGACGTGGCCATGCTCGGGCTGATGTGGGGCATCGGTGACGCGTTCCTACACGGGGTGGCGCTGCTCGGTGCGGCCGGTGTGGACGCCACGACCTTCGTACCGTTCGCCCGCAAGGTGATCGGGACGGTGACCGACTGGCTGCCCGGGTATGCGCGGCAGGTCGACGAGGGCAGCTATCCGGCCGACGACGCCAGCATCGATACCCACCTGGCCGCAATGGATCACCTCATCCACGAGAGCGAGGCCGCCGGGGTCAACGCCGAACTGCCGCAGTTCTTCAAGGCTCTGACCGAACGGGCGGTCGCCGACGGGCGCGGCGGCGACAGCTACACGGCGATGATCGAGCAGTTCCGCAAGGCGTCCTAGGCTCCGGCCGGGCGGACCACGCCCGTCTCGTAGGCGAAGACGGCCGCCTGGGTGCGGTCGCGCAGGCCGAGCTTCGTCAGGATCCGGCTCACGTGGGTCTTGACGGTCTGCTCGGCCAGCACGAGGTGCTCGGCGATTTCGGCGTTGGACAGGCCCTGCGCGATGAGGGCGAGCACCTCGGTCTCGCGCTCGGTCAGCTCGCCGACCCGCTCCCGCAGCGGGGCGCGCGGGGCACTGCCCAGCCGGGAGAACTCCTCGATCAGCCGCTTGGTGACGTTCGGCGCCAGCAGGGCGTCGCCGGCGGCCACGACGCGTACCGCGTGCGCTAGCTCGGCCGCCGAGGCGTCCTTGAGCAGGAACCCGGACGCCCCGGCCCGCAGCGCCTCGTACACGTACTCGTCCAGGTCGAAGGTGGTCAGGATCAGTACCTTCACGGCGGCGCCGGCGGGCTCGGTGATCTGGCGCGTGGCGTCGATCCCGTCGACGACGGGCATCCGGATGTCCATCAGCACCACGTCGGGCACCAGCTCGGCGACCTTGGCCACGGCGTCCTGGCCGTCGACCGCCTGGCCGACCACCTCGATGCCGGGTTCGGCGTTGAGTAGCACCGTGAAGCCCTGCCGAACCAGCATCTGGTCGTCGGCGATCAGTACCCGGATCGTCATGCGCCACCGCCCGCAACCGACACCACGTGCGGCGACCGAAGCGACCGGCGGCTGCAGGGGGGCCTGGTGGCGCATGACCCGCGCGAGCGGAGGTGAGCGGCGGCTAATTGGGTCATGGCGTGGTCCTCGTCGTCATCGCGGGCAGGTTGGCGGTCACCTCGAAGCCACCGTCCACTGTGGGCCCGGTGGCCAGCTTGCCGCCGAGCATGGCGACTCGTTCGCGCATGCCCAGCAGGCCGTGCCCTTCTTCCGAGGCAGGGGCCGAAGTGGCGGGTGCCGGCCCGGTCGGGGCGGTGTTGACGATCCGGATGACCAGATCGGCGGGGTGGTACGCGATCTCGACGCGCACGCTGGCGCCGGGCGCGTGCCGGATCGCGTTGCTGAGCGCCTCCTGCACGATCCGGTACGCGGACAGCTCGACGCCCGGCGGCAGCGGGCGCGGCTCTCCGGTGGTCTGGCTGGTGACGGTGAGCCCGGCGTCGCGCACGTTGCCGATCAGCTCGTCCAAGCGTTCCAGGGTGGGCTGCGGCGTGTGCCCGGCGTTCGGCGGCGCGTTGCTCTCCACGCGCAGCACGCCCAGCACCCGCCGCAGCTCCGTGAGGGCCTCCAGGGCGTTGCCGCGGATGCCGGCGAGGTTCTGCTTCAGCTCCTCGGGCGGGTCGGCGACGAGGTGCGGCGCGACCTGTGCCTGGATGGAGATGACCGACAGGTGGTGTGCGACGACGTCGTGCAGTTCGCGGGCGATGCGGGTGCGCTCCTCCAGCAGGGTGCGCCGGGCCCGCTCTTCGGCCGAGATCTGCGCCTGCGCCGCCAGTTGGCTGCGGGCGACCCGCCGGGCGCGCCGGAACCCGCCCAGCAGCGCGGCGAGGCCGCAGATCGACGTGGCCTGACCGACGTCGGTGTAGAAGAACGCCACCATCCACGTGCCGTTGGGATTGTTCGTGTGGGCGTCGAACCCGGTGCACGCCAGGCCGACGAGCACGCTGACGGCCAGCGCCGCGAACGCGGTTCGAGGGCGGGCGCGCAGCGCGAGCAGGAACATCACACCCGCGAGGGTGGCGATCGTGCCGTGGCTCCACGGGTACGGGTCGCCGGCCACCGCGGTGCCGGGAATCATGGCGAGCGTGACCACCCACCAGGCGGGTACCGGGCGGAACAGCGCCATGACGACGGCCGCCGCCTGCACCCCGGTCAGCACGGCCGATATCTGGGTCACACCCTCGTACGCCCAGAACACCAGCACCGCGTAGAGCGCGACGAGCACGTGCGGCAGCCGGGCGAGCCAGCGCGGCCACGCCATCGGCGGCATCGGGTCGGCCGCTACCGTCCAGAGGTCGCCGCGCACCGCCCGGACGGCGGCCACCAGACGCCGCCCGGCACCCTTGTCACCGCCCGTGGTCATTGGGTCCATCCTAGGCACTCCCGGTAGTCGTGACCTTGAGCCTCGTGGGCCTGACCCGCTCATAGCCGTGGAACGCCGCGCAGCACACCAGCATGGCGAGCGCGAACACCGGCAGCCACCCGAACCGGGCCATCACCCAGGCGGGCCCGTCCGGCACCGTGTGCAGCCCGGGCAGCCGCTGGCCGGTGAGCAAACCCAGCGCGGTGACCGCGATCATCGCGGTCTGGTGCCACAGGAAGATCGTCATCGCGGCCAGGTTGACCAGCGCCACCGCCGCCCAGGCGGCCGGGCGCCGCATCAGCCGGCGCAGCGGTCCGAGCAGCAGGCCGGCAGCGCCGCACTGCGCCAGGCCGAACGTGACGGCGGCGAGGCTCGGCGGGTTCAGGTTGGAGAAGCCGTCGCCTGGTACGCCGACCATCGACGCCGGGTAACCCGCCCAGCGGACCAGCGCGGCCGTCGCCAGGGCGCCGCCGAGCAGGAGCACCCACAATGTGGTGCGGTCGCGCAGCCGCCCGCGCGCCCAGGCGGCGCCGATCGTGTACGGGACCAGCCAGCCCGCCGCCAGGTTGGCCCAGCCCAGCCAGGCCGGAGCGGAAAGGCCGAGCCGCAGCACGTCGACGAGCGCCACGACGGCCAGCGGCCATGCCGGGTGCACTTTGGACATCAGCGGCGTCGCCGCCGTCAACACCGCGAACACCAGCAGGAACCACAGCGGTGACAGCACCAGGCGTAGCGGCGTGCGCACGGTCTGCGGGTCCACACCGGACGCCAGCAGCACCCCGGCCACCAGGACCCAAACCACCAGCACGGCGGCCACCGGGCGGAACAGTCGCGCCATCCGCGTCGCGACCCACGCCCGGTAGGGCACACCGCGGGCGTACCCGCGGGTCGAGACCAGCCCGCCGACGAGGAAGAACACGGCGAGCGTCTGGAACACCCAGGACACCGGGACGAGCAGCGGCAGGTGCCGCAGCGGGCTCGATCCGCCTACCGTGCCGCTGTCTACGACCAGCGCGGTGACCAGCCAGTGTCCAAGTACGACACCGGCGACGGCGAACGCGCGCAGCGCATCGACGGACCGGTCGCGATCCGGCGGCGTGGCGGCCTCGATCCGCCGGATGAGGTCACGCACGGCTGTCTCCGGCGACGATCGCGGCGATGCTGTCCAGCGACACCGAGCCGGGCCTCAGGTAGTCGCTGTGTGCGCTGTCGCCCGCCGCGAAGAGGCGCGCGCCGAACCCGGGCGAGGTGGGATCGGTGCCGAACCCGACCGTGACGAAGGGCAGCCGCAGCCGCACGTGTGGCACCCGGCCGATCAGGTCTTCGGCGCCCCGGCCGGCCCACACCGCGGCAGTGGTGCGCAGCGCGGCGACCTCGTCGACGCCGGTGCCGGGGCTTCCATAGAGGACGATGTCGGAGGCGGGCAGCCCTTCGGCGGCACTGGCACAGACCACCGACCCGTACGAGTGGCACAGCACCGACAGCCTGGCCGCCGGCCTGGCAGCGGCCACCTCGTCGACGAAGGCGCGCAGGGTTGGGGCGGCGGCTTCGGCCCGTCGCGGTGTCAACACCGAGAAGCTGAGCATGCTCGGCGTGGGGTAGCCGAGCCAGGCGACCACCGCTGACCGGTCACCCAGCCGCTGGAGCAGCGCCTGCGCACCGTCCCGCAGCCGCCCGTACTGCTCGAAGCTGGTGTCGGAGCCCGGCACCAGCACGGCGATCCGCTCCGCCCGGCACAGGTCGCCGAACACCTCGGCGCTGCGACCGCCGTCGCGGCCGTCGAACGACAGCAGACCTCGCGCCGGGTCGGCCAGCGCGCGCAGCGCGGCGGCCCGCCGCCGGTCGCCGTGCCCGGCCGCCGTCCGCTCGGCGGCCAGGACGCCGTCGCGGTTCGCGGCGAATCGGGCGGCCACGTCGGTGGTGCAGGTCGCGGCCCGCAACGGCCCGAGCGACACCGGCGGCGGCGCCGGTACAGCCGCCGGCCGCGCCGCACCTGCCATGGGTACCACGACTGCGGTGCCGACGAGCGCGGCCAGCACAGCGCGGCGCAACCTGCCGATTGGGGTACGCGATGCCACGTTCGATCCGCCCTTCGCACCGGGATTCGTTCTTCCGGCACTGAAGCTACGGATCACCCGCCGTAACCCGCGTCCCCCCGTAGAGCCGACTCCCGGCGTAGTCCCGAGGTACTACACGGCCCGTGCCCTACCCCCGCGGTGCCCGTGCCGCGCCGGCACGCTCCGTTGATCGGCGCGAGGGCCGGGTCCAAAACAGGTTGCCGGGTCTCGGCCAGGACGGCAGACTCCTTGAGTGGATGATTCGACCGAATCCGGCATTTCGGCGTCGCCTGGTGCCGCCCGTCCCGGCCGCCGGATGTCGTTCAACTCCGCCGCGAGCACCTACCACCGCGGCCGGCCACCGTACCCGGACGCGGTATTCGACCTGCTGGCCAGCCGCTGCGGGCTACGGCCCGGCGCCCGGGTACTCGAGATCGGCGCCGGAAACGGCCTGGCGACCGGGCCGCTCCTGGCCGCCGGCGCGCACGTGGTCGCGGTCGAACCCGGCGCGGACCTCGCCGCGATCCTCACCGCCACCCATGAGTGTGACCGGCTCGACGTCACGATCGCCGACTTCGAGACCGCCGACCTTCCCGGCGGGTTCGACCTGGCGGTCGCGGCGACGTCGCTGCACTGGCTCGACCCGGTCACCGCGATCGAGAAGATCGCCGGCCTGGTCCGGCCCGGTGGCTGGCTGGCCGCCTGGTGGAACGAGTTCGGCGACACCAACCGGCCGACACCGTTTCGCGACCGGCTCGACGAGGTGTATCACGACCTGCTGCCCGCCGAACCCGGCTATCGAAGCAGCCGCTCGCACGTGCTCGACACCGATCGGTGGCGGCAGCGCTTGACCGCTGGCGGCTGGTTCGACGACATCGACGTCGACATCGTCGAATGGCAACAGGCCCTGACCGCCGACACCGCACGTGACCTGTGGTCGACGTTTCCGAACATCGCGGAGCTCGCCCCGCCCGACCGCGAGCAGTTCCTGACCCGGCTCGGCGCGATCATCGACGACGAGCACGGCGGTATCGTCGAGGACCCCCGCCTGACGGTCGTCTACACCGCCGCCCGCACGGGGCGTCGAGGCTAGAGCGCCGGCTCGGCCTGCCGGGCGCGGCGGCTTACCCAGCGTTCGAAGAGCGCCAATGCCGCGGCGGCGCCTCCATCGCGCGCCGCCGCGACACCGGGGGTCAGGCGACCGCGCAGGCGGCGTTGTTGAGGGTGAACGCGGCCGGTTTGGCGTTCGCGCCCGTCCAAGTGGCGGTGAATCCGAAGCTGGCGGTGCCGCTGGGAGCGATGGCGCCGTTCCAGGACGCGTTGGTGGCGGTCACCTGGGTACCGGACTGGGTGTGGCCGGCGTTCCAGGCCTGGGTGATCTGCTGTCCATTGGGGAACGCCCAGCGCAGCGTCCAGCCGTTGACGGCCGTCGCGCCCGTGTTGGTGATGGTGACATCGCCTTGGAAGCCGCCGGACCACTGGCTGGTGATGGCGTAGCTGATCCGGCAGGCGGCGGTCCCCGGGCTGGTTCCGGGCGTCGTCGGGGTGGCGTTGGTCGGCGACGTGCCGGGGGTGGTCGGGTTCGCGGAGGTGGGACCGGTGGTCACGGTGGTGCCGCTGGCGGTCGCGGTGCCGACCTGGGTGGCGCCGGTGAGGCTTCCGCTGGGGTACAGGCCGCCGACAGGGGTGCCGGAGACGCTGCCGCCGGTGTGGATGGTGTAGCTGCGGCCGCCGATGACCTGGTTGGAGGAGAGGGCGACCTGTTGGAACGCCTTCGGCGCGCGGTAGGCGGCGATGACCGTGGTGCCGGAGGCGACCTGGACGATGGTGCCGGCGGCCTGGCGGGCGGCGAACCGGTAGGTGATCCACCGTTGCGGCGAGGTGTTCGCGATCGTCCCGGTGACGGCTGTCAGGCCGGTGGCGAAGATGGTGCCACCGGAGAAGGTGATCGGGCCGTTGGAGTCGAGGCCGCCTTCTCCGCCGGCGCGGGTGTCCGAGCCGTGCGCGGCGACGGTGCCGCCGGTGATGGAGAGTGTCCCGTTGGTGTCGATGGCGTCAGTGCCGCCGCTGGTCGAGACGGAGCCGCCGGTGATCCGGATGAACGCGTTGGGTGCAACGGCGAACTCGTTGATGCCCTCCTCGGCGGAGTTGAGGCCGTCGTCGGTGGAGACGACGTTGACGACGCCCCCGCTGATGGTGAGCTTGAGCGCCTCCAGCCCTTCGTACGAGTTGGTCACGTTGACCGTGCCGGCGGTGACGTCCAGGGTGGTTTCGCCGTGTACGGCGTCGTCGGCGGTGGCGAGGTTCAGGGTGCCGCCGTCGATGGCGACCGCGATGTCGGAGTTGACGGCGTCGTCGGCGGCGTCCACTGTGATCTGTCCGCCGCCGGTCACGATGAGGACCCCGGCCTTGAGGCCCTTCGCGGACGCGTCCGCGGGCAGCGTGGCGGTGCGGCCGCCGCCGGCCCGCACGGTCAGCGCGCCGCCGGTGGTGATGACGTCGGTCTCGCCATGTACGCCGTCGCCGGCCGCGGTGACGTCGACGGTGCCGCCGGTGAGGAGGACGTATCCGAGGGTGGCGTCACCGTCCTCATCGGCCTTCAGACCGTCGCCGGCGCGGGTGGTGACCGTGGCGGTGCCGCCGTTGACCACCAGGTAGTCCTTGCCCCGGATGCCCTCGTCGACCGCTGTCACGGTGATCGTGCCCGCGGCGATGACCAGACCGTCCTTGCTGGCGATGCCGTCGTACGCGTTGCCGGTCACCACCAGCGAGCCGGTGCCGGCGATGGTGAGGTCGGCCGCGCTGAACAGCGCGGCGTTGGGCTCGTCGACGCTCGGGTCGGGATAGACGTAGCTGGTGGCGTCGGACAGCCGGTTGGTGGTGCCGGCGTTCAGGAACACCATCACCTCGTCGGCGTCGACGACGTTGATCGCCGAGCTGGTCGAGTTGCCGATGGTCACGCCGTTCAGGATCAGCCGGACGATCCCGGACTCGGTGGTGTTGACGACCACCTGGCCGTTGGTGAGCGAGCCGCTCAGCTGGTATGTACCGGCCCCGGTGATCGTCACGACGCCGCCGTTGACCGCGACGTCAGGGCTGGTACTCGTGGCGCTCGCACCGGTCAGCGTGATGGCGGCGACGTCGGCTGAGTTCCACGAGTGGTCCGCGGGATCGTCATGGTCGGCCGCGTTGGCCGCGATCGCGGCCGCTGCCGCGTCGCCCGCCGCGAGCAGCCCAATGTCGTCCGCCTGGGCCCCGGCGACAGCGACCACACCCAACCAGGCGGTGGCCGACAGCGCCGCGGCGGCGACGAGGATGGCGAGCTTTCGGGTACGTGGCATCGTCCGTCCTGTCCTTTCCTGGCTGACCGCTGGCCAGTCCGGTGAACATCCGCTAACCACACGGTTAGAGATTTACAAACATGGATGGACATTACCGGTGTCAGAGGCATCTGTGGTAATCGATGGAGCTCAAATTTCGCTGGGAGTTCGCCGAACGATCCGATCAACCCGCGTAGTCAGCCTCGTAGCTGCCGCGCACACCAGCAACGCCCCGCCAGCTGCCGCGCACAGCGCCGAGGAAAACTTCACCCATCGATGTCTCAGTCAGCGTCAGGCGCCCTACGGGGTGATTTCGTTCCTGGGCAGGAGTCGCCGCCGGTCCAATGCCGGCATGCTCGTCGATGTCATGGTGTCGAAGGGCGATTTGGGGGAAGCCACGATGGCGACGCGTAGAACCATGCTGAGGTCCGGTGCCGCCGCTGCGGTCGCGCTGACCGCTGGAACGGCCACCGCCGCACCGGCGGCGGCCGCACCGCCGGCCGCGAAACCACCCAACGCCGCCGCACTCCAGGCCGCGCTGGACGCGATGGCCGCGGGCGGGGCTTCGGGGGTACTGGCCGAAGTGCGCGACCGGCACTGGGTGTGGCGGGGGAGCGCCGGGGTGGCCGAGCTGGGCACCTCGCGACCGGTGCCGCCCCACGGCAGGTTCCGGGTCGGCAGCGTCACCAAGTCGTTCGTGGCGACGGTCGTGTTGCAACTGGTCGGCGAGCGGCGGCTGGCGTTGACCGATACCGTCGAGCGGTGGCTGCCCGGGGTCGTGCCCGGCGGCGACCGGATCACGCTGCACCACCTGCTTCAGCACACCAGCGGCGTGTTCAACTACACCGACCGGCTGGACGAGCTGTACCCGACGGTGGCCGACCTTGTTCGCGCGCGCTACCGCAAGTGGACGCCGCAGGAGTTGCTGGTGCTGGCGGCCGGGCAGCCGCCGCTGTTCGAGCCCGGCACCTCCTGGTCGTACTCAAACACCAACTATGTCCTGCTCGGCCTGGTGGTGCAGCGGGCGACCGGCCGGCGGTACGCGGCCGAGGTCGAGCGCCGGATCCTGCGGCCGCTGCGGATGCGCGACACCGAGCTGCCCGGCACGTCGCCGTTCCTGACCGGCCCGCACTCGCACGGATACCTGCCGCTGGAGCGCGATGGCGGGTACGTGCCGGTCGACATCACGGTCTTCAACCCGTCGATCGCTTGGGCCGCCGGTGAGATGGTGTCCACCGCGGCCGACCTCAACCGGTTCTACGGCGCGCTCAACGGCGGCCGCCTGCTCGGCCCGGCGTTGCTCTCCCAGATGCGCACCTCGTACCCCGAGGCGGACTACGGCCTTGGGCTCCAGAGCCTCGTCCTGCCCTGCGGGGGGACGCTGTGGGGGCACACGGGCGGCATCTTCGGGTACGTCACGGTGGCGATGAGCACCTCCGACGGTGGCCGGCAACTGGCCCTGTCGGTCAACCCGTGGGGCGACGGCGACCTCGATGGGCCGCTCGTCGACCTGGTGCTGGCGGCGTTCTGCGACCCGGGCGCGGCGTCGGCCCGGTCCGCGGCGCCGATGCGGATCGCCATGCCCAGCGGGTCGTGGGCGTAGGAGCGGGGGGCCACCCCTCCCGTCAGTCCGCGTGAGATGAGGTGAGCACCTTGCCGTAGACGTCCCACAGGGTGCCGAGGAAGAACCGGGCGAACCTCTCGAACGCCTCTCGGGAGCGCGGCTCGGTGCGGAAGGTGGTGAGCTGCCGCAGGAAGTCCGGGACGTGGATGGTGATGACGCCGCTGGCCACCGCCGGCGCGGCGCTGTCGTCGCCCGGCCACAGGTGGCCGCTGTAGATGGTCAGGTAGAGCGTGGAGGTGTCGCGCCACACGTCGAAGCCGGGGTCGTCCTGGACGTCCTTGCGGCCGACGAGGGTCAGCGGGTTGCCGTCGCCGTCGTTGAAGTGCAGGCGATACCACATCCGTCGCCGCGCGCTGTCGCCGTCGCGGACGAAGAGGTTGAACCAGCCGCGGATCACGGGGAGCCGGCCGCCGAGCAGGTCGCACTCGACGTACCCGGTCGTGCTGGCCTCGTGTGCGGGGTCGCCGACGAACCGGTCGACGTCGTCGACGGTGATCGTCAGGCGGAACATGAGTTTCTGGTCCTTGGATCGACCCAGCTCGCCACCGCGGATCGGATCGACGGGCTCCTTGGCGACGAAGCCTTTCATCTCCTCGGTGAAGCTCAGACTGGTCGGCACGGCGTCTCCCGTTCGGTTGGTGCCCGCGGCGGCGGCGAGCGGGGTGCTGATGATCCGGTCACACGCGCGGTCGGCGACCGCGGCGATGGTCAGCGACGGGTTCGCGCCGACCGGGCCCGGCAGCAGGGCGCCGTCGAGGACGTACAGGCCGGGGAAGCCGAAGACCTCACCGTACGCGTCGCAGGTGCCCTCCTTCGGGTGGCGGCCCATCGGCGCGCCACCGAGCGGGTGGACGGTGATGGACCGCTTGGCCCACGCGGTCGGTAGGTCGGTGAAGCGGGCGCCGAGCTCGGCGGCGATGGCGCGCATGGTCCCGCGCAGTCGATCGAAGTACTCGCGGGACGTCTCGGCGGTCAGCTGGACGTCCAGGTATTCGCCGCGTAGCCGCAGGACGCCGTCCGGGACGTCCCGGCCCATGCCGAGCAGGGGGAGCGATCCGTCACCGAGCCGGCCGGGGCCGATGAGGGCGCCGACGAGACCGGAGATGTTCGAGGCCGGCGTGCGACTGAACTGGGCCCGCAGGCGGGCCAGGGCGAACCGGGCGGCGCGCCGCAGCGTGCCGGGCATCTGGGAGGCCTCGACCAGCCATTCGGCGAAGACCGGGTATCCGCCGTCCTGGACGTAGTACCCGCGGCCGGTCGCGCCGCCGCCGTCGAGGGCGTCGTCGATCCGGATCGCGCTCGTGATCACCGGCCCTCGGCTGCCCTCGATCCGCCGCAGTCCATTGTGGGCGGTGGGGTCCTTGGCGTCGAGCAGGAAGGCCAGCACGTCACCGTTTCCGCTGAAGCGGCTGCCGAGGGCGGTGCTCAGGCCCGGCAGCGCGGCCCTGTTGCGCAGCAGCAGGTACGTGGTGCCAAACGAGCCAGCGGCCAGGATCAGGCGGTCACAGGTGATCCGATGTAGCGGCAGGTCGCCGGTGGCCGTCTTGTGCCCCTCGGCCTTGGGGTCGTGTATCACGTACGACACCTCGTATCCGCCGCCCGAAAGGGGCGCGAACGTGCGGACCTCGCAGCGGGTGCGCAGGTCGGCGCCGTGGCGCTTGGCGGCGGACAGGTAGGTGTGGTCGAGGCTGTTCTTGGCGCCGTCGTTGCAGCCGATGTCGCATTCACCGCACAGCCGGCAGGTGCGGCGGGGCAGGCCGTGCAGGTTGCCGTACGGCTGGTCGGCGACCGGCGCGCCGGCGACGGGCGCGTCCTGCGGCCGGGACGCGAACGTCACGGCGAGCGGCGGCCGTTGCCACGACAGGCCGAGTCGCTCGGCGCCGTGCCGCATCGCCTCGGTCTTGCGGGTGCTCTCGTACGGGTACGGCGTGACGCCCATCATCCGCTCGACGGCGTTGTAGTGCTTTTCGAGGTCGGCGCGGCTGACCGGCCAGTGCTCGTATCCGCCTCCCGGCAGGGGTGACTCGTCGACGAACCAGCGCTCGTCCTTGCGCAGCAGCACGTTGGCGTAGATGAGCGAGCCGCCGCCGAGGCCGCTGGAGACCACGCCGTCGAGCGTGCGGAAAGACCATATGTCGAACAGCCCGTGCAGGCCCTCGCTCGGATCCCACAGGTTGCGGCCCATCTCGGCGGGCGTGCGGGCGAAACTGCCCGGCGGGTACGCCTTGCCGCGCTCCAGCAGCACCACCGAGCGGCCGGCCTCGGCCAGCCGGTACGCCGCGACCGAGCCGCCAAAGCCGGAACCCACCACGACAGCGTGGACGTGCTCACTCATCAGTGCCCCCTCTCATCCTTGGATAGAGGCATGTGGCCGTCGACGAATACACTCAGCAACCGCCCAGGTGCATAATGACCAGCCATGGCTGTTGCGTTTGTGACCGGTGGTTCGGGGTTCGTCGGCGGTGCGCTGATCCGTCGCCTGGTCGCCGACGGCTGGCAGGTGCGGGCGCTGGCCCGCAGCGAGCGGTCGGCGCGGGCGGTGACCGTGGCCGGCGCCGAGCCGGCGGCGGGGGACCTCGACCAGGTCGACGCTCTTGCCACGGGCGCCGGCAGCGCCGACGTCGTGTTCCACTGCGCCGCGTTCGTCAAGCAGTGGGGGCGGCGCGAGGAGTACCTGCGCGGCAACGTGACCGGCACGCGCAACGTCATCGAGGCGTGCCGGCGGGCGGGCGTGCCGCGCATGGTGCACGTGGGCACCGAGGCGGCCATGCTCGCCGGTGAGCCGCTGATCGACATCAACGAAGACACGCCGCTGCGGCCCGACTCGAAGTCGCTGTACTGCTCCACCAAGGCGATGGCCGAGCTGGCGGTCCGCGAGGCCAACGGCGGCGGCTTGCGCACCGTGGTGGTGCGGCCGCGGCTGGTGTGGGGTCCGGGTGACGCGACGATCCTGCCGGCGTTGGTCGAGGCGGTCCGCGAGGGACGGTTCCGATGGATCGGCGGCGGGCGGCACCTGACGTCGACGACGTACATCGACAACGCGGTACACGGGCTGGTCCTGGCCGCCACGGCGCGCGATCCCGGGCCGTCGTACTTCGTGACCGACGGCCCGCCGGTGGTGTTTCGCGACTTCATCGGCGAGCTGGTCGGCACCCAGGGCGTGACGATCCCAGACCGCGGCCTTCCGCCGGCCGTCGCCCGCTTCGTCGCCGTGGCCGCGGAAGGCGCGTGGCGGGTGCTGCGGCTGCCGGGTGAGCCGCCGATCACGCGTACGGCGGTGTGGCTGTCGGCGCTGGAGTGCACCGTCGACATCAGCCGGGCCACAAACGAGCTCGGCTACCGCCCGCCGGTGACCCGGGAGCAGGGTATGGCGGCGCTCAGCTCGCCGCCGTGACCTGCCCCTGCCGGCTGCGGTGCTTTTCCAGGAACCGGAGGAAGTGGGGAAACACGTCCTGGGCGACGGCCGCGCCCATGAACGGGTCCTGGTGCCCGTACCCCGGCAGGATCCGCAGTTCGTGCCGGCCCGGGACGATCTTCTCCAGCTCGTGGTGACACACGATGTTGGAGTCGGTGAAGACCCTGTTCTGGTCGCCGGTGACGAACATGAAAGGCGTGTCGATCTCGGCGGCGTGCTGGAAGTAGTCGTCGGGCAGCCGGTCGTATGTCGGGTTGCCCGGCTCCATCTTCACCGCGTGGCCCGCCTTGACCATCTTGCGGACGTGCCGGTAGTAGTGCACGCTCGTCGCCCCGTACAGGTCGCCGCCCCGGCGATGCGTGATGTCGGCGAGCTTGTCGTGGCTGTACAGGGCCGGCCAGCCGGTGCCCCACATGAGGCTGAGCATGTGGCAGGCGGGCACGTCACACTCGCGGTGGAAGGCCGACACCATCTTGGAGAACAGCTTTCCGCGCGACAACCCCGGATCCTCGCTCCACAGCGGATTGAGGTACGTCAGGCCGAGCACGGTCTCGACGCCGAACGGGGCGAGCTGCAGCTTGACCTTCGACCACCCGGGCACCCGCGGTGTCAGGGCGGCGCTGTTGGCGATGACGCTGCTGATGCCGCTGACGGCCTTGCCGAACACGCTCATCGTGAACGAGATGGCGCCGAGGCAGTGGCTGATCACGTGGATCGGCTTGTCGCCGATCTGCTGGCGCATGACCTCGATGGCCGGCGGATAGTCGAACAGTGCGATGTCGTCCATGTTGTAGCGGGTCTTGAACAGGTTGTACGAGTGCCGGTTGCTCATCCGGTAGTCCAGGCACCAGACGTCGCTGAACCCGTTGTCGAGCAGGTAGGTCACCAGATTGTAGTGCTCCGGCATGATGAACATGTCGGTTGACGTGGTGAGCCCGTGGATGATCAGCACGGCCTCGCCAGCGGTGCCGCGGCTGAAGCGAAACATGCTCAGCCCGATCTTGTCCTCGGTGTGGAAGTAGTACGGCGTGACGGTCGCGTCCGGCACGCCGGCGAGGGTGTACAGCGGTATCTCACGTGACATGAATTTCTCCGTATGCCGGTTGGGGTCCACTTTGGCCTCCCGGGCCGGGTCCCTTGAGGTTCTGGTGTGCCCTCGCGGCTCATCCGCGACGCTCAGCCGCCGGTAGCCGTCCAGGATGTGTCGCATCTACAGAGGCATGAGCGGCGGCGCTAATACACCGCTGCCGGTTTCCGACCGTGTGAACCGGCACCCGGAGTGGTCGAGCGGCTCCGCCCAAACTTTCTTGGGCGGGGTCCCGATTTCGATCTCTGTCCGGAGCTCTTTCATGATGTGGACACGCTAGAGACGCGGCCAGCGGTACCCAACCCAGCTGCCGGAAAATCGACTCTCACCCGGCTGGGCGCGGTGCGCTGGCTCTCGCCCACCGAACTGGTTCGCACCGGCCTCAAGGCCGTCCTCGCCGGCGTCTTCGGCCAGTACGCCGACCGGCGCGAGATGCAGCAGGGGCCGATGTTCGAGCAATCCACCTTCCCGCATACTGGCGATGGCGAATTCTGGTTCGACTACGTCAGCGACATCGGCGACGGCTTCGACGCGACCTACTCGGTGGCCAGCCTGCTCGCCAGCGACCTCGACCTGCCGGAGGCCGGCGGCGTCCTGCCGCGCGGCAGCGTGCTGGTCATGGGCGGTGACCAGGTCTATCCGTTCGGCGACGTGGAGGCGTACGAGCAGCGCACGACCAAGGTGTACGCGGCCGCGTTCCCGGAGGCGGCCGGCGGCAACGCCACAGCCGACAGCCCGGTCCTGTACGCGGTACCGGGCAACCACGACTGGTACGACGGGCTGACCGCGTTCCTGCGCGTGTTCGGCCAGCAGGAGAACATCGGCGGCTGGTGCACCCGCCAGAAGCGCTCCTACTTCGCGCTCGACCTGCCGCACGGCTGGTGGCTGATGGCGATCGACATCCAGCTCGACACGTACATCGACAAGCCCCAGCTGGAGTACTTCAAGAAGGTCGCGGAGAAGATCGGCGACAACGATTCGGTGATCGTCTGCACCGCGGTGCCAAGCTGGTACGAACCGACCGAGTCCTCGATCGACCGGCTGGCGTACTTCCTGCGGTACAGCCTGGGGGAGCGCGCGCGGCAGGTGCGGGTCGTGCTGACCGGCGACGTGCATCACTACGCGCGCTACCAGAGCGACCAGCCCGATACGCCGATCCTGGTCACCGCCGGGACGGGCGGGGCGTACACGTCCGCGACGCACCTGCTGCCGGAAGAGCTTCCGGTCTCGGCCAAGCTGTCCGACACCCGCGCCGAAGCGGCCGCCAAGCTGACGTACAAGCGCCGTGGCGAGACGTGGCCGCCGCGGCCGGAGTCCAGTCGCGTGTCCTGGACGGTCCTGTGGCGGCTCGCCGCCCGCAACTGGACGCTGCTCCTGGTCTTCGCCGGGCTCTACGGGCTGCTCGCTGCCGGGGCGCTGTTGGGGTCGTGGCTGTGGGTCGTCGCGCTGCTGGCACTGGCGGGCGGGGGAGCGGTCGCGTTCACCAAGCCCCGGACCGGCAGCCGAGGGCGCCGGTGGCGCTACGGGGTCGGGTTGGCACTGGTCCAACTCGCACCCGCCATCGCGATGGTCTGGTGGATCCCGCGGATCGCCGGCGAGTGGGGGTGGCTGGAGCGGGCCGGTGTCGTGGCCGGCGCGGCCGTCGCCGGGGGCGTCCTGGTCGCGGAGCTGCTGGCGGCGTGGCTGCTGGTGGTGTCGCGGCGGGAGGTCAACGTCAACGAGCTGTTCGCGGCGCTGTCCATCGAGGACTACAAGGGCTTCCTGCGCTGCCGGATCGAGCGTGACGGCACCCTGAGCATCTTCCCGATCGGCCTGCGGAAGTCGGTGCGCGACTGGGAGCCCGCGACAGGCGATAAGGGCCCGCGCCTGGTCCCGAAGCCGCCCGAGAAGCTCGACGTCCGCCTCATCGAGCCCCCCGTGCGCGTGCGCTCCTAGGGCGTCGACACGAGGAAATGCTCGCCGAGATCCGCACACGCGCTGGGGATCTCGACGTCCGGCGCCCGGCCGCTGTAGCCGCCGCCGAAGCTGACCCTGTCGCCGACGCGATACTCGGAGGAGCCGATGGTGAGCCGCTCGGCACCGCCGTCCCACGTCGTCGCCGACGCGGGCAGGACGGGCACCACGACCGATCCGTCGTCCGTCTCGACGACCAGGCACTCGCCGCGCGTCGCGAGAGTGCCGTCGAGTGCGGCGCCGTCGCCTTCGCCAAGCGCGGTGGTGGCCTGATAGGTGGCGTAGCGCACTGAATCGTCACCAGCCGAATCGTCTTCGGATGTGCACGCGACAAGGAGCAGCGTCAACGCGATCCCGGCGCGCGGGAACGCACCCGCGCGCCGGGAGGCTGAGCTAACCGAATAGGAGTGTCGCACCGATGGCGGAAATGTAGTCGATGGGCATGTAGAACATCTCCGAACAGTCTCCGACGGCGGTGCCCGACGAGGCTTGGCCCTTGTAGAGACCATATGCGCTATAGGCGTTGAAAACCACGCCGCCGCTGTCGCCGGGGTAGCACAGAAGACTTTCGCCGGTCAGGCGTACCCAGGTCGCGTTGCAGGTGGTGCCAGGGCAGGCGTTGGCGTATGTGAGCCGGTAGGCGTTGCTCTGGACGGTGCCGCAGGAGTAGCCGGTGGTCTTGCCGCGGTGGCAGACGTAGTGGCCCTGCTGGCCGGTGCGCAGCACGCTGCCGGTCAGGGTGCGGTACGAGGTCTCGCTGCTCGCGGTGAAGCGCGGGTACACGCCGATGTTGGTGGTGTGCCACTGCACGTCGGCAGAGGCGGTGCGCGCCTCGGACTGGAAGTAGATCGGCCACCAGTTGGTGCAGCAGTAGTTCTTGTAGCTCTGGGTGTCACCGCAGTGGCCGGCGGTCGTGATTCCCTGCGTGCCGCCAACGGATACCGCGAACCCGGTGGTGCACGTGGTCAGATGCAGGCCGCCGCTGTGGCCGTCGGACACCCGGGTGGCTTTGCTGTTGACGGCGATCCGTGGTGCTGGGACGGCCAGGCTACGCGCGGTCGCCGTGACCGCCGTTTCGAGCATTGGCGCGGTCTGGGTCGCCCTGGCACTCGTCGGCGCGACATCCAGGGTGATCGTGTTGGTGGTCACGTCGTAGGCGAGCCCATCCACGGACCCGACGAGTTCCGCGGGAACCTTCACGGCCTCGACGAGCGCGACGCTCTGGGCGGCGTTCAGCTTCGCTGACCTGTCGACGCGAACGCTTGGGCGGGACAGCTTGGTCGACGCGACGGTACGCTCGACGGCGCCGGCGGGCGCGGCGCTCGTAAAGTACAGCCGGAGCCCGAAATCCTTGCCGTGGTCGATGGTCGAGCCGGCGAACGAGTCGGGGTGGGCCTTAGCGACCCGCTCGACCAGTTGGCCGTACTCCTTCTGCGCGACGAGGCGCGCCATCGCCTCGCTGGCGCCGACACCGTAGTCCGCGGCATAGTTGGCGGCGTCAATCCTCAGCCCGTCTTCCTCGGCGACCGGCTTCTGCGCCTGTGCGCTTTCCGTGACGGGCGAACCTTTGCCCTTTTCCCCCTCTGGCGCCGCCATCGCGGCCGGATTGCCCGCCAGCAGCGCGGCCAGTACCACGCCGCAGGCGAGAACCACCCTGTGAGCCTTCATGCGCATCCCTCCGATTGATGAGCCGCCCAGCGCAAGCATTGAAGCATCGGAGTAGATGACTGGCTGTCTGGTGGCCGACACGCGGAGTAAGTTACTTACCGAAGCCGAGCGTCAGTCCACTGAGGAGCTGGCGGCGGCCCAGCGCGTAGAGCACGAGGATGGGAAGCGTCGCCAGGACGACGGACGCGAGCACGGCGGGCACGTTGACGCCGTACTCGCCCTGAAAGGTCCACAGGGCGAGCGGTAGGGTGCGCTGCTCGGGGCTCTGGGTGAGGATCAGCGGCAGCAGGAAACCGTTCCAGATAGACAGTCCATTATAGATGGATACGGTGACCAGGGCGGGTCGGGTCAGCGGAAACGCCAGGTGCCATAGAGTGCGCCACTCGGTGGCGCCGTCCATCCGCATCGACTCGAACAGCTCCTTCGGCACGTCGCGGACGAAGTTGGCCAGTACCAGCACCGACAGCGGCACCGCGAAGGCGATGGAAGGCAGGATGATGGCGAGCAGGGTGTCGTACAGGCGTAGCCGGATGATGATGAGGTAGACCGGGATGATGGTGGCCTGCAGGGGAATGGCCAACCCCATCAGGAACAGCACGTTGGCCCAGCGCAGGAACCGGCTGCCGGCCGCGCCGCGGATGATCGCGTAGGCGGCCATGAACGAGACCAGCACCGCCGGCACGACGGCACCGGCGGTCACCACCACGCTGTTGAAGAAGTACCGGGCGAAGTCCGACTCGATGACCGACCGGTAGTTCTCCAGTGTCGGGTCCGACGGCGGCGCGAGGGGGTTCTGGGCGTAGTAGCTGGCTCGCGCCTTGAGACTGGTGATGACGATCCAGTAGAGCGGCACCACCACGATCACCAGCCACACCCAGCCGGCCAGCCCGCCCAGCCAGTTGAAGCGGCCGACAGCGGCGCGCCGGGCACGGCCCCGTGGCCCCTGCCCGGGTGGCGCCTCGGCGGCCCTGTCGGCCCCGGTCGTCAGCGTGGCCATGTCACATTCCTTCCTGCTGGCTCGCACTGGCGTCGCGGCCGCCGAGCCGGCGCAGCAGCAGCGCCAGCGCCAGGCCGACGAGGACGAGGATGACCGCGATGGCGCTGGCCGGACCCATCAGGTTGGCCTGGAAGCCCCGCTTGTACATGTCGAGGGCGAGCACGCGGGTCGCGTCGCCGGGTCCGCCCTCGGTGAGCACGAAGATCAGATCGAAGAACGTCAGCGATCCGACGACCATCAGCGTCGACGAGGTGATGATCGTGTACTTGAGCTGGGGCAGTGTGATGCTGAAGAACTGCCGGACCCGGCCGGCTCCGTCGATCTGCGCCGCCTCGTACAGGGTTACCGGGATCTGCCGCACCCCGCCCTGGTAGATCAGCGCGTGGAACGGGATGAACTGCCAGGACACCACGAAGACGACGACGCCGAGCGCGAGGGTGCCGCGGCCCAGCCAGTCCTGTACCAGAAACGAGAAGCCCAGGCCGACGCCGAGGCCGAAGTTGGGGTCCAGCAACGCTTTGTACGTGATGGCGAGCGCGGCCGAGCTCAGCAGCAGCGGCACGACGTAGATCACCGCCAGGATCTCGCGGTATCGCTGGTGCCCGGCCAGGAAGACGCCCATGAGCAGGCTCATCGGCGTCTGGAACGCCCACGACAGCGCCATCACCAGGAACGTCACCCACAACGCGTGCGGCAGGGCGGGGTCGGCCAGTACGGTCCGCCAGCTGTCGAGGCCCGCCGGATGGATCGCGCCGATACCGTCCCAGCGGGTGAAGCTGAGCACCAGCACACCGACCAGAGGCACGACCCCGAAGGCGACGAAGATCGCCAGCGCGGGCAGGGCCATCCACCCGAGGGACCCGCTGCGCCCGCCGGCTGAGCCGGCCGCTGGCCGGACCCGGACGGCGGGCGGAGCGAGGCCCGTCATTGGCCGATGACCTGGTTCATGTTGTCGGCGTACTGCTGCGGTGTGATCGAGAGTTGGAAGAGCTTGGCGATGTTGTCCAGCAGCTTCTCCGCGGCGGTCGGGCTCAGCGCCTGGTCCCAGGACTGCGCGAAGACCTTCGCCTTGCTGGCGGTCTCGTTGACGAACGTGAGGAACTCCGGCGCCTTGGAGCTGGAGATCTTGCTCTCGCTGCCCTTGACGATGGGCACGCCGCCGGTGTCGAGCCACTCGGTGATCTCGGTGTCGTCGAGCACCGCGGTGCTGAAGAACTTCTTGGCGGTCTCCTTCTGCTCGGCCGTCGCCTTCGAGGAGATGGCCAGGTATTGACCGGGGTTGCCGACCGTGTTGCTGGGGTCGCCCTTGCCGCCCTCGACCGGCGGGAAGTTCATGAAACCGAGGTTGCCGCCGGAGACGAAGTCGCCGCCTTCCTCGGCCATGGATCCGTACGTCCACGTGCCGTGCAGCATCATCGCGGCCTTGCCGGTGTAGAGCAGGGCCTGGTCGGCGTTGGCGTCGGCGACGACGGAGGAGAAGCCCTTGACGAAGCCGTTGGCCTTGATCAGATCCTGGACCTTGGTGAGCGCGTCGAGGGCCGCTGGGTTGGACCAGGCACCCTTCTCGCCGTCGAAGACCGCCTGGAACACCTCGGGGCCACCGATGCGGTCAAAGAGGAACTCCAGCCACATCATGTTGGTCCAGCGGGACTGCCCGGCGAGCGAGAACGGCGCGATGCCGGCGGCGTTGAACTTCGGCACCAGGGCCATGATCTCGCCCCACGACTGCGGCGGCACGGCCTTGATCTTGTCGAACGCGCGCTTGTCGTAGAACAGCACGATCGGCTCGACCGTCTCGCAGGGCATCGCGTAGATCTTGCCATTGACCGTCGCTGCGCCGAACGACGACGGGAACAGCCGGTCCTTGACCGCGGCGTTCTGAGCGAACCAGTCCGTCAGGTCGTCGACCTGGCCGGCGTCCACCCAACTCTTCAGGCCGCCGCCACCCCAGCCCCAGATGATGGTCGGCGCCTGGCCGGCGCCGATCGCAGTCCTGATCTTCGTCTTGTACGCGTCGTTCTCGAACGCGGTCGGCTTGATTTGGCTGTCGGAGTTCGCCTTGTTGAAGCGGTTGACGGTGTTGGTACGGATTTGCTCGCCCGGTGCACCGGTCAGGTACCAGTAGGTGGCTTCGCCGCCACCCCCGCCCTGGCCCGGTCCCGAGCTGCCACAGGCGGCGAGCGCCACCCCCGCACCGGTGCCGGCCGCGAGGTTGAGGAAGCTCCGCCTGGACATCGCACTGTGTGCCACGCTGACCTCCGGATACCGGAAAGTTTACGGAGAGATTCAGGTCAACGTATGTATGTAAGGGAGGTGTGTCAATATCCGTTCAAGCTGGCAGGACGCTAGATCGGCGCGTCGATCGCCGAAACTTTCGGGGAAAGCGCATGCCCGCGCTTGTCCCCCGTCGATCAAGGTCAACCGCGCGTGGTTCGATCTCTTTTCCACGTGCGGTTGACCTTGATCGATGCGATGTTCCTTGATGGTGTCGCGCTAGTACGCGCGCGCCTCGATCTCTTCACACAGCGAGAAGTCGCCAGGGGCGTCGACACCGGCCCGCTGCTGGGCCTCCTTCAACTCGGTGCTCTGGACGAACCGTCGCGCATCGTCGGCGTCCCGGTACTCGGTGACGACGATGACCTTGTTGGGGTCGTCCAGGCCGCGGTGGAGCCGGTGCCCGATTGCGCCATGCTCCTGCCGTGCCGTTTGCAGTTCGTCGAAGACGGACTTGAAGGTGTCGTAGTCCCGGACATGGAGATTGGCGATGAGCTTCGCGGTCATAGTGGCCCTCCATGGGGATTTGCCGTACTTAGCCGCTTTCACGCTACGCCTGGGCAGCCCACCAGCGCTGGAGGATCGTGATGAGAGCGGCCATCCGAGCGACACACGTCTGCGGCGCCGCGGTGGCTCCCGTCAGGATCGGAACTGCTTGCCGACGATGGTGAGCAGGATGTCGTGCGTGGGTTGGTCTGCTGACACGAGCAGCCCGCCGGCGCCGGCGTCGAGGGGCCGCCCTCGCAGGTCGGTGACGACGCATCCGGCGGCCTGACACACGGCGATGGCGCTGGCGAAGTGCACGTTGTCGCGCATGGTGCCGTCGGTTACGTACGCCGCCCGTCGACCGGCGGCGACCCAGGCCAGGGCCAGGGTCGTTGAGGTGACCCGGCCGCCGAAGCGTTGCGTGAACGCCACGTCGTTGAGGAGCCGGACGGCTCGGAAGCCGGGTCCGTTGTGGAACGGCGGGTCGATGTTGACGTCGACGAGGCGTGCGTCGGGTGTCGGTGTGAGTGGCTGGTCAGTTCCGGCGTGGCGTACGTGCGCCCCTTTGCCGTCGGTCCAGAACACCTCTTCGGTGAAGGGGTCGGCGACCGCCGCGACGGTGATCCCGTCGCCGGTGCGGAGGGCGACGTTGACGGCGACCAGCGGGGTCTGAGCGGCGAAGTTCAGCGTGCCGCACAGCGGGTCGACCAGCCACAGGCGGTCGGCTTCGGTGTCGCCGGTGCGGCCGGTTTCCTCGCCGAGCGCGGGGTCGTCAGGCCGGGCCGTTCGCAGTGTGTCGAGAATGGCGCTCTCGGCCTCGATGTCCGCGGCCGTGGCGAAGTCGCCGCCAGTCTTGGCGTACCGTTTCACCGGCTGGCCGTACCGGGAACGCACCACGGCAGCGCCCGCCTGCGCCGCGGTGACGGCGACCTCCGCGTCAGACATCCCTAGATCATATGGCGGGGCGTACTACAGCGATGGAGTGGGCTCTTCGGTCCGCCTAGCCGGCAGACCCGCCGTGTACGCGGCGGCGGGGACTGGCTCGGCCCGCACGCCCAGCGCGTGCGGTAGGCGGCGGCGTAGCCAGCCCGGTAGCCACCAGTTGGCGGGGCCGAGCAGCGTCATGGCGGCGGGCAGGAGGAACAACCGGACGACGGTGGCGTCGAGCAGGACCGCGGTGGCCAGACCGAGACCGATCATCCGGGCGAACGGCGACGGGTTGGCGACGAAGGACAGGAACACCGCGGTCATGATGAGGGCGGCGGAGGTGATGACGCGGCCGGTGCTGGACAGGCCCCGGGCGATCGATTCGGTGGTGTCGCCGCTGGCGTTGTATTCCTCGCGGATGCGCGAGAGCAGAAACACCTCGTAGTCCATGGACAGCCCGAAGAGGACGGCGAAGAAGATGGCCAGGCCGGCCTGGCCGCGGCGATCGCCGTGCTCACCATCGACAACCTCATCGCCTCTGCCCCGTGGTCGCCCACCAGGTGAGCATGATGACGGTACAGGCCGGAGCGGCACAGGCCGTCGTGGCAGCGGATCCGGAGGGCGCCCGCCAGGCGATGGCCGCGGTCGAGCTGGCCGGCCGCCAAGCGCTCGACGAGCTGCGGCACCTGCTGGGCGTGCTGCGCCCCGAGAACGAACGCGACGGCCTCGGCCCCCAGCCCGGGCTCGCCGAGCTTCCCCGGCTCATCGCGCGGGTGCGCACGGCGGGGCTGGACGTCCAGATCACCGACGACCTGCGGACGCCGTTGCCTACCCGGGTGCAGCTGTCGGCGTTCCGGATCATCCAGGAAGCGCTCACCAACGTCCTCAAGCACGGCGGACCGGGCACCCGCGCCGAAGTACACCTACGCGAGGACGGAACGGCCATCACCATCGAGATCCTCGACCACGCCCAAACCGGAATCGCCCGCCCGCAGCGGGCCGGCCACGGCATCGTCGGCATGCGGGAGCGGGCGACACTGCTCGGCGGCAGCCTCGATGCCGGCCCGCGCCCCGAAGGCGGCTTCCGGGTCCTCGCCCGCCTCCCACTGACAGGGGAGGCAGGCGTATGAGCATCAGCGTCGTTGTCGTCGACGACCAGGCGCTGGTCCGCGGCGGCTTCACCATGATCCTGCGGACCCATCCCGACATCGAGGTGGTGGCCGAGGCCGGCACCGGACTCGAAGCGATCGAGGCCGCCCACCGGCACCGTCCTGACGTGATCCTCATGGACATTCGCATGCCTGAACTCGACGGCCTCGAAGCGACGTCGCGGATCCTGGGGGACGCCGACTGGCCCGTCCGGATCCTGATCCTCACCACGTTCGACCCCGACGAGTACGTCTACCGAGCGCTCCGCGCCGGTGCCAGCGGCTTTGTCCTCAAGGACATCCCACCCAGCGAACTGGCTACGGCTGTGCGCACGATCGCCGACGGCGGCGCGCTCATCGCGCCCTCGATCACCCGCCGCCTCATCAGCCGCTTCGCCGAGGGGCCGGCGGTCAACTCCGCTGTCGCCGAACGCCTGCACCGCCTCACCGACCGGGAACGCGACATCGTCGTCGCCGTCGCGCGCGGCGACACCAACACCGAGATCGCCCAGCAGCTCTACATCGGACCCGCCACCGTCAAGTCACACGTCTCCAGGATCCTGACCAAACTCGGCCTGCGTGACCGCACCCAGATAGTCGTCTTCGCGTACGAGAGCAGCCTGGTCAAACCCGGTACCCAGGACATCGGCACGTAGCGCGCCCCGCGGGTCTACGACCGGGTGCCGATCAGCAACCCGAGGCACATCTCGTCGCTGGTGCCGTCGCCCCAGACGGCGTAGCGCGGTGGAAGCTTCTGGAGCTGGGGAAGCATCTTGCGCAGGCCGGCGTCGTGGGTGCAGGTCACCCGGATGACGTCACCCTTCTTGATCTTCACGGGCCTGTCCAGCGGCCGGATGGCTTGATCGTCAAAGTTGTACCGCGGCACATCCAGGAGCGTGCTGGCGCCGGCCGTATCCGGATTGAGCTCGATCTTGATCGCTCGGCCCAGCAGGTGCATGTGCCCTGCTGTGGCGTAGATCGTGGCCGCGTCCCGCGCCGGCAGGTCACAATGCTGGGTGGTCCCCGGCACCGGTTTTCCGTTGCCGCACATCCGCACCAGCTCCGCGGCCGCGGAGCCGACGTCCTCGCCGAAGCGGTGGCTCACGTCCTTGATCGCGGCATCCCGGTCGCAGAGTGGGCCGCTCTCCTGGGCGGTGCAGGGCAGCTCGACCGGCGCGGGCGCCAGGAGCGTGTGCAACGGGGTCATGGCGCTGCTGTCGTCGGCGAGGCGCAACCTGATGCTCGACTGGTCGGCGCTGCCCGCCTTTCCGGCCGTCGCCAGCAGGTTGTAGTGCACCTGCATGACCAACTGCGAGCCGGGCGGCATCTCGTATCCGAGGCCCTCGCCCAAAAGCACCTCGTTGGCGCCCGGTGCCCAGTGGGCCACCCACGCGCCGTCACCGTCGACGCCCGAGTCGCCGAAGCACTGCCAGCCTTCGCCGGAGGTGCGCTCGTCAAGCTGCCGGGCCTGCCGCACGCCCGCCGGTGAGATCCGGAAGAAGATCGCGTGATGCACGATGTCCGCGTTCTGCGGCAGGAACTGGCTGCCCGTCAGGAACGCCTTCGCGGACAGACCCGGATCGACCAGGAAGCAGCGGTACTCGTCGGTGCCCCCGTTCGGCGCGACCGGCGTGTACGGCTGCGGCATCTCCAGCGTGACGAACCGTTCACCGGCTCGCAGCGGCTGCTCCGACGGCGGCGAGAAGGAACCATGGCCGCCGTGCGGCGAGCCGCTCGACTCGGCTGGCCCGGCGGGATCGGCCTCGTCGCCACCGCACGCCGCGCTCGCCCCGACCATGGCCAGGATCGCCACTCCCACCACGAGCCGCTTGCCAACCCCCGTTGTGCGTCGCACGGTTGCCTCCCCTGTCCTCGGCCGCTTCACCTTCGATGATTGACCCGTCGATGGGTACCTGGATATCCGGGTTCGCCCCGGATCAACCCCGAAAGTACGATCAGGGGGCCTCAGGCGCCACTCGCAGCCCGCACCGCGCCCGGGCTCAGTGCGCCGATGGCGGCGATCACGGTCGTCGCGCGGGCGCGGGCGTCATCGTCCAGCGGGTACTGCTGGTGCGGTACCGCGATCACCCGCATGCCCGCGGCGGCCGCCGACCGTATCCCGTTGGAGGAATCCTCCACCGCGACGCTGGCGCTCGGGTCGACGCCCAGCCGTTCGGCCACGGCGAGGTACACGTCTGGTGCGGGCTTGCCGTGCGGCACGTTCTCGGTGGACAGCGTCACGGCGAACGTGTCGGTGAGCCCCGCGGCGTCCAACGCGGCCTGGATCAGTCGCGGAGGCGACGAGCTGGCCAGGCCGAGCGGCCAGTGCTCGGCCAGCTCACGCACCACGGCGTCCGCGCCAGGCACCAGTGGCACCTGGCTCGCGTACCGGTCGACCATCTGCTCGACGACGTCCGCGGCGACCTGCTCGGCAGTCCGACGCACGCCGAGTTCGCCGCTGAGGTAGCGAGCCCACTCGCCGGTACTCATGCCCATGAGGCGGCGCTGAGTGTCCGGCTGCCACCGCCCGCCGTTGTCGGCGACGTACCGTCGCCGGACCTGCTCCCACACAGGCTCGGAATCGACGAGCACACCGTCAAGGTCGAAGACCACCGCATCCACCACAAGACCATCATGCCCGTCCCGCTCGCGGGACCGGGCAGGGGTGGCTGGTTGTGGCGCGCCTTAGCGACGGCCCCCGCCCGGGAGCCGTGCGAGGTCCGATGTGGACAGCCTGCGGTGTGGCCAGTCGGCGAGCGGGAGCGTATTTTCCCGTACCGGAGGGCATCTGTCCCGGCTTCTCATGTTCTGATATTGCCCCGGCGCGGCGTACTCAGACTGGGGAACGTGTCTGGACAACACCGGTCCTATGGCCGGTCAGGGCGCCGCTATCAGGCCTTGCTGGGCGCACTGCGTGCGACTCTCCTCGTCGTGCTGGTGTCTGTGGGGCCCGCCATGGGACGGACGATGGAGGAGGGGGCGCGGCAACCGCGATTCGCCTCTGGCGGCGCTCCGCTGTACGACGACGGGTACGACGGGCTGTCGCCGGGGGCGCCCCTCTACGTGCCACCCGAGATCGCCCACGGGGGAGGGCCGGCGCAGGGCTGGACCCAGCCGCTGTACGCGCCCGTCGTGTCCGGATTCCGCACCAGCGAACGCCCCAGCCACGATGGCGTCGACCTCGCCGCGTCCCGGTACGCGCCCATCGTCGCCGCCGCCTCCGGCACCGTCATCAGCGCGTACTGCGACGCGATCGACGTCCGCGACGGCAGCCATCGGGGTTGCGACCGTGACGGCGACCCCAACCTCACGAGCGGCTGCGGCTGGCACGTCGACATCATCCATAGTGGACAAGAGATCACCCGGTACTGCCACATGGTCAGCCAACCACTCGTGGCGGTCGGCGACTTCGTGCCAGCCGGGCAGGAGTTGGGCCAGGTCGGTTCCTCGGGCAACTCCAGCGGCCCTCACCTCCACTTCGAGGTGCACGTCAACGGAGACCCCGGGCCGAGCGGGGCAGTCGACCCCGTACCCTGGATGAGCGACCGAGGAGCGCCGCTCGGTCGAACGAGCTTGTAGGTTCCCGGAATCACCTGACCCCGCGATGAGCTGCGGCGATCGCCAAGGCCACGACGGGTCGGTACGCCGAGTTCGGTTCGCGGGCCTGCGCGTTGGGCCCGAACGCGGCATCACGGGTGGCGATCCGATAGATGAGGGCACGCACCAACATCTGGCCCCACTCCGGCAGATGCGACCAGCGATCTAACACCTGCGGTCCGGCGCCATACCAGCACAACGCGTCTGCTACCGCGACCGCCAGCGCCCACGAGACGGGCCGCCAATACGGCGACCAGTCGATGATCGCCGGCGCGACCCCATCGGCGAACAACACGTTGCCCGGCAGATCTCCATGCACGATCTGGTCCGGCAGATGCACCGGCCGGCGCGCCTGAGCGAGCGGCTCCAGCAACTCCAGGCCGGCTGAACTCCCGGAGATCGGGGCCTCCTCCCATGCCACACGATCGCCATACGACCACGGGTCTTCGCGCGCATCAAGAAAAGCCGGACGCGGCAGATGAGCGACGGCGGCGTGAAACGCTGATCCCGCCCGGATCACCTCGTCGATCCGCGTCGTGTCGGGCCGGCCAGCGACGGCTCGCCATGCCTCCCAGCCATCGATCAACCAGCTCCCATCAGCGGCCGGCACCGGGCGCGGCACCCGGAACTCCGGCGACACCTGCACCACTGCAAGTGTTTCCGCCCGCCACCGCGACTCCTCGGCACCCTCGGATGGCTTGAGCACCACATCGCCAACCCGCCATGTTCCGCCCTTGCCGCCGGGTAGCACCTGCGGCACGCCCGAAAGGCCGAACGCGCGCAGGACTTCCAGCGGCGGGCCACTCGTCACGGACGTCACGATCAAGATCTTAGGTTCGCCCGTCCTCGACGCCACCTGGATTTCCAACCGGCCAACCGAGCAGGCTGCCGACAAGCTCGCCGAGGACCTACAGAGCTAATCGGCACCAGGCAAGGGGCGTCGAAGGTGGCCCGCTCGGCCGCGGTCAGGATGCCCATCTCCAAACGCTGCTGCCGATCCGCTACCAAACCGTCGGCGGATGATTAGGTATTGGCTCTAGTCAATGCGCAAGATCGATGCTATGAATTGGTGGGTCGCTCGCGACCCGCCAGGGCAATGCCGCCCGCGCCCCTGTTTTTGCATCGACGTCGGTTGGAGCGAACGATACATGAGCGAACATCAGGACGGCCGGCTGCGGGCTCGGTGGCGGCGTTCGGCGAGGACCATCGTCGCCGCCGCGGTGACATCCACCGGAATCGCCGTGCTCGCCATTGGAGTCACGGTGGGTGCGGCCGCCGCGGGCGCAAGTCCCGCTGAGCGGGGCTCGCGGAACGCCTCGTTCGCCGTCCCGGCGATTTCGAGCGCCGCCGCGGGTTACGGCCACACCTGTGCGATCGGCGTCGACGGCACGCTCTGGTGCTGGGGCAACAACTACAGCGGCGAGGTTGGTGATGGCACGACCACGCGCCGGAGCGCCCCGGTGCGTGTCGGCGACGCCACCACCTGGGCACGTATCGAAGCTGGCACCAGCTACAACTGTGCGATACAGGCCGACGGGACACTGTGGTGCTGGGGCAACAACCGCAGGGGCCAGCTTGGTGATGGTACCACCACCAACCGGAGCGCCCCGGTGCGTGTCGGCGACGCCGCCACCTGGGCGAGTGTCAGTGCCGGCGACGGTCACACCTGCGCCATCCGGACCGACGGCACCCTGTGGTGCTGGGGCACCAACCGTAATGCGCAGCTAGGTGTCGGCTCGCCCGACCAGGACGCGGCCACGCCGGTACAGGTTGGCACGGCGACCAACTGGGCGAGCGTCACGACCGGCTTCGCGCACACCTGTGCAGTTCGCACCGACGGCAGCCTGTGGTGCTGGGGTGACAGTTCGATGGGGCAGCTGGGCGTCGGCATCCTGAGCTACAAGGCAACTCCGACGCAGGTCGGCACCGCGACCACGTGGACCGGTGTAACAGCCGGGTACGCCTTCACCTGCGCGGTCCGCACCGACGGGACCCTGTGGTGCTGGGGCGAAAACGGGTACGGACAGCTCGGTGTCAGCGGCACCTCCCAGACCACACCGATCCGGGTTGGCGACGCCACCACCTGGACCAGCATCAACGCGGGCACCGACTCCTCGTGCGCGCTCCGCACCGACGGCAGCCTGTGGTGTTGGGGTAACAACATGGCAGGACAGCTGGGCGACGGCACGACAACCCACCGGTACGCCCCCACCAGGGTTGGCGACGCCACTAACTGGACCAACGGCTTCGCTCTCAGCTATCACAGCTGCGCGGTCCGCACCGACGGCAGCCTGTGGTGTTGGGGTAACAACCTGGCAGGACAGCTGGGTGATGGCACCACCACCGACCGAGCGACCCCGGCGCAGGTCGCCCTTCCGAGCTGACCATCAACATTCTCAACATTCGGGGTAGGACCAGGGCGTTCCCCGATAGGTCTCGTCGTCCTTGCTCCGTCAGGCTCGATCTTGACGAACTGCTGACGGGGGTCGGGATGAAGCGAGTGTGTCGAGTGCTGGTGACCGCGATGACAGCGTTGGCGGTGATCGCGGCGCCGGCCACGGCTACCGCGGCGCCGATGGGGGTCGATCGCGCCGGGCTGCAGAGAGGGCTGGACGGCCTCGTGGCCGCGGGCGCGGTGGGCGTGCTGGCGGAGGTGCGTGACCAGGACGGCGTGTGGCGGGGCGCCAGCGGCGTCGCCGAACTGCGTACGACGCGGCCGGTCCCGGTCCACGGCCGGTTCCGGGCGGGCAGCATCACGAAGACGTTCGTCGCTACCGTCGTCCTGCAGCTGGTCAGCGAGGGTCGGCTGCGGCTGGACGACACGGTCGAGGCCTGGCTGCCCGGAGTCGTTCCGGACGGTCACCGGATCACCGTGCGGCACCTGCTCAACCACACCAGTGGGTTGTACGACGTCGTGCGCACCCTGCCGATGCCGCCGAAGCAGGAGTTCCTGGACAACCGGTGGCGGACCTGGACCGCTGCCGAGTTGGTAGCGCGGGCGGTGGCCAACCCCGCGACGTTCGAACCGCCGGGTTCGGCCTACGCGTACTCGAACACCGGCTACCTGCTGCTCGGCCAGATCGTCGAGGAGGCGACCGGCCGGTCGTACAAGGAGGAGATCAACAGCCGGCTCATTCGACCGTTGTGGTTGTCCGGCACCTCGCTGCCGGGGACGTCAACGCGGATTCGTGGGCCACATCCGCACGGCTACGTGCCGATATCGCAGGACGGCGAGCTGCTCGACTACACGCGGATGAATCCGTCGGTGTTCGGCGCGGGTGGCGAGATGATCTCTACGGCGAGGGATCTCAACCGGTTCTTCGCCGCACTGCTCGGTGGGCGCCTGCTGCCGGGGCAGCTGCTCGACGAAATGATGACACCGGGCATTGATGGCGGGCTGATGTATGGGCTCGGGCTGGCCTGGTGGGACACGTCGTGCGGGATCCGCGTGTACGGCAACGACGGCGATGCCGTGGCGTACCAGTCCTGGTCGTTCTCCACACAGGACCGGCGCCACCAGGTCACGGTCGCGCTCACGCCGAACTTCCGCGCGGACCTCGACGACGCCGTCGACGCGTTCCTCGACGAGGCCGTCTGCACCTGACCAGTCGCCGACACCACCGCGATCCGCGTCTCGGTTTGTGCCTGCTCGTCGATTCGGCGAACATCAACTCGCGGCAGTCTGTCGTTGGTACCTGTGTGCGCTGGTCAGGAACGGGAACGAGGGTGGGACATGGATTCGGCGAGCTTCGCTGATTTGGGGCTGCGTACCGAGCTGCTTCAGGCGCTGTCGAGCCTGGGGTACGAGGAGCCGACGCCGATCCAGGGGGAGGCGATCCCGCCGCTTCTACAGGGGCGTGACCTGCTCGGACAGGCGGCGACTGGCACGGGAAAGACGGCCGCGTTCGCGTTGCCGGTGCTTCAGCGGTTGGCCGTCGGCGAGCGGGGGAGCGGTCCGGTGGGGCTGGTCCTGGTGCCCACTCGTGAACTGGCCGTGCAGGTGTCGCAGGCGTTCCACCGGTACGGCCGAGACCTGGGCGTGAGGGTGCTGCCGATCTACGGCGGGCAGCCGATCGGTCGGCAGTTGCAGGCGCTCGAGCGCGGTGTCGACGTGGTGGTGGCCACACCGGGTCGGGCGCTGGACCACATCGGGCGTGGCACGCTCAGCCTGCGCGCGGTGGCGACGGTGGTGCTCGACGAGGCGGACGAGATGCTCGACATGGGATTCGCCGAGGACATCGAGACGATCCTGGACGAGACGTCGCAGAGCCGGCAGACCGTGCTGTTCTCGGCGACGATGCCGGCGCGGATCGACGCGATCGCCCGGCGGCACCTGCGCGACCCGGTCCGGATCGAGATGGGCCGCGAGCCGGTGGCCCAGGGTGAGGCGCCGCTGGTGCGGCAGAGCGCCTACGTGGTCGCCCGCGCCCACAAGCCGGCCGCCCTGGGGCGGATCCTGGACGTCGAGGCGCCGTCGGCGGCGATCGTGTTCTGCCGCACCAGGGAAGAGGTCGACCAGCTCACCGAGACGATGAACGGGCGCGGCTACCGCGCCGAGGCGTTGCACGGCGGGATGGGTCAGGAGCAGCGCGACCGCGTGATGGGGCGGGTGCGCGCAGGCACCGCCGACCTGCTCATCGCCACCGACGTGGCCGCCCGCGGGCTGGACGTCGAGCACCTCACCCACGTCGTCAACTACAACGTCCCGTCGGCGCCGGAAGCGTACGTGCACCGCATCGGACGGGTCGGCCGCGCGGGGCGCGAGGGCGTGGCGATCACCATGTCCGAGCCGCGGGAGCACCGGATGCTGAAGGCGATCGAGCGGGCGACCGGCCAGCGGATCGTCGTCGACAAGATTCCCACGGTCGCTGACCTGCGGGCGCGGCGCCTGGAGCTGACCCGGGCCGCCCTGCGGGAGACCCTGCTCGGCGAGGACCTGGAGCGCTTCCGGGTTGTGATCGACACACTCACGGACGAGTTCGACATCGTCGACGTGGCCCTTGCCGCGGTGAAGCTGGCCCATGAGGCGGAGGGTGGCACCGACGTCGACGAGGTGGAGATCCCCCACGTTTCCCAGCGCGCCTTCGAGGGACGGCCGGAGCGCAAGGACGGTGATCGCCGCGCCGGCCGTGGCCGCACCGCGGATCGCCCGATGGCGCGGGTGTTCTTCGGCCTGGGGCGCAGTGCCGGCGTACGCCCCCAGGACCTGGTGGGCGCCATCACCGGCGAATCGAGCCTGAGCGGTCGCGACATCGGCGCGATCGAGATCGCCGACCGTTTCTCCCTGGTGGAGGTGCCGGACTCCGCCGTGCGGGAGGTGGTCGCGGCGCTGCGGCACAGCTCCATCAGGGGCAGGAAGGCGACGGTACGACCCGAACGCGAACCGGCGAAGAGGCGCACCCGCTGACCGAGCCCGGCTATGCGCTCCGGTACGGACTATTCGTGCTTGCGTTCGATCGTTTGATGGCCGGTCAGCGCGATCTCGCCGTCGCTCCACTCGCCGCAGGCGCCGCCGCCAGGACTGATCTCAAGCCGTAGCGGTGTGCCGTCCATGCGCAGGGCGGGGTGGTAGTAGGTGGCGACCTGTTCGGCGTCGCCCTCGATGTAGTGGCCGATCAGGGCGCGCCGGAACCGGTCGGTGGTGGTGTTCGGTGCGCTGCCGTGCACCAGCGAGCCGTTGAAGAACAGCACGTCACCCGGGTCCATCACCACGGGTTCGATGCGCTGACCTGGTGGCAGCGGCACGGTCACGTCGGTGAAGCTGACCGTGGTGTCGGCCTTCTCGATGCACAGGATCGGCCAGCGGTGGCTGCCCGGCGCGACGAGTATGCAGCCGTTGGCCTCGTCGGCGCGGTCGAGCGCCATCCAGGCGGCGACGCAGGTGCCGGGCTCCGCGCGTAGGTAGTAGTTGTCCTGGTGCAGCGCCTGGCCGCGGGAGCCGGCCGGTTTGAAGTACAGCATGGTCTGGACCGCGTACGGGTCCGAGCCCACCAGAGCGACCAGCAGGTCACGCAGCCGGGCATCGAGCAGCCAGCGCAGCGAGGTCTCGTCCCAGCGGTGCATCTGCGTCATCCGTGGATAGCGCCGCAGCGGGTCCCGGCTGCTCGGTTCGACACCGACGAGGTCCCTGCCGTACGAGCCGCGCTTACGCAGCGTCATGTAGTGGTCCCGTAGCCGGTCCACCTCCGCCGTGTCGAACAGGCCACGGGCCACCACGTACCCGTCCCGGTCAAAGGAGCCCTTGAAAGAATCGCTCATGAACGACAGCATCGGAGCTGTACGGCCTTTCTGGCTGGTGCATTGGCACGCAAGGAGTTGCACTTTTGACGCAGCTGCGCTTCAACTCGTCACCCACGTACTGGCGTTGCGAGCCCGGCTGGTTCTGGCACTCCCGTCCGCTGGGCGACCATCTACTGTGGTGCGTGCTGGATGGCGTCGGTGAGCTGACCCTCGAGGGCCAGACCGAGCCGCTCGGGCCTGGCAGCTGCGCGGTGTTTCGCCCCGGGGACGCCCCGATGGCCAGGCACGATCCGCACCGGCGCCTGCTCGTGTTCGGAATGCACTTCGACATCGACGCACCCGACGAGGCGCCGCACCGAGGCCTGGTACAGGTGCAGGACCGGACGCTGCTCGGCGCGCTCGCCCGCCGGTGCGACCGCAGCTTCCGGCGCGGCGGGCCGCTGGGCGCCCGGCACAGCCTGCTCTGCCTGGAACAGTTGCTGTGCCTGCTGGGCGAGGAGGCCACGTACGACGCGCTCGGCCCGGTCGACGCCGAGCTGGACAGGATCACCGAGGCGATGCGGCAGGATCCGAGCAGGCGCTGGACCGTCACGGAGCTGGCCCGGCAGGCGGCACTGTCTCGGGCACAGTTCACCCGCCGGTTCATCGCGTACACCGGGCTGACGCCGGCCAGGTATCTGATCAATGTCCGGCTCGTACGGGCTCACGAACTGCTGACCCAGACCAACATGACGGTCACGCAGATCGCCGCGGCACTCGGTTACATCGACGTCGCCTACTTCAGTCGCCAGTACAAGCGGCACACCGGGCGGTCGCCCAGCGTCGCGCGATAAATGCGGTGGTGCCCGAGAAGATCGTCCGTTACCGTTCACGTGAACGGTAACGGAGGCTCATATGGAGGCCATGCCGCACCAGCTCCGCCGCAGTGCCACCGGCACCGCCGGCGGCCTGCGGGACATCCGCGAGACCCACCGCTTGGCCGTCCTACGCGAGATCTACGCGGCCAGGACGGTCACCCGGCGAGACCTCGCCGCCCGCGCCGGCGTCAGCGTCGCCACCGCGTCCAACATCGTCGCGGAGCTGCTGCGTGCGGGAGTTGCGCGGGAGACCTCGTACGAGGACTCCGAGGGCGGCCGCCCGCGCGGCCGCATCACCGTGAACGCACGGCGCGGCGCGCTCGTCGGGGTGGAGGTCCGCGCGGCGAGTATCCACATCGACGTGTACGACCTGGCGCTGGAACCGCGTACCCATTGGATCGTTCCTGCGACGGCCCGGCGTGACGTCGAGCGGGCGGTGTCCGCAGCGGTGGCCCACGCCGGATTCGATGCCGACCGCGTCATCGGGGTTGGCGTCGCCGCCCCGGCCACGCACCGCGGCGTACGGCTGGACCCGGCGGTCCTGCGGGCGCCGGTATACGTGGCCGAGCCGGCGACAGCGGCGGCCGTGGCCGAGCTGTGGCTCGGACCCAGCCGCCACGCGGGCAACCTGGTCAGCGTCACACTGGCCGACAGCGCCGGCGCCGCCATCGTGGTCGGTGGTGCGCCGCTGGCCGCGGCAGGTGGCTGGGGGCACACGACCGTGGTGCTCGACGGCCGGCTCTGCTGGTGTGGCCGGAGTGGCTGTGCGGAGGCGTACCTCGGTGCGCCGGGGATCCTGCGGACCGTCCACGAGCTGGCCCCCGACAGCCGGCTCGTGCGCGACACTCCAGATGCGACGGTCCGGGTCCTCGGCCGCGCCATGCGCGACCGCGATCCAGCGGCCGCCGCGGTGATCGGCGCGACCGCGCGCCATCTGGGCGTCGGCGTCGCGAGGCTGGTGAATCTCATCGACCCGGATGTCGTCACGCTCAACGGCTGGGTGGTTGGGGTACTGGGCCGCTGGCTGCTGCCAGCCGCCCGAGAGGTGGTGACGGGCCGCCGCTGGCCTTCGACCGTACGCATCGAGGCGAGCCCGGTGCCCCGAAACGCGGTCACCGCCGGCGTCGCGGCCGCCGCCCTACAGGCGTCATCCTACCTGGCGACGGCGTGGGCGGGCGGTGTGGTGAGGTGACGACCGGCCGCCGCCGGATGTGGCACCATCTCGCAGGTGAGCAGCAGACCAGCCGCCGTACGCGATCCCGCGGGCAACCTGATCCGTATCCAAGAGCAGCGCTGACCTGTACGGATAGATGGAGAGACGATGCCGCACCTTGCCGACAGCCACGACCTGATCCGCGTGCAGGGCGCACGGGTCAACAACCTCAAGGACGTCAGCGTCGAGATCCCGAAGCGCCGGCTGACGGTGTTCACGGGCGTGTCCGGCTCGGGCAAGAGCTCGCTGGTGTTCGGCACGATCGCCGCCGAGTCGCAGCGGATGATCAACGAGACCTACAGCGCCTTCGTGCAGGGCTTCATGCCGACGCTCGCGCGGCCCGAGGTCGACGTGCTCGAAGGGCTGACCACCGCGATCATCGTCGACCAGGAGCGGCTGGGTGCCAACGCGCGCTCCACCGTCGGCACCGTCACCGACGCCAACGCGATGTTGCGCATCCTCTTCAGCCGGCTGGGAAAGCCGCACATCGGCTCGCCCAACGCGTACTCGTTCAACGTCCCCTCGGTGAAGGCAAGCGGTGCGATCACCGTCGAGCGCGGCGGAAAGACGAAGGCCGAGAAGGCGACCTTCAGCCGCCTTGGCGGCATGTGCCCGCGCTGCGAGGGCATGGGCTCAGTCACCGACTTCGACCTGTCCGCGCTGTACGACGACAGCAAGTCGCTCAACGAAGGCGCGCTCACGATCCCGGGCTACAGCATGGAGGGCTGGTACGGCCGCATCTACCGCGGCTGCGGCTTCTTCGACCCGGACAAGCCGATCCGCAAGTACAACAAGAGGGAGCTGCACGACCTGCTCTACAAGGAGCCGACCAAGATCAAGGTCGAGGGCATCAACCTGACGTACTCCGGCCTGATCCCGCAGATCCAGAAGTCGTACCTGTCCAAGGACGTCGACGCGCTCCAGCCACACATCCGCGCGTTCGTGGAGCGGGCGGTGACGTTCACGTCCTGCCCCGAGTGCGAGGGCACCCGGCTCAGCGCTGAGGCCCGGTCGTCGAAGATCAAGGGAAAGAACATCGCCGACGTCTGCGTGATGCAGATCAGCGATCTGGCCGAGTGGGTCCGCGACCTCGATGAGCCGTCCGTGGCGCCGCTGCTCGCCAAGCTGCTGCACACGCTGGAGTCCTTCGCCGAAATCGGGCTGGGCTACCTCAGCCTCGACCGGCCGTCGGGCACGCTGTCGGGCGGCGAGGCGCAGCGCACCAAGATGATCCGCCACCTCGGTTCGTCGCTCACCGACGTCACCTACGTCTTCGACGAGCCCACCATCGGGCTGCACCCCCACGACATCCAGCGGATGAACGAACTGCTGCTCCAACTGCGTGACAAGGGCAACACGGTGCTCGTCGTGGAGCACAAGCCGGAGGCGATCGCGATCGCCGACCACGTCGTCGACCTCGGCCCCGGCGCCGGCACGGCGGGCGGCACCGTCTGCTACGAGGGCACCGTGAAGGGGCTGCGGCGCAGCGACACCACCACCGGCCGCCACCTCGACGATCGGGCGAGCCTCAAGAAGTCGGTGCGTTCGTCCTCCGGCGCGCTGGAGGTCCGCGGCGCCTCGACGCACAACCTCCAGAACGTCGACGTCGACATCCCTCTCGGCGTGCTCTGCGTGGTCACGGGCGTAGCCGGCTCTGGCAAGAGCTCGCTGATCCACGGCTTGGTCGCCGGCCGCGAGGGTGTGGTCGTTATCGACCAGGCTGCGATCCGCGGCTCGCGGCGCAGCAACCCGGCGACGTACACGAGCCTGCTCGACCCGATCCGCAAGGCGTTCGCGAAGGCAAACGGCGTGAAGCCGGCGCTGTTCAGCGCCAACTCCGAGGGCGCCTGCCCCACCTGCAACGGCGCTGGCGTCATCTACACCGACCTGGGCGTCATGGCCACCGTCGAGACCATCTGTGAAGACTGCGAGGGGAAGCGGTTCCAGGCGGCGGTGCTGGAGTACACGCTGGGCGGGCGGAACATCGCCGAGGTGCTCGCGATGCCGGTGACCGAGGCCGAGGAGTTCTTCGGCGACGGCGAGGCGCGCACGCCGGCCGCGCACGCCATCCTCGACCGGCTCGCCGACGTCGGGCTCGGCTATCTGAGCCTCGGCCAGCCGCTCACCACGCTGTCCGGCGGCGAGCGCCAGCGGCTCAAGCTGGCCACGCACATGGCCGAGAAGGGCGGCGTCTACGTCCTCGACGAGCCAACCACCGGCCTGCACCTCGCCGACGTCGAGCAGCTGCTCGGGCTGCTCGACCGGCTCGTGGACTCCGGCAAGTCGGTCATCGTCATCGAGCACCACCAGGCGGTCATGGCGCACGCCGACTGGATCATCGACCTCGGCCCGGGCGCCGGCCACGACGGCGGCCGGATCGTCTTCGAGGGCACCCCGGCAGACCTCGTCGCCGACCGCTCGACCCTCACCGGCAAGCACCTCGCGGCGTACGTCGGCGCCTGACCGCTACCGTAGGGCTATGGCGGTTGTGAAGATCAACGCGATCGAGGTACCCGAGGGCGCCGGCCCGGAGCTGGAGCGGCGGTTCGCCGCGCGGTTGCACGCGGTGGAGCACCAGCCCGGGTTCGTCAGCTTCGAGCTGCTGCGCCCGGTCGCGGGGGAGAGCCGCTACTTCGTCTACACGAAGTGGGAGAGCGAGGAGGCGTTCCAGGCGTGGGCCAACGGCCCGGCCAAGGAGGCGCACGCGGGCGCCCGCGCGAAGCCGGTCGCGTCCGGCTCGTCCCTGCTGGAGTTCGAGGTCGTCCAGAACGCCTAGCGTTCGCGCTGGCGGCCTCGCCCTGCGGTAGCTCGAAGTCTATGAATCTTGATGAGATCTGGTTGTGGTCTATGTGGACGGACCGACCACAACTCAGCTGGCGCATACCGGTAGGTGCGCGTAGCCGCGCAGCACGAGGCGGTCGCGGCGCACCGGGAGGCCGTCAGGGCGGAGCCGAGGAAACCGGTTCAGCAGCAGCGGAAACGCGATCCGCGCTTCGAGCCGGGCCAGGGCGGCGCCGAGGCAGAAGTGCGCGCCCGCGCCGAACGACAGCGGCGCGTTGTCGGGGCGCGCCGGGTCGAACGTGTCGGCCGCCGCGAACCTGTCGGGGTCGTGGTTGGCCGCGCCGAGCAGCACGGTGACCTCGACGCGTCCATCGACCTCGGTGTCGCCCACGGTCATGGGCTCCGCCGGCAGCCGGCTGGTCACCTGCACCGGGGCGTCGAAGCGCAGGAACTCTTCCACATAGGCCGGTGCCAGGTCGGGCGCCGCGCGCAGCCGGGCCATCGCGGCGGGATGATCGAAGAGTACGGCCATGCCGTTGCCGATGAGGTTGGTCGTGGTCTCGTGCCCGGCGAGCAGCAGCAGCGCCAGGTTGCCCAGCAGCTCGGCGCCGGACAGGGCCGAGCCGGCCGCCGCTGCGGCGAGCTGGCTGGTCAGGTCGTCGGTGGGTGCGCGCCGGCGGTCCGCGACCAGCCCGATCAGATAGTCGCGCAGCTCGGAGGCGGCCCGGTCGGCGCGCGTGGCGGTCTCGGCCGTGGCGGCGTACTCGACGGCCCCGGCGAAGTCGACGGCCACCGGCCGGAACCAGCCGCGGTCCGACTCCGGCACGCCGAGCAGCTCGCAGATGACGGCGAGGGGCAGCGGTACGGCGAACTCCTCCATCAGGTCGACCGGTCCACCGCTGTCGAGCCTGTCTGCCAGGCGCGCTGCCTGCGCCTCGATCGCGGCGCGCAGCCCGGCCACCCGCCGGGGCGTGAACGCGCCGCTGACCAGCTGCCGCATGCGCCGGTGGTCGGGCGGGTTGGTGTTGAGCACCGAGTCGGTGAGCAGGGCCTGCGACGGCCGGGCCGTGTATGCCGGGCCGAGCTGGCGCCGCAGCATGTCGCGGTCGGCGACCAGCATCCGCGGGTCTCGCAGCACCGCGCTGGCCTGCTCGTAGGAGGTGACGATCAGCTGGCTGCCCAAGCGCAGGACGGGGCCGTGCGCGCGCAGCGCCGCGTAGAGGGGATACGGGTCCTGGCGGCCCTGCGCGGTCATGAGGTGGCTCGCGGCAGACACGGGATCCATGCCCCGATCCTGCCAGCGCCCGGCAACCGTCAGCGCGGGCGCAGGATCGCCCGCACCGGCTCGGCGGGGCGCAGGGTGATCATCGGAGCGAGGGGCAGTCGACCGTCGAGCGCCTCGACGCGGTAGCGCGCCAGCAGCGTGCGTAGCAGCACGGTCGCCTCCAGCAGAGCGAAGTGCTCACCGATGCAGCTGCGCGGTCCGCCGCCGAACGGGAAGTACGCGTAGCGCGGCCGGTCGTGCTGGCCGGTGAACCGGTTGGGGTCGAAGCGGTCCGGGTCGGGCCAGAACTCCGGGTGCCGGTGGGTGACGTACGAGGAGAGCATCACCCTGGTGCCGGCCGGCACGTGGTGGCCGGAGATGGTGGTGTCGACGTCGGCGAGCCGTTCGGTGCTGTATGCCGGCGGGTAGAGGCGCATGCCCTCCATCAGCGCCGCGCGCACCAGATCCGCGTCGCCGCTGGGGCCGCTCGCCGCGACGCGCTCCTGCGCCGCCGGATACCTGCCCAGCAGGTACAGGGTGAAGGTGAGCGCCCCCGCGGTGGTCTCGTGCCCGGCGAGCAGGAACACCAGCACCTGGTCGCGGATCTCCTCCGCGGACAGGGGTTGTCCGGTTTCGGGGTCGCGGGCGGCGTGGAGCCGGCTGAGCATGTCGTCGCGGTCTTCGCCGGTGCCGCGGCTGGCGTGCTTGGCGATGATCCGGTCGACGATCGCGTACTGCGCCGCGCGCTCCCGTGTGATCCGGCGGGCCCGGGGCGTCGGCCAGCGCAGCGGTGTCCGGACCATCTGGAGGGCGCGCGCGAGCGCGAGGTCGCCGAGCACCGGCATGAGGCGTTGCAGCTCCGGTACCGCCTCGTCGACGTCGTCGCCGAACAGTGCCCGGCCGACCACCCGCAGCGCGTAACGCTGCATGAGATGGTGCAGGTCCACGGTCGAGCCGGCGGCGGCCGCGGGCTCGGCCGCGATGCGTGCGGCCTCGGCGGTCATCAGCTCCGTATAACCGGCCACCCGGCGCGGCGTGAACAGTGGCTGCAGGGTCCGCCGCTGGCGCAGCCACACGTCGCCGTCACTGGTCAGCAGGCCGGTGCCGATGAACTCGGTGAGCACCTGGAAGCCGGTCGTGCGGCGGCTGAAGACACGCCCGGTGGTGAGCACCTCGTGAACGGCCTCGGGGTGGTGTGCCATGACGACATGTTGGCTCAGCGGGTGCGGCCCCCAACGCGGCCCGAAGCGGTACGAGACGGTGTCGCCGTAGTCGCGGAAGCCGGCGAGCAGGGTGCCGAGCATGTCGCGACGGAATGCGGGCGCCATGCCTAACATCGGATGGCCGGCCGGACCGGGAGCGGAAGCCTTCACTGTCGTGTGCGCCGTCACATCGACAAGCTTCCCATGTTCCTCCGACACCTTGGGGTTATTCTGGAGTGAATCCAGAAGATTTTCTTGACTGATTCCAGAAAAGTGATCCATACTCGCCTGGTGCGATCTACGCTCGATGCTGAGCCCATGCTGCGTGATGCTGCTCTGCGCGTGACCCGACCCCGGGTCGCGGTGCTGGCGGCGGTGCACGAGCGCCCCCACGCGGACACGGACTCCATCGTCGGCATGGTTCGTGAGGATCTTGGTGAGGTGTCCACGCAGGCGATCTATGACGTCCTGCGGGCGTTGACCGCCGCGGGTCTGGTGCGGCGCATCCAGCCGGCCGGCTCCGTGGCCCGCTACGAGTTGCGGGTCGGTGACAACCATCACCACGTCGTGTGCCGGTCCTGCGGTGCGATCGGCGACGTCGACTGCGCCGTCGGCGAGCCGCCCTGCCTGACCCCGTCCGACGATCACGGATACGTGATCGACGAGGCCGAGGTCGTGTACTGGGGCCTGTGCCCGGCCTGTTCCAGCTCAGCAAACATCTGATAACCGCCCAAGGAGAGCAACGTGGCAAGTGAGAACAATGGCCTCATTTCGGGCGAGGCCCCCGTGCGCCCGCCGAAGGCGAGGTCCAACCGTGACTGGTGGCCGAACCAACTAGACGTGAGCGTCCTGCACCAGAACCCGCCCGCGGGCGACCCGATGGGCGGGGATTTCGACTACGCCGCCGAGTTCAAGACCCTTGACCTCGACGCGCTGAAGGCGGACATCCACGAGGTGATGACCACCTCGCAGGACTGGTGGCCGGCTGACTACGGCCACTACGGCCCGCTGTTCATCCGGATGGCCTGGCACAGCGCGGGCACCTACCGCACCAGCGACGGCCGTGGCGGTGGTGGCTCGGGCGACCAGCGCTTCGCGCCGCTGAACAGCTGGCCGGACAACGCGAGCCTGGACAAGGCCCGGCGGCTGCTGTGGCCGGTCAAGAAGAAGTACGGCAAGAAGATCTCGTGGGCCGACCTGATGATCCTCGCCGGCAACGTCGCCCTGGAGTCGATGGGCTTCAAGACCTTCGGCTACGCCGGCGGCCGCGCGGACGTCTGGGAGCCCGAGGAGGTCAACTGGGGCACCGAGGACACCTGGCTCGGCGACCAGCGCTACAGCGGCGAACGCCAGCTCGCCAAGCCGTACGGCGCGGTGCAGATGGGCCTGATCTACGTCAACCCGGAGGGCCCGAACGGCAACCCGGACGCCCTCGCCGCCGCCCGTGACATCCGGGAGACGTTCGGCCGGATGGCGATGAACGACGAGGAGACGGTCGCGCTCATCGCTGGCGGGCACACGTTCGGCAAGGCGCACGGCGCCGCCAACCCCGACCGGAACGTCGGTCCGGAGCCGGAGGCCGCTCCCATCCAGGAGATGGGCCTCGGCTGGAGGAACGCCCACGGCTCCGGCAAGGGCGGCGACACCATCACCAGCGGCCTCGAAGGCGCGTGGACGCCCACCCCGACCGCGTGGGACAACAGCTTCTTCGAGACCCTGTTCAGCTTCGAGTGGCAGCAGACCACCAGCCCGGCCGGCGCGAAGCAGTGGGAGCCGACCGACCCGGCCGCGGCTGGCCTGGTGCCGGACGCCCACGATCCGTCGAAGCGCCACGCGCCGATGATGCTCACGACCGACCTCGCACTGCGCGTGGACCCGATCTACGAGCCGATCGCGCGCCGCTTCTACGAGAACCCGCAGGAGTTCGCGGACGCCTTCGCCAAGGCGTGGTTCAAGCTCACCCACCGCGACATGGGACCGATCGCCCGGTACCTGGGCCCGCTGGTGCCTGCCGAGCCGCAGATCTGGCAGGACCCGGTGCCGCCGGTCACGCACGAGCTGATCGGCGCGGACGACATCGCCGCGCTCAAGGACACCATCCTCGGCGCGGGCCTGTCCGTCTCCGAGCTGGTCGCGACCGCGTGGGCCTCGGCGTCGACGTTCCGCGGCACCGACAAGCGCGGTGGGGCCAACGGCGCCCGCATCCGCCTTGCCCCGCAGAACGAGTGGGAGGTCAACGACCCCGCCCAGCTGGCGAAGGTCCTGCGGACCCTGGAGGGCATCCAGCAGCAGTTCAACGCGGCGCAGGCCGGCGGCAAGCAGGTCTCGCTCGCCGACCTGATCGTGCTCGGCGGCGCCGCCGCCGTGGAGCGGGCCGCGAAGAACGCCGGTTTCGACGTCGAGGTTCCCTTCACGCCGGGGCGCACCGACGCCTCGCAGGAGCAGACCGACGTGGAGTCGTTCGCGGTGCTGGAGCCGACCGCCGATGGATTCCGCAACTACCGCGCCAAGGGGCAGGTACGCCCGACCGAGCAGCTGCTCGTCGACCGGGCCCAGCTGCTGACGCTGAGCGCCCCCGAGATGACCGTGCTGGTCGGCGGCCTGCGGGTGCTGAACGCGAACACCCAGCAGTCCTCCCAGGGCGTGTTCACGGAGCGGCTGGAGACGTTGAGCAACGACTTCTTCGTGAACCTGCTCGACTTCGGCACCGCGTGGGAGCCGACCTCGGACGAGGAGGAGACGTTCGAGGGCCGCGACATCGCCACGGGTGAGGTGAAGTGGACCGCCAGCCGCGTCGACCTGGTCTTCGGCTCGAACTCGATCCTCCGGGCGCTCGCTGAGGTCTACGCGAGCGACGACGCGAAGGAGAAGTTCGTGCGCGACTTCGTCGCCGCCTGGGTCAAGGTTTCGAACCTCGACCGGTTCGAGCTCGCCTGACCCGCCTTACCGACCGACCGCGAAGGCACCGTGCGATCCCGCACGGTGCCTTCGTTCGATCAACTGCTGTGCCATCCGCGCGACGGCGGGCGACTTGTCGGCGGAGCGCGTCGTCACGTGGATGTTCCTTGCCAGCCGCGGCGGCTGGGCGATCGCCAGCATGGTGACCCCGGCGCGGGGCGCCACGGCCAGCTCGGGCACGAGGGCGACGCCGAGGCCGGCCGCGACCAGGTCCAGGATGACGCTGTAGTCGTCGGCCCGGCAGGTCACCTTCGGCTCGAACCCGGCCGCCCGGCCCACCATCTCGGCGATCGCCTGGAAGCCCTCGGTGGGGGAGGTCGCGATCCACTCGGCGTCGGCGAACGCGCGCAGCGACACCGGCGCGGCGTCCGCGGGGCGCAGCCGGGCGGGCACCGCGAGTAGCAGCGGGTCGGTAAGCAAATGGACCTGCGCCAGGCCGCGCAGGTCGGGCTCCGGAAACCTCGCGTACTGGTGGGTGATCGCGAGGTCGATCTCGCCGGCTCGCACAGCGGGGATGGACTGCTCGGGCTCCACCTCGTGAAAAGTAAGCGCGACCTTCGGGTAGCGGCGGGCGAACGCGGCCAGCGCCGGCATGCACAGCCGGGCCGCCGCCGTGCCGAACGAGGCCACCCGGAGCCGACCACCCAGCAGCGTGCCGGTGGCCACCACGGCCTGTTCGGCGGCCTCCAGGTCGGCCAGGATCCGCGTCGCGTGCTCGACGAGCAGCTCGCCAGCGGCGGTCAGCCGCACGCTGCGGGCCGAGCGCTCGAGCAACTGGGCACCGGTCTGGCGCTCCAGAGCCGACAGCTGCTGCGAGGCCGCCGCGGCGCTGCAACCGGCGGAGGCGGCGGCGCCGGCGATCGACCCGCTGGCGGCGACCGCGACAAGGATTCGCAGCTTGCGTGGATCGAGCATAAGGCAAGCTTACGCTCAGGGCAGCAAGCGACAGCTTCTTCGAGGCTCTCCGCACTGCCAGGCTCTGGGAATGACCACGACCATCCGTGCCGTACGCACGCCCACCCTCGACGACGTCGACCGCGCCGCCCGCGTCGTCGCCCGGTACCTGGATCCGACACCGGTCGCCTCTGGCTCGCCGGGGCCGGCTCTGAAGCTCGAAGGCGTGCAACCGACCGGCTCGTTCAAGGTGCGCGGTGCCCTCGCCGCACTGGCCACTGTGGACGCCGATGTGCCGGTGGTGACGTCCTCCGCCGGCAACCACGCGCTGGGCATCGCCTTCGCCGCCCACACGCTCGGCCGCCGCGCCACCGTCGTGACCCCGGCGACCGCCTCGCCGGTCAAGGTCGCCGCCCTCCGGCGCTTCGACGTCGACCTCGTCCAGGTCGGCACCTGCTACGACGACGCCGAACGCCACGCCCTGGAGCTGGCCGCCCAAGGCGCCCACTACGTCTCCCCGTACAACGACCCGCATGTGATCGCCGGGCAGGCGACGATCGGCGTCGAACTCGCCGACCAGCTGCCGGGCCCGCTGACCGTGGTCTGTGGAGTCGGTGGCGGCGGGCTGTCCGCCGGGCTCGGCCTGTGGGCCTCGACCCGGCCGGACGTCCGGGTGGTAGGCGTCGAGCCGGCGGCCTCGGCGGCAATGGGCGCGGCGGTCGCGGCGGGACAGCAGGTGCCGATCGACGTCGGCGCCACCCTCGCGGACGGTACGGCCGGCAACATCGAACCCGGCTCGGTCACCATCGACCTCGTCTCCCGGTACGTCGACGAGCTGCTCACCGTGACCGAGGACCAGATCCGCGACGCGGTGCGCTTCCTCGCGCTGCGGCGCGGCGTCATCGCCGAAGGCGCCGCCGCGGCACCTGTCGCCGCCGTCCTCGCCGGGCAGCTGGCAGGGTGGGCCTCGGGGCGCGGACGCACCGTCGCCGTCGTGTCCGGCCGCAACATCGCGCCCGCGGTCCTCGCCGACATCCTGGCGGGTTAGCCACCGTCTGCTGTGGGCGCCCACTCGCACGCGTCCACCGCGGCCCACAGGATGGCTGTTTCGGTTGCCGTGAGGGAATACGGGTCCACCCTGCCGGGAGACGGGCTCAAATGTGAACGGACGCGCGCGGCGTCAGTGGCCAGTCCCAGCGACCGCCCGGGAGTCACAGCGGCGGGTACGCGTTCTGCATGAGCTGCTGGAACTGGGCCGGGAACCACGCTCCGGCCGCCGGCGCGCCGGCCAGGGCGCCGGTGTAGATACCGCTGCCGCGCGGCGGCCCGGTGTATGTGGGATCGCACATGCGGTCGAAGGGCGTGTCGAGGATGTTGGTGCTGGCGCCGTCGGACTCGCCCGGCGGCTTGATCCACGCGTAGGCGTGGATGCCGTCGGCCGGTGCGGTCACTGGGCGCTCGCCGAGGCCGGCGCCGGCCTGGTTGCAGTAGTTGGACTTGATGAAGCGCCGGTCGATCCGGGACTGGTCGACGAAGATGTTGACGTCCAGCGACGTGCCGGGCCCGGTCGGACGGGCGGGCCCGCCCCACCCGTTGCGGGAGGTGTCGACCAGGAAGCCGATGTCTTGCGCGAAGCCGGCCGTGACGAGCTCGCCCCGCAGCGCCTGGGCGAAGGTCAGCTCGTCGTTGAAGTGGTTCCAGTCCACCCAGCGCGAGGTCCGGGTCCGGTCGTTCACGGTGACGAACGGCTCGCGCAGCGCCGAGTAGTTCGCCGTGTTGGTGACGAAGCCGCGCACGGTGGCGGGCGTGCTGCCGGACGCGCTCGCGGCCTGTGCCAGCAGGGCGACGGTGGGTGCCCGGTTGTCGATCCAGCCGATCACGCCGTGGTGCGTCACATCGACATAGTTGTACACATTGGACAGCGCGCCGAGCTTGGCGAGCGCGTATCCGATGCCCTGCACGTAGCCGCCGTTGGCCGCCATGGTGTTACACAGCACGGTCGCGCCCCACCGCGTGCCGGCGTTGGCGACCAGGTTCGGCAGCGAGTCGGGCTCGATGACGGTGACGATCCGCAGGTGGGCGTAGGCGGGCCGGGCGACGATATCGGCGATCTGGTCGACGAACTCCGCCTTGTAGCGGGGCAGGTCGCCCGGAGCGAGCTCGCCGCCGGACGCCATCCGGGCGCAGTTTCGCCCGGGCAGGTTGTACAGCACGAGCTGGACGACCATCGGGTCCCCGGCTGCCTGGACGACCGCCCGGTCGAGGTGTGCGGCCAGGCCCTGGATCGCGGCGATGCTGTCCAGCCACACCGCCGTCGGCTGGTGGGAGACCCGGTCGCCACCGGGCTCGGCGAGCGCCTTGGCGCTCCACTCTGGATTGACGTACACCCGGGCGCCTACATACGGGTTGGCGACGGCCGGCCGCGCCGCCAGTGGCTTGTCGCGCCCGCTGGCGGCGTGCACGCCACCGGTGGCCAACAGGACGAAACCGGTCACCAGAGCCGCGATCATGGCAACGGTGAAGCGCCTCATGACTCGCCAGTGTCGCATAGACATCTGTCGATTACAACCGGTTCGTATAGCGTGTACGGATGGTTACGAGTCCGCTGGTCGGCGACGTGTTCGGCGCCGTGGTGCGCGATGCCCTCGCGGTGTCGAGGGGCGTGGGCGCTCGCCCGCTGGCCGGTGGCAGGCTGCCGCGACCGGTCATCGAGATCGTCGAGCGCGACGACGGGTTGATCAGCGCGGTGATGGCGGACGGCTACCTGGCCGAGCCGGACCAGTGGCCGGCACACGACCGGCGGGCGCTGGACCTGGTACGCGGACGGGTTTTGGACATCGGCGTGGGTGCCGGGCGGGCGGCGCTGGCGTTGCAGGAGCGCGGCCTGCGCGTGACGGGCCTGGACATCTCAGCCGGCGCGATCGCCGTGAGCCGTGCCCGCGGGGTGCGCGACCTGGCGCACGCCAGCGTCGAGCAGCACGCCGCGGCCGGTCGCCGGTACGACACGTTTCTGCTGCTGGGCAACAACCTCGGTCTGCTGCAAGGGCGCGAGCGGGCACCGGAGTTCCTGGCCGCGCTCGCCCGGATGGCCAGCCCGGGGGCGCGGGTGGTCGCGCAGGGCACCGACCCGTACGGCACCACCGATCCGGTGCAGGTCCGGTATCACGCGCGCAACCGCGAGCATGGGCGGCTCGGCGGGCAGTTGCGGCTGCGACTGCGCTACCGCGAATTGGCCACCGACTGGTTCGACTACCTGGTCTGCTCGGTCGACGAGCTGTCCGAGCTGCTCTCCGGCACCGGCTGGGATCTGGCCGACGTCGACGACGCCGACGCCCCGTACTACCTGGCCACCCTCGTACGCGCGGGGGGCCGCCGGGTCTGACGACCCGGCGGCCCCACTGGTGGTCGCGGTTCAGGCGGCCGTGGCGAGCCGTCGCTTGCGGTTGATCAGCGGTACGACGTTGAGCAGCAGGCCAGCCAGCGCGACGCCCGTGACCAGGTTGATCCCCGGGTGGTACTGGCTGAAGTCGGCCGTCGCCTCGGCCGGCCCGGTCACCGTGACCAGCGCGGTGACCACGGCGAGCACCAGCGCGGCGCCGACCTGGCCGGAGGTCTGCACGAGGCCGGCGGCCAGGCCCTGCTCCGAGTCGTCGATGCCCTCGGTGGCCTGCGACATGATCGAGCTGAAGCCGAACGCGAACCCGCCGCCGAGCAACAGCATGGTCGGCAGGACGGTGACGAGGTAGTTCGGCACCGTACCCGAGGTCAGCAGGAACCACGCGTAGCCGAGGGTCAGCGACGCCATCGCGCTGTTGATCAGCCGCTGCGTCCCGTACCGGTTGATGAGCCCGCCGACGAACGGCGAGGTGAACGCGACCAGGAGCCCGGCGGGCAGCAGGGCCAGCGCCACCTTCAGCGGCGACCATCCCTGGGTGTCCTGCAGGTAGAGGGTCATCATGAACTGGAAGCTCAGGTACGAGCCGAACAGCGCGATCACGCTCAGGTTGGCCCGGACGATCGAGCCCACCCGCAGGATGCCCAGGCGGATCAGCGGGTGCGCGATCCGGTTCTCGGTGACCACGAAGGCGACCAGCAGTGCCGCCGCGACCAGCGCCGATCCGAGCGTGACCGGGTCGAGCCAGCCGCGGTCGGGCGCGGAGACCACCGTGTACACGGCCAGCAGCATGCCGCCTGTCAGGGTCGCCGCGCCGAGCAGGTCATGGCCGCCGTCGGCGGCCGGCCGGTCACGCGGGATCAGCGCGAGGCCGGCGACCAGGGCCATCAGCGCCAGCGGTACGGGGATGAGGAAGGTCCACCGCCATCCCAGGCTGGTGAGCAGGCCACCGAGGATGAGACCGGAGGAGTAGCCGCTGGCGCCGAAGACCGTGAAGATCGACAGCGCGCGGTTCCGGGCCGGGCCCTCCGGGAACGTCGTGGTCAGGATCGACATGGCCGTCGGCGCCGTGAACGCCGCGGCGAGACCCTTGATGAAGCGCGTGATGATGAGCAGCGTGCCGTCGTCGACCAGCCCGCCGACGAGCGATGCGACGGCGAAGACGGCAAGGGCGATCAGGAATATCCGCCGCCGGCCGAGCAGGTCCGCGGTGCGGCCCCCGAGTAGCAGCAGGCCCCCGTAGCCCAGCACGTAGCCGTTGACGATCCACTGCAGCGAGGTGGTCGACATGCCCAGGTCGGCGCCGATGGACGGCAGCGCCACCCCGACCATGGAGACGTCGAGACCATCGAGGAACAGCACGGTGCACAGCACCGCGAGCACACCCCAGAGTCGAGGCGTCCAGCGCTGTTCGGCTGGTTCGGGCGCGGTCGACGGGATGGTCGCGGTCGCGGTGTGCGCCGGACCGGTGGAGGCTTCGGTGATAGACACGTCGGGAACATTAAATGCACGTGCATCAGATGTCCATGCACAAGATGTCCGGGCAAGTAATGCGAGTGCATCTACGCGGCCGGCCGGGTACGATGCCCGACAAGATCCGCCGCACCGTTCTTGACGTGCGGAAATCCGCCCACGATCAGCCTACTGCGATCGCCGCCCGTGGCCCGAAAGCCCGCGAACCGCCCACTGTGACAAGCGCCGCACCCCTACATCCAGCCCGCGCCGCCGCCCCGCGCGCTCTCCGCCGCGCGCTTCCCCGCCGCGCTTCCCCGCCGCGCGCTCTCCCCGCCGATCAAGGGCAAACGCACGTGGTTCGATCTCTTTTCCACGTGCGTTTGCCCTTGATCGATGCGACCTTCCTTGATCGAGGGAAGAGGGCCTCTCTAGCGGGCCGTGCAGGTGGGGGTCATGCCCGTACCGGTGCCGGCGCCCTGGAAGCCGAACTCGGTCGACTGGCCGGCGGCGATGCTGCCGTTGTAGCCGACGTTGGTGAACTGGACCGCACCGGTGTTGCCGCTGCGGTTGACGTTCCAGGCGTTGGTGACGCTGGCGCCCGACGGCAGGGTCAGTGCCACCGTCCAGCCGTCGACCGGCGCGGAGCCGGCGGTGACCCGCACCGTCGCGACGAAGCCACCGGTCCACTGGTTGAGCGACACCGACGCCGTGCAGTCGCTACCGGTCGGCGGGCTCGTCGGCGGCGTGGTTGGCGGCGTGGTTGGCGGCGTGGTCGGCGGCGTGGTCGGCGGCGTGGTCGGGGGAGTGGCGGGTGGCGTGCTCGGCGGCGTTGTCGGCGGTGTGGTGAGCGGTGGCGTCGTCGGGCCGTCGGTCAGCATCGGCGTCTGCCAGTCTCGCCACTCGGCCAGGTTGCCGGGCTTCCGGCTGGAGATCCGGATCGTGCCGGGGGCATTGCCCGTCTTCAGCAGGAACTTCTGGATGGTCTGCTGTAGCGGCGTACGCCATTCCGTCCGGTTGGCGCAGTGGGTACCGTCCGTGACGTCAGACCAGTAGGTGATGTTGTCACCCGCGCCGAGTGCCTTGTAGACCTCGGCGCCGCCGAGCGCCGCGACGCTGCCGGACCTGGCGGCCAGCCAGTCGATGTGCGGGTTCTCCATGATGAACAGCCCGCGCGGCGCCACCATGGCCACCGCCGAGTGCGTGTCGACCGGCAGCGTGTTCGGGTTGCCGGTGAAGGCGCTGAACGCGTCGCCGAGCCACGGCTGCTCGCCGTAGGCGCTGCTCAGCGGCTGGGCGCCCGACTCACCGGGAATGCCGCGGAAGATGGGTGCGCCGCCGCTGCCCGACTCGATGGGCATGGTCAGCGCGATGCGCTGGTCGAACACGCCGGCTACGAAGGCACCCTTGCCGTACCGGGAGCACCCGGTGACGCCGGTCGCGTCGGCGCGCAGGATGTTGCCGCCGGACTGCTCGATGACGTCGATGATCCGGCTCACGCCCCATGCCCAGGCCATCAGCAGGCCGGTGCCGCTGGTGTTGCCGTAGATGCTGTAGAACGCGCCCTGTTTGTTGTTGCGCGCCGTGCCCTCTCGCCCGACCGTGAAGGGGTCGTAGCTGATCACCGCGGCGCCGGAGGCGCGAATGGTGGCGGTGTCGGCGCCGAAACCGCCGTAGACCACGACGGCTGGGAAGGGGCCGGTGCCACTCGGCAGCTGCACGCCGGCCGAGAAGCTGGAGCTCCGCCCGTTGTGCGACACGTTCACCGTGACGGTCGAGCTCGACACCGTTCCGGTGACGGTAGCGGGCTTGGCGGGCTTGTCGCCGTAGACGTACCTCTCCGACAGCTCCCTGATCTCCGCCCGCCGGCACCGCCAGTCGGACTTGGAGGAGATGCGCGTGCCGTCCACCTTCCGGAACGGATCGGGAAGCCTGGAGTTCGAGGTCAACGAGACGTTGCCGGGCACTGGACAGTCGGCGCCCTCGTCTTCGACGAGCGCGGCGGCCATGGCGTTCGTGGCTTTAAATACCACGGTTACCGCGCCGGCGGCCGCGAGTGCCGTCACGGCCAGCGCGATGATTGTCTTACGGATCCTAGGGCGGCCCGAGCCGATGATCACTAGGGCTCTCCTTCCCGGGTGGAAGCCGCAACGTGATCGATGATCACGAATGTCGAGTACGTCAAGTGTCGACCACCGTCTTCCGGGGTGTCAACGACATCTCCCGGAAGTTTTCCGAGAACGAGATCGACTTCAGACGGTGAAGCGCAGCGTCGAAGGCTCACCGCGTGCCAGCCGTTCGGTGTGCGCGGCCAGGTCGACGCAGTCGCTGAGCGCGGCGCCCTGTGCCAATCGGTCGGCGACCCGGGCCTCGGTCGCCATGAGCTCGACGGCGGCGGTGAGTGACCCGATGGCGGTTGCCGGGTCGAGCACCACGATGCCGTCGTGGTCAGCGACGACGATGTCACCGGCACCGACCCGGACACCGCCGCAGCTGACGGTCTCACCGACGGTGGCAAGGCGAGTGGTCGACCCGGCCATCGGCGTGACGTGGCGGCTGTAGACCGGAAGGTCGCACGAGGCGACGAACCGCAGGTCGCGGTAGCCGCCGTCGACGATGATGCCGGCCAGGCCCTTGGCGAGCGCGGCGCGGGCGAACAGCTCGCCGGCCAGGGCGGTCTCAAGGCCGCCGCCGTCGACCACCACGACGTCGCCGGGCCCGGCGTGCTCGATGGCCTGGAGGACGCCGAGAAAGTCGTGGCGGCAGCGCACCGTCACTGCCGGTCCACACAGGACCCGGTTGCTCGACCGGCACCGCAGGGCCGGCGACATCACCCGGGTGTCCTTGGCGACGTCACACAGGGCGGTGGTGTCGACCCTCGCGGCGAGCGCGCGGATGGTCGCCAGGTCGTCGGGTGTTGGCTGCGGCACGACGCGACGTTACCTGTCGTGAGGCTCAGCAGGGCCTCTGAGGGGCATCTTGATCATGTGGAGACTGACTAACGTGGCGTGAAGTCGATCTGAAACCGGCCTCTGTTTCGATCGGCGCGCGGGCGCGTGTGGATGTCACGAAGGGCGGTGTCGGATGAAGAGCGCGGATGTCACGGCCTTACGACGTGATCTGGCTGGCCAGGTGCTGCTACCGGACGATGCCGGCTACGACGGGCTCCGGACGGTGTGGAACGCGATGGTCGACCGGCGACCGGCGGTCATCGTCCGGTGCGCGAGCGCCTCCGCCGTCGCCACGGCCATCCGGTTCGCGCGTGCGCACGGTCTGGAGATCGGCGTACGCTGCGGCGGCCACAGCGTGGCCGGGATGTCGGTGCCCGACGGCGGGTTGATGCTCGACCTGACCCCAATGGCCGCGGTCCGGGTGGATCCGGAGCGGCGCCGGGCGTGGGCGCAAGGCGGCGCGCTGCTAGGCGCGGTGGATCGGGCCACCCAGCCGTTCGGTCTGGCCACGACGGCGGGAAACGTCTCGCATACCGGAGTCGGTGGGCTGACCCTCGGCGGCGGCATGGGCTGGCTCGCCCGCCGGCACGGTCTCACCTGCGACAACGTCGTGAGCTTCGAGTTGGTGACCGCCGACGGCGAGCGGGTGCGGGCCACCGACTCGGACAACTCCGACCTGTTCTGGGGCTTGCGAGGTGGGGGTGGCAACTTCGGGGTGGTCACCGACTTCGAGTTCCGCCTGCACCATGTCGGCACGGCGGCGCTGGTCGCCGACCTGTACTACCCGGCGCAGGATGCGGCGACGGCGATGCGAGCCTGGCGCGACCTGATCCCGTACGCGCCGCGCCGCGCGACGCTTACGGCCTGGGCAGGCACGGCCGGCCCGTGGCCCTTCCTTCCGTCCGAGCTCCACCATCGTTCCGTGGTCAGCGTGGGACTGGTCTGGGTGGGCGACCCCGACGAAGGGCGCGAACAGGTCACCGCGCTACGGGCGGCCACGCCCGCGGCGGCCGAGTGGATCCGGGAGCTGAGCTACCTGGAGCTGCAGACCATGGACGACGACCGGGAGGGGCACCACCAGCGGCGGTACTGGAAGGGGCACTACCTGCGCGCGCTGGACGACGCCGCGATCGACGCCTTCGTCGCCCGCGGCGCGCCCGCCGGCACCGACGAACCCGCACTGCTGCCGGCGGCCAGCCTCCAGGCGTACGGCGGCGCGATCGCCGACGTCGCCGACGACGACACGGCCTTCGCCCATCGCGGCGCGCTCGTGGAGTTCGTGGCCAGCGCCGCCTGGACCGATCCCGCTGAAGACGAGATCCGGATGGCCAACGCCCGGTCGTTCGGCGCCGCCATCGAGCCGTTCGCGAGTGGCGCCTACGTCAACGCGCTGGCCGACGAAGGGGAGCAAGGTGTTCGCCGTGCCTACGGCGCCGCCAAGCTCGCCCGGCTGGGTGTGATCAAGCACCGGTACGACCCGAACAATGTGTTCCATCTCAACCACAACATCCCACCGATCACCGGGGGATGAGCGCGAGCAGCTGGATCGCGGCGAGGCCGTACTGGGCGGCGTCGTTGGTGCTCACGAACGCCGCCTCGTCGACGGGCACGAGCACGCGCGCGCCGCCGACCCGGGTGAGTGTCCACTGTGGTTCGCGCTGCAACGGGTTGCGGTTGAGCTGGTCACCCTCGTCGAGGCGGAACTTGCGCCACGCGAGTTCGGCCAGCTCCGCGTCGCCGCTGCGGGCGGCGGCGTACGCGGCGAGACGGCTGTGGGCCTGTACGAGCGAGATGCCCCGCAGCGGCTGGCCGACCTCGGACTCCTGCTGCTGTGGCGAGGCGAGGTAGAGCCGGCAGTACTCCAGCCAGGCCTGTTCGAAATCGGGCAGGCCGAGGTCGAGATCGAGGAGCTCGGCGACGACCTCCGGCAGGCCGAAGACGGCGGACAGGTGGGAGACGCTGATGTCGTCGAGTGAGGTGTCGAAGCGGCCGGTACTCAGGTCGAGCCGGGCCTGGCCGGTGAGGAAGCCGTGCGGCAGCGCTCCGATGTCCGCCATCGTGCCGAGCAGGCGGTCGCGGGCGCGCTCGTCACCGTGTCGTTCCCAGCGGGTCAGCCAGGCGGCGGCCAGCGAACCCCAGTCGGTGCCGAGGCTTACCCAGAGGGCGTGCGGGTCGGGCACGTACGGGTCTGTGCGGATCTTGCGGTGCGGGTCGATGACGGTGAGGGTCTTCTCGGGTTCGTCGAGCTCGTCGAGCAGGTCACCGGTGCGCTCGTCGGCCGTCAGGTAGTAGTGGATCCGCCGGTACGCCGCGTTGGAGATGCGCAGCTGCTTGCAGCTGCATCCCCAGTGCTGCACGTTGTGGCGGGTGCCGAGGCCCTTCCACCGGCCGAGGTGGTAGACGTCGACCTCGCCGGTGTGCCGGGTCATCGCCTCGGCGAGCCGGAAGACCTCGGCCCGGCCGGTGCGCAGGTACTGGTACCAGAGCCACAGGTCGGGCGAGAGCTCCGAGTTGTCCCAGGCGTACCCGCCGACGTCGTAGCGCCAGGTGTGGCGGTCCGGGTCGTACGTGTGCATGACGTCGCCGTAGTCCCAGAAGCCGTACCAGCGGCGCTGTTCCCGTTGGCGCAGATAGTGGTCGACGAGGAAGTCGAGGCGGTCTTCGATGTCCTGGTGCCGCGGGTCGGGCAGGCTCCAGGTGCCGAACACCTTCGCCGCCAGCAGCGTTTCCGGTGAGGCGGCGAGCAGCCCGGGGGAGTCCAGCAGCCGCGCGTGCTCGGCGAGCGCGTCGTGCGACGGCGTGGCGTCGTGTACGCGCAGGGTGAGCTCGTGGGTGCGGGCGATCCCGTGCGGCGTGCCGAAGCCGGGTTCGTAGTCCTCGTAGGTGATTTCGAGGCCTTCGAGCTGCTCGGCGAACGTGTCCTGGCCCATGCCGTCGTGCCAGAACCGCAGGTCCATCGCCGGGGCGCTCGGCGACCACATCCACACCGTCGCCGTCGCCACGTCGGTTGCCGCGCTGCGGATGTCGAGCCGCGTCGGATGCAGCTTCCAGAAGTCGCGCAGGCCGAACCCGAGGCCGCCGCCGGTCGCGCCGCCGACATACCCGTATCCCGGCGACCGCGTGCCGGAGGGGATGGTGACCCAGGCGTGGCCGGGCGCTGTGCGCTTGCGCAGTAGGAACCCGTCGGCGCTGTTCTGGTCCAGTGTGTAGTCGTTCCACTGTGGAATCAGGTGGAGCCGGTCGGACACTTCGGGATTCGGGATGTCGCCGATGGGGCGGCCGGCGACCTGGTCGGCGCGGGCCCGCTCGCCCGGGTCGCGGCGCAGGCCGGTCAGGCCGCGTACCGCTTCGGTGAGGAAGCCTTCCGGGCCGGCGAGCCGCACGTGCCGGTCGTGCGGTGCGTCGCGCATGACGACGTCGGCGCGCAGGCCCAGGCCGGCCAGGAAGTCCCGGTCGGGATCGCCGTCCCAGACGAACGTGTGGGTGACGCGCACGTCCGTGGCGCCGGCGTAGAAGTACAGCCGGACGCTGAACGGCAGCCAGTCGCCGTGCCGGCCGTCGAGGCGTACGACGGCGCGCACCGGCCCGTCCTGCTCGACGGTGATCAGCTCGACCTCGGCGGTGGTGTGCCGCCGGTCGCGTGAACCGTCTTCGTCAGGACCGTCCTGGCGAAGGCTCACCAGTCGCACGTCGCGCACGATCTGCCGGCCGGCGTACTCGATCGACGAAACGAGGTGCGGACGCCGCAGCGTCCACGTCACCGGCCCGGTGCGGACCTGGAAGCCGTCGCCGGATGGCGTGACCGTGACCGGCGTGGCGGGCGTGGCGGGCGCGCGCCCGGTGACCACCTGGTACGCGCCGGACGGGTCCTGCTGCGGGCCGATCGCGTGCGCCGACCACTTGACCGAGCCGTCCGGCCAGGTGGCGGTGACCCAGCTCTGCAAGGGCGTGCCGTCGGCCAGCGCGAATGACGTATCCGCGCCGACCGCGCCGCGGGGCCACGGCTGACCCCAGGTGGTGCCTTGCCGTCGCGGCCCTTCCAGCCAGCGAACCGTCACTCCTTGACCGACCCGATCAGGACACCCTTCGCGAAGTGCTTCTGCAGGAACGGGTACACCAGCAGGATCGGAAGCGTCGCGAGCACGATGACCGCGAACTTCAGGCCCTGTAGCGGGAAGGCCGCGCTCTCCAACTGGTTCAACACGTTCTCGGTGTCCGAGTTCGGCGCGGTGAGCTGGCGGACAAACACCTGCAGTGTCCACTTGCTCTCGTCGTTGATGTAGAGCAGGGGTGACATGTAGTCATTCCAGATGGCGACCGCGTAGAACAGAGAGAACGTCGCGATGACGGGTTTGGACAGCGGCAGGACGATCCGCCAGAAGACGCCGAGCTCGTTGCAGCCATCGATCCGTGCCGCCTCTTCGAGGGCCTCCGGGAGCTCCTGGAAGAACGCCTTGACGATGAGCAGGTAGAAGGGGTTGATAGCCAGCGGCAGGATCAGCGCCCAGTAGCTGTCGAGCAGCCCCAGCTCGCGTACCACCAGGTAGGTCGGGATCATGCCGCCGCTGAAGACCAGCGTGAAGAGGACCAGGTTGATGAACAGGGTGCGGCCCGGCAGGTGCCGCTTCGACAGCGGGTACGCCATCGTGAGCGTGAGCCCCACCTGGATCAGCGTGCCGACGAGGGTTACCCCGATGGTGATCAGCAGCGCCCGGATGAACACGTCGGTGCCGAACATGTAGTCGTATGCGTCCGTGACGAACTTCTCCGGCCACAGGAAGAACGGCCGCGAGTCGATCTCGTTCTCGGTGGCGAACGAGCCCGCGAGGACGTAGAGCAGCGGTAGCACGGTGGTCGCCCCGAGCAACAGCAGGACGAGGGCGTTCACGACGTCGAAGACCCGGCTGCCGACCGAATCGTAGTGCTGGACCGAGCGGCCGCGGCGCCCTGGGGTGGCCTTCATGAGTGCCATTTCCGGCGCCTCCTCAGTACAGTCCACGCTGGCCGAGGCGCTTGGCCAGCCAGTTGGAGCCGACGATCAGGAATACACCGACCAGGCCCTTGAAGAGGCCGACCGCGGTGGAGTAGCTGAAGGCACCCTGGGTGATGCCGACGTAGTACACGTACGTGTCGAAGACGTCGGCCGTTGTACGGTTCAGCGACGTCGTCATCAGCCAGATCTGCTCGAAGCCGGAGTCCATCAGGTTGCCGGACGTCAGGATGGCCATCACCACGATCGCCGGCCGGAGTGCCGGCAGCGTGATGTGCCAAAGCTGGCGCCATCGCCCGGCACCGTCGACCCGCGCCGCCTCGTACAGCTGGGTGTCCACACTGGCCAGCGCGGCGAGATAGATGATGGTCCCCCAGCCGGTCTGCTTCCACAGCAGCTGCAGGATGATGATCGGCCGGAACCACTCCGACTGGGCCACATAGTCCTCGCGCTCCCCGCCGACGACGTCGTGGATGAGGCCGGCAAGCACGCCGAAGTCCGCCGAGAACAGCAGGTACGTCAGCGATGCCACGATGGTCCAGGACAGGAAGTGCGGGATGTAGATCAGCGACTGGACCGAGCGCTTCACGATCCGGACGCGCATCTCGTTCAGCAGCAGCGCCACCACGATCGGCGCTGGGAAGACGAACACCACGATGAGCAGCGCCAGGATCAGCGTATTGCTCATCAGGCGGCCGAAGTCGGGGCCGGTGAACAGCGCCTCGAAGTGCCGGAGGCCCACCCACGGGCTGCCCGAGTACCCGAGGAAGGGTACGTAGTCCTTGAAGGCGATGTGCAGGCCGTACATCGGCCAGTACTTGAAGACCAGGAAGTAGATCAGGCCTGGCAGCAGCATCAGGTACAGCCAGCGGTTTCGCAGCGCCATCGCGAGGCGGCGTCCGGGCGTCCTACGGATTCGGGCGCGCTGGGCCGGTGGCCGGGTCGCCTTCGGCGTTTCCGGCGCCACGCCGGGGACCAGGTCGGTGGCCACAGCGGCCTCCCATCAGGGCGGGAGGGGGCCCGGCCGCCAGGCCGGGCCCCCTCGAGATCGTTACTTGGGCAGCTTGGAAACCAGGTCGTTGATCTCTTGTGCGACCTGGGTGCCGCCGCTGTCGTACCAGCGCTTGACCTCAGCGCGTAGCTGCTCCTCGGTGATCGTGCCGGACAGGTACTTGATCCGCGCGTCCGGGATGATCAGGTCGAGCGTCTGCCCCTTCTCGACCTGGGTTGGCGCGAGGACCGGGAGCGCCTCGTTGTGCACCGCCGTCTTGAGATCCTCCTGCATCAGCGTGTCCCGCAGGTCGTACAGCTTCTGCTCGATCTCGTTGGGGTACTTAATGGGGTACTGTCCGAGGCCCACGCTGGCCCGGGTGCCGAGCTGGACGAACGCCTTGTCCACGTCGTTCTGGATGACCTTGACCGCCGGATCGTCCTGGTTGATCAGAGCGGCCTTACCGTCTTCCAGTTTGTAGTTACGGCCCTCGATGCCGTTGGTCAGCAGGGCCGAACCCTCGTTGGACTGAAGCTTGTCCAGCGTCGTGAGAACCTCGTCGAGCTGCTCCTCGGTGCGGATCCGCTGCTTGGAGATGGCGAGGACGTCGAGGTATCCGGTGAACGCGATGGAGAACTTCTGACCGTCGGACCGCTTCATGTTGCCGACCATCGCGACCTTGTCGAAGTCGTTCGGGTTCGCCTGCCGGAACCGGCCGGCCAGGTCGGTACCGCGGACGTTGACGTCGATGATGATGCCGCCCTTGCCCTGCACGAACGGGTCGTTCCAGCTCCCGGCGTCCAGCGTGGCGAAGTCCTTGTTGATCAGGCCCTCATCGACCCACTTCTTCATGAACCGGTTGGCCTGGTAGAACTCCTCGGTCGCGAACCCGGGCACGATCTTGCCATCGCGCTCGCCCCAGCCGTTGGGCGCGCCGAACCAGGTCTCCATCGTGTCGTACGGGCTGTTGCTGGCGTAGTTGCCAGGCCACTTCGGGATGATCAGGCCGTAGGTGTCCTTCTTGCCATTGCCGTCCGGGTCCCGCTCGGTGAACGCCTTGGCCATCTGGTACAACTCGTCCACCGTCTGCGGCTCCTGGAGGCCGAGTTTCGCTGCCCAGTCCTTGCGGTACACGATGGCCGACCGCAGCAGCGGCCGCACCCGGTAGATGCCGTAGATCTTGCCGTTGACCGATGAGTTGAGCGCCCTCCGCTCGTCGGCCGGTTTCAGGTTGGGATATTTGTCGAGCTTGTCGGTTAGATCCCAGAAGGCACCGGCCTCGGCGGCACGGACGAACGTCGGGCTCTTCTCGTTCGTAACGATCACGTCGGGGATGTTGTTCGACGCCAGCGTGACGTTGAGCTTGTCGGTGTAGTCCGCGTTGGGCACCCAGGTGATGTCGAGCTTCTTGCCGATCACCTTCTGGATGGCCTGTTGCAGTTCGCCGTTCGGATCTGGCGCGGTGCCGAACAGCTTGGTCATCACCGTGATCGAGTCGAAGGAGGCCGCTTTCTCCTCCTCACCGCAGGCCGCGACGGTCAGGGCGGTGCTCACGGCGAGCGCGGCGGCCGCGAAGCGTCGCAACTTCGGTATTTTCATGAGGTTCCTTTCGCGTGAAGTTTCGCCTCGTTTTCAGCAAAAAAGCGCAGGCAAAGCCAGGTGTCCAGCTGGATCCACCCGCCGATGGCGAGTACTAGGACCAGGAACGGGAACGTGGTGGCCACGTACACGACCGCTGTGAAGACGAACAGCAGCAGGACGGACGCGGCCGGGCGGGTGAGGGCGAACAGGGAGGCCTTGGGGAGCAGGTGCGGTGTGCGCAGGTCGTAGTGGACGGACATGGGCAGCGCGTACGCCGCGATCACGACCAGGATGCCCAGCGCCACGACGGTGGCCACCTGGGAGATCGAGCCGGCCGAGCCGAGGGACGCGAAGTAGAAGTAGTTGGTGACCAGCAGCGCCGCCGCCGCGACCAGCGGCAGGACCAGGACGCTGCCGCGCGTGAACTCGCGGCGGTAGACGGACACGAACGCGGGCCAAGAACGAAACGATTCACCCATGGCCCGGCGGCGGGCCAGCGTGTACGCCGCGACCGTGGCGGGGCCGACGCCGAGGAGCACGCCGCCCATTAGCGTAAACAGGATCCAGAGCAGGTTGAGCTTGGCCGCCCAGGCCACCTCGTCGGCCGCCTCGTACAGCTTGATCGCCCAGTTGGGCGAGGTCTTCGCGCCGGGTGGGGCGAAGATGGTGGGTGGAACTCGTCGCTGCACCGGAGGCCTGCCTTGAGACGAGCGGGTTATGGGACGAACGTGTGGCGTGCGAGTTACGGCTTCAAAATGTGTGAGCGAACGTAGCTCTGAATCGTCTCAATGTCAACGGGTCCTGCGAGGACTTCAGCGTTCTGTGACCCGGAGGTTGGCGTACTCGCCGATCATCGGTGCCATCTGCCGGAAGCCGACCTTGCCGCCGGGTAGTGGGGAGTCGTCGCGCCAGCGGAACGAGACCAGGTCGGCGATCTCGAACGTGACCTCACCACTGTGGACAGTAAGGCGCACGGCGTACGGGCCTTGCGCGTCGAGCACCGCGGGCAACGGATCCGGCCCCTGCGCGACCAGGTGGAAGCCGTAGCTCTTGCGCAGGTTGCAGGTGTGCAACTTTCGCTCCGAGGGCCACATCCGACGGAAATACGACACGTGGTAGGCGTCCAGGTCACCGTGGTGGTACTGCTCGTAGCGTCCCGTGCGCGGCGCCAGGTCGAACAGGTCCTCCCCCTGACGGCCCCGCGCGTGAAAGAAGAAGATGCACAGGCCGGGCTCGTGTATCGGCCAGAAGTCCCACTCCACCGTGACGTTCGGGCCGAAGTCCCGCGGGCACCACAGTACGACGTTGGCGTCCTGGCCGTCCTCGGGCGGGCGCAGGCTCTCCAGCCGCAACCGCCCTCTCGGGAACGACACCGCGCCGTCTCCCTCCAGCCGGAAGCCCTCCAGGTCCTCCGGTGAGCGGAGCGGGTTGTGGTACGTCATGGTCCGGACTCCTCATCGCTGCCGGGTGGTGGCCCGCGCCACCAACTCCGGCGTGAACAACACCTGCTGATGCCGGTGATAGGGATTTGTCGCCTCGTCGATCAGCAGCTCAGCGGCCGTGCGCCCGAGCTGCCGCCGCGGTTGTCGCACCGACGTGAGGGGTACCGCGGCGGCAGCGGCGAAGTCGATGTCGTCGTAGCCGACGATGGCCAGGTCGTCTGGCACGCTGATCCCCAGGCTGACGCACTCCTGAAGCAGGCCGAGCGCCAGCAGGTCGTTGGCGCACACCGCCGCGGTCGGTCGTGTCCTGCGGGCCATACCGGCGATCCGCGCGCCCGCGCCGCGGCCCTCCGCGACGGTCAGCGCCTCGGTCTCCACCACCACCAGGTCCTCGCGGGACCGCCCGGCGGCCACCAGGGCGTGCCCGGCCCCCTCGCGCCGGTCGCGTACCTGCCCGATCCTCTCCGGACCGCCCACGAATGCGATCCGCTCGTGACCGAGGTCGAGCAGGTGGTCGGCCGCCAGGCGGCCGCCGAGCACGTCGTCGACCGCCACTGAGCAGCACCGGCCGCCCGCGACGGTGCGGTCGACGATGACGACCGGGGTGCCGTGCAGAGCGAGGTCGTCCAGCGCGGGATCCTGCGGGTCCACCGGCGTTATCAGTACGCCCTGCACCCGCTGCTCCTTGAGCCGGGTGAGGTACGACCGCTCGCGCTCGGCCCGCTGGTCGCTGTTGCAGATGAACACCGCGAGGTCGACCGCCTCGGCGACGTCTTCGATGCCCTGCGCCACGTCGGTGAAGAATGGATTGGTCGCGTCGAGCATCACGTAGGCGAGCACCCGGCTCTGGCCGGCGCGCAGCTGGCGGGCGGACTCGTTTCGCACGAACCCGAGCTCGCGCATGGCCTGCTGGACCTTCGCCCTGGTGCGCCCGCTGACCCGTTCGGGACGGTTCAGGACGTTGGACACCGTACCCACCGACACGCCCGCCGCGGCGGCGACGTCCTTCACGCTCGCAGGCCGCGTGGCACCTCCAGCGGCCATCAACACCATGCCGTCGCTCCTCGGTCCGCTCGGGAAAAGGCTGGCTAATTGAAACATTTCACAAGCGCGCCGTCACGTGGCTATCCCTCAGATCCCGCCGCGGGCCCGTCAGCGCCTGCCAGCAGCCGGCCACGAACGTCCGCTGACAGGTTTCCGCCGGCCGCGCCCGCGGGTACCGCGCAGTGGTGAGAGCCCACTTCGAGCCATACGTCCAGCTGGTCGACGTCACAGACGATGCGGCGCTGATCGCCTGGGGCGGCTTCTGGCTGGGGGAGCAGGCGGGTAGATGGCGGGCGCAGCGCGGTGGGGAGACGTTCGGCGCTCGGTCCGAGCCGCGCGGCCGGGCGTCGGTCGAGGTGCTTGACGGCGATGGGGTGATCGTCGGCAGGGCCGTCACGGACGAGGCCAACCACGCCTGGGTCGAGGGGTTGCGGCCCGCGACGACGTATTGGTATCGGGTGCTGGTCGACGGTGAGCCGTGGGGCGCGGGCGAGCGTTTCGATTGGGTGTCGGGGACCTTGGGCGCCGCCTGGCGCCCGCTCGACCAGCGGCTGCGGACCCACGCCAGCGGCTCGGAGCCGGACCCGGTGACGTTCCTGGCCATCGGCGACTTCGGCGTCGGGATCGCCTCCGGTGTCGACGGGGCTCGGCAGCTCGCGGTCGCCCGCACGATGCAGCGGTTGGCGGACGCGGTCGATATCCGGTTCGTCGTCGGTCTTGGCGACTCGATCTACCACGGGCCTGGCGGTCCCCAGGACGCCACCGGCGCCTTCGACGAGGACTGGTGGCTCACGTTCTTCCAGCCGTACCGGTACCTGTTCGACCACCTCCCCTTCTACCCGACAGCCGGCAACCACGACAGCTCGGACACCGAGGCCAGCGACGACCGGGAACAGCTGGAGGACAACCTCTACCTGCGCACTCGGTTCGAGCCACGGCATGAAGCCGGACGGGCGTCGATCGATCCCGGCCTGTTCTACCAGTTGCGGGTCGGCGCGCTGCTGGAGCTGGTCTGCGTCGACACCACCTGGGGAGCCGAGCGGGGGCTGCACTGGTTCGACGAGCCCGGGCAGCGTCAGTGGCTGGAGCAGACCCTCGCCAGCAGCGACGTGGTATGGCAGGTGCCGTTCTCGCACCACCCCGCCTATTGCGCCGGACCCGCTCACGAGTCCATGCCGCAGCAGATGGAACGGCTGGCGCCGCTCTACCGGCGCAGCGGCGTGCGGCTGCTGCTGCACGGCCACGAGCACAACTTCCAGCACGGGCAGGTGGACGACCTGCAGTACGTGGTCTCCGGCGCCGCCGCCAAGCTGGACCAGCGAACCCCGACCCGTTTCGCCGAGGCCGGCACGCTGTCCTGGGCCGCCGTGCCACACTGCCTGCTCGTGCAGGTGATGCCGGACCGGCTGGTCGTCATCCCGTACGGGCCGACACAGCCGGGAGCCCAGCCGGTGCCCATCGCCCGCCAGCGACCCGACGGCAGGGTGACCCAGGAGCCGGTCACCATCCCGCTACGCTGATCAGCTTCCCCGGCCAGTGAATCCAGAGCTTGCCCGCGGGCCAGCCGGCGCGCCCGCCCCGCGATGTGGCTTCGGCCGCCCGGTGTCCGGTGCCGCCGGTCGCCGTCAGGCCTGGCTGGTCAACTCGCCGGTTGCTTCCCGCTGGATAGCGGCCGATCGGCGGAGGAAGTCGAGGATCACCGCGAGTTGCTCGTCGGTGTAACTGGCGTACAGCGCTTCCAGCCCGGCCACGAAGGTGGCGAACAGGGTGCCGAAGCTCGCCACATGTTCCCTGTTCATTTCGATGATGACCCGGCGGCCGTCGTCGTGGTCGCGTACCCGGCGGACGAATTCCTTGCGCTCCAGCCGGTCGATCAGGCCGCTCACCGACGCGGGCGCCAGCCCGGTCTGCGCGGCGATCTCGCCCGCCGTCAATGGGCCATCCCGCTCAAGCAGGTCCAGCGTCTTCTCCTCGGTCATACCCAGGCCCATCCGGGCGCCAACGGCGGCGTGAAACATCACCGCGGCGTTGCTGTGTTCGCGGCCTGCCTGGTGCAGCGCGGCGAGCAACTCGCTGCGCCGATCCGCATCGCTTGACACTCGCGCCACCGTCCCCATATATTTCGTTCGGACGAACTAAATAACTGAGCGTCATGAGAGTAGCGCCAAGAGGCGGAGGCCGCAATGACCAAGGCGTTGATCATCGGTGGTGGAATCGGCGGGCTGACCCTCGCCATGGCCCTGCGGCGCGCCGGCATCGAGCCCGTGGTCCACGAGGCATATCCGCAGCCGGACGACTACGCAGGGTTGTTCCTGAATACCGCCTCCAACGGCCTGGACGCGCTGCGCGCCATTGACGTCGACCTCGCCCGAGGGGACGCGTTCCCCATCCCACGCATGATCATGTGGAGCGGCACCGGAAAACGGCTTGGCGAGGTCGCCAACGGAACCCCGCTGCCGGATGGCACGGTGAGCGTCTGCATCCGCCGCGGCGAATTGCAGAAAGTGCTCCGCGCCGAAGCCCACGCCCGTGGCATCGCCGTCGAATACGGCAAGCGCCTCGACACCTACCACGACACGCCCACCGGCGTGGCGGCACGGTTCACCGACGGCACCGAAGCCACCGGCGACCTCCTCATCGGAGCAGACGGCATCCACTCACGCACGCGCAGACTGCTCGATCCGCAGGCGCCGCTTCCGCGCTTCACCGGACTGCTCAGCGTCGGCGGCTACAGCCGTGACGCCGCGCTGACCCCAACCACCGACACCCAGCACTTCGTCTTCGGCAAGCGGGCCTTCTTCGGATACCTGGTCCGGGAAGCCGGCGAAATCTACTGGTTCGCCAACCTGCATCGCCCGCACGAACCGAGCCAGCAGGAATTGGCCGCGGTGACACCCGAGCAGTGGCGGCAGCATCTGATCGACCTCTTCGCCGACGACACGCCGGTCATCAGGCACATCCTCGGCAACCTCACCGGCGAAGTCGGCGCGTACCCGGTACACGACATCCCGACCAGTCCGGTCTGGCACCGCGGGCCGGTCGCGTTGATCGGCGACGCCGTACACGCCACCTCTCCCTCTGCCGGCCAGGGCGCCTCGATGGCGATAGAGGACGCCATCGTGCTCGCCAAATGCCTACGCGACGCACCCGATGTCACCACCGCATACACCACATACGAGCAGCTGCGCCGCCCTCGCGTCGAGAAGGTGGTGGCTTACTCCAAAACCCTCTCCAACAGCAAGACCGCCGGCCCTGTCGCCCGCGTCTTCCGCGACCTCATGATGCCCGTCGCGCTGAAACTCTTCGCAAACCCAAAGTCGCACGCCTGGATGTACGACCACCACATCGAGTGGAATCACCACCAGGAAGCCGCCTGACCCGCAGTCGGGTAAGAGACGAAGGTCTGGGGATCCAGGGATTACGGCCACCTTACGGACCGGTCCGAGCGCTCGCGATTTCGCATCGACAGCGGTAACGATGCTCCCAATGACTATCCGAAGGGGAGTCTCATGGGGGTTTCGGTGAGAGGCCGGCTGTCGGTGGTGGCGCTCGGCGCGTTGGTGGTCACGCTGGTGGGCGCGGTGCCGGCTAAAGGGGCAACGGCCTGGCGGGTGGCGGCGTTGCCGCCGTTGGACCTGTCGAGCCGGCTGGTGGATGTCACCGCTACCGGGCCGGACAGCGCCTGGGCGGTCGGCGCTCAGGGTTACGGGTACGGCGCGCCGACGCCGCCGCGGCCGTATGCGCTGATGAAGTGGGACGGACGCACCTGGTCCGAGAGGCCGCTGTCGGACGACGTCGGCGGTCTGACAGGGGTGAGCGCGGCGACCGAGTCCGATGTGTGGACGGTTGGCCAGGACCGGCAGCTCGCTCCCTACGCGGCGCACTGGGACGGCACGGACTGGCGGGAGTACCGGCCACTCGGGCAGACCCAGACTCCGATCCTGTTCGACGTGGCCGCCGGACAAGGGCGGGCAGTGTTCGTTGGCGGGGACGCCCACGCGCTGGTCGTGGAGTGGGACGGCCAGCGGTTCGCCGAGGCGGCGGTGGCAGGGGCCGACGCGTGGGGCGGCACGCTGTACGGCGTGGCGGCCGCGCCGGATGGTGCGGCGTTCGCGGTCGGGGCGTGGTACGTCGGTAACAAGGGGTACCCGGAGCCAATGATCGTGCAGCGCGTGGGCTCCGCGTGGCGGGTGGCGACGCTGCCGAAGGTGCCCACAGCACGGCTGCTTGGCGTGTGGGCGCGTTCGGCCACCGACGCGTGGGCGGTCGGCACCGTCGACTACGACAGTGCGCCCAAGCCATTGATCATGCACTGGGATGGCGCGGTGTGGCGGCGGGTACCGGCGCCGGTGACGGCGGGGAGCCTGGGCGCTGTGGCCGGGGACCCGGCCGGCAATCTGTGGGTGAGCGGGGCCAATCCGGTGCCGCCGTACATCCGGTATCCCGGCTCGTTGTTCCTGCGGTACACCGGCGGACAGTGGAGCGTCGCCTACGGCCCGAAGGTCAACAACGCCGACCCGTACCTGTCGGCCCTGACCAACATCCCGGGCACATCGGCGTTCTGGGGCGTTGGCGCTGTCTGGGACCCGGCCGCGGAGACCACGGCACTCATCGAGCGGAAAGACTGACGACCGTCCCGGAAGGCTCATCGGACGTTCTTGGCCCTGCCTCCTGCGGCCGGTGAGGGCTCCCTTGTGGAGGGTGGTGGGGAGTATTCCACCACCCTCCACGGTGTTTCAGCGACCGAGCAAGGGTGCCTGCCTTCGGTGGTCCTGTCCGGCGTACGCGGTGCTGCCGCCGGTGCTGCCGGGCGGGCCGGCGGCGAGCACGGCTCCGAGGCACATCGCTACGGTGGCGATGAGCCATCGCTTGGACTTCGAGAGGCGTTGCATTCGGCTGGTGTCCCTCCCTTCGGCCGGTCGGGTCGGGTCAGTTCGGTCGTGCGGGAGTTTTTGGTGGTGCCGGGCAGTCGCCGGTACAGGTGAAGCCGACGGCGGGAATGGTGGGTGCTGATGGCTCGGGCCGCTGGGGCAGTGCGCTGCCCGGTGGCAGCAGCGCCGCGCATGCTTCGGCGGCGGCCTGGTACGCCGACGACAGCGGGTCGACGCCGCCGCCGTTGAGTCGCACCTGACCGTCCGCCCCGATGGTGATGCCGGGGAAGTCCGGAATACCGTGCTCGCGCATGCACGAGGTGAACGCGGCGGCGCGCTCCTGCGCGTCGACGCCCGCCGGGGCGCTGCTGGGCGCGGTGCTGCGGGGGGCCGCCTGCTGCTGCGCCGGGGCGGCGCAGGCTGCGGTGGTGAGCAGGACTACCAGCGCGCCGATCGGCGCTGCCCAGGGCTTACGAGTCAGACCTGACATGTTCTCTCCCTTCGACGGCACCTCGCGCCGTCCGGGCGTAGTGCATCGAAACGGCGGTTACCGGGGCGGAACAGCGGCCGTTATGCCGCTGTAACCGCCGGCCGTGGATCATGGGCGCGGGAAGCGTCCAGGCGCGGGAGGATGGGTGGGGCATGCGGGTCTTGGTGGTGGAGGATCATCGAGAGTTGGCGGAGACGCTCGCGGCGGGCTTGCGGCGCGAGGGCATGGCCATCGATGTTGCCTGGGACGGCCTGGCTGGGCTGGAAAGGGCCTCGGTCAACAGGTACGACGTGGTCGTGCTCGACCGCGACCTGCCAGGAATGCACGGTGACGACGTGTGCCGGTCACTGGTCGCCAACGGATACCCCGCCCGCGTGCTGATGCTGACCGCCGCCGTCACGATCGAGGACCGCGTCGACGGGCTCACCTGTGGCGCGGACGACTACCTGCCTAAACCGTTCGCGTTCGCCGAGTTGGTGGCCCGGATCCGGGCACTGGCACGGCGCAGCCAGCCGCCCCTGCCGCCAGTGCTGACCCACGGTGACATCAGGCTGGATCCCGGTAAGCGGATCGCATCCCGCGGCGGGCAGCGGCTGGAGCTCAGCCCCAAGGAATTCGCGGTACTGGAACTGCTACTGGCGGCGCAGGGTCGGGTGGTCTCCGCGGAGGAACTGCTGGAGCGCGCCTGGGACGAAGCCACGGACCCGTTCACCAACACGGTCAAAGTGACCGTGAGCCGGCTGCGGCGAAAGCTCGGCGAACCACCGCTGATCGAGACGGTCGCCCAGACCGGCTACCGGATCTAGAGATGCGTGCCCATCAGGGTATGCCGGCCGATACTCCCCACCCCGGTCACCGCCGGCTACGGTGGACCATCCGCCTGCGGCTCACGCTTCTCTACGGGGTCCTGTTCCTGGCCAGCGGAGCTCTGCTGCTCGCCGTCACCTACATGCTGACGACGCACACACCACCCTGGGCCGAGGTGCGGCCGCCCACACCACCGCAACCAACGGTGGCCGGTGCGGCGCTTCCTGGCCCGCAGCCCCCAGCCAGCCCCGCCGACATCCAAAGCCAACTGGCCCAGCAGCGAGACCGTGACCGCCGCCAACTCCTCGTGGCGTCCGGGATCGCCCTCGTCGGTATGACCGTTGTCTCCGTCGGCCTCGGGTGGCTGACGGCCGGCCGGGCGCTGCGGCCACTGCGGACCCTGGCCGACAACGCCAGGTCGATTTCGGCGCGGGACCTGCACCGCCGGTTGGCCGCGCCAGGCCCCGCCGACGAGATCAAGTGTCTCGCCGACACTTTCGACGAGCTTCTGGACCATCTGGAGAGTGCATTCGAGGCGCAGCGGCGGTTCGTGGCCAACGCCTCACACGAACTACGCACCCCGCTCACGTTTGAACGCAGCGTGCTGGAGGTCGCACTCGCCAACCCAGACGCGAGCGCCGCCGACCTACGCCATACCTGCCAACAAGTGCTGGCCAGCAACCAGCAGCAGGGCACGCTGATCGAAGCCCTGCTCACCCTGGCCCGCAGCCAACGCGGGCTCGACCGCCGTACCGAACTGGACCTGGCAGTCCTCGCCGCAGCGGCATTGGACACTCTCGACCCCGACACCACCGCCGTGCGGATCGAAACCGATCTCGGCGCCGCTCCCATCCTGGGAGACCCGACCCTCATCGAACGGCTTGTGGCGAACCTGGTCGACAACGCGGTGCGCCACAACATCACCGACGGACGGGTCAGCGTACGCACCGGCGTGGAGGGCAGACATCCCACTCTGCGCATATGCAATAGCGGATCGGTGATCTCCCCGACACAGGTGGACGGGCTCTTCGAACCGTTCCAGCGACTCCAGACCACCCGCACCAGCGGGCGCGCGGGGCACGGCGTCGGACTATCGGTCGTCGCCGCCATCGCCGCCGCCCACGACGCCAAGCTTTCCGCTCTGGCCCTGCCCGATGGTGGCCTCGACATCCGAATCGCCTTTCCAGCCCACAAGTGATCGTTGAGCCGACCGCCTCGGCTACGCACAGCACCTGAAGGGGACGAGGAAGAGCCTGTGCGCGCACCATGAGTAGTGGCGCGTACACGCTACGGTGAGGTTGTGACACTCTTGATTTCACTGGCCGTTTTTGTCGCCGCGATTGGCACGGTTGTGGTCTACGTCGCCTGGCGCGACCGGCACCGTCGAGGGATGCACATTGACCCGTCCGTCAGCCACGGTGCGATCGCACAGGCGCAGTGGCAGGCCGCTCAGGGCTATGCCGTGGACACCTGCCTGACCAGCAGGCCCCTCCCGCGCAACCAGGCGAGAGCTCACGAACGCCACCACAGCTCATAGCTGGATGTTCAAGGCGTCGAGGCTGGGGGAGGGACGTCCGCCAGCCTCGGCCGCAGGACGTGCTCGTGGTCGAACATCTGACCCGTGATTGAAATCCGACCGTCCCGATTCGCCATCGTCCATCGAAGTCATGGACTCATCACAAGGCAGATTTCCGTGCGCACGGCCGGGGCGCCGTCGGTCGGGGCCGGGTCTTCGGCCGTCGGGGCCACGCCGCCCGCGGCGATCCGATCGAGGGTACGCAGACCGAGTGGCCGCACACTGCCGAAGATCGTGTAGTTCGGCCGCAGGGCCGAATCGGCGAAGACCAGGAAGAACTGGCTGCCGTTGGTGTCCGGTCCGGCGTTGGCCATGGCGAGCACGCCGCGGGCGTAGACCTTCCGCACGCCGGTCGGGTCGGTGGGCGCGGGCGGCAGGTCGGTGGGCAGCTCGTCCTTGTATCGGTATCCCGGGCCGCCCTCACCGGTGCCCGACGGGTCGCCGCATTGCAGCACCTTCAGCGTCGGGTAGGTGGTGAGTCGGTGGCAGATGGTGCGGTTGTAGAACTTGTGCCTCACCAGGTGCAGGAAGCTCTGCACGGTGCATGGCGCCTGCGCGCGGTCGAGGGTGAGCGGGATCAGGCCGACGTTGGTGATCAGGGTGGTCGTGATCGTGCCGCGGTCCGGAGTGTGTCGGGGGTCGCGCGGCAATGGGACCGGTCGCGCCGCTGGTTCGTCCGGCGTTTCGGTGTATTGGCAGGGCCCCTTCGTCACGTCCGGCGGCGCGGCGGCGTGTGCCGGAGCGGCACCGGCGCCGAGCAGGAGGCCTGCGGTGAGCACCGTGACGGTGATGCGGCGTGGGACCACAATGTCCTCCATTGCCCGGTAGGAGTTCCCCCACACGGTCTAACGGACATCGATGTATTCGTCAAGCGGTCGCCGGTGGGCGCCGCGTCGCGATCGCGCCGCCGGCCGCGATGAGCAGGTGTCCGAGATATGTGAGCAGGATTCCCTCGCCGGGATAGGAGGCGCGCAGGCCATGCTCCTGCGCGTAGGAATCGCCTATGAGGGTGAGCCACAACAGCGTGAGCAGCCCGCCGCAGCCGGCCGCGGTCAGGATCAGCCAACGCCGGCACCGCCGGCGCGCAGTCCGTTGGCTGTAGCCGGTCAGGGTCAGGGACGCGGTGGCCAGCAGACCCGACACCAACGCCGTCGGGACGAGCACGATGAACCCCTCGCTGGCATCGGTCACGATCTCCATGTCCGGGTACTGATTCCGCCACAGGGGTAGGTAGCAGCCGGTGAGCAGCGCGGCCAGTCCGGCGACCACCGCGGCGATGCCGGCGAACCAGCCACCGCCCGGCGGTTCTGGCTCGCCCGGCGCGCCCGGCGGCGCTGTCCAGACAGCCGTCAGCAACGCCAGGACGGCACCCGCGGCGAGCAGGAACGCCGGACCGGGCCGGACGTCCGCGATGCGGCTGTCACCAGCGAACCGGTCGAGGGTGGCCGCCATGACCACCAGCCCGATTCCCAGTGCGCCCGCGAACGCGGTGACGAGCGGCCGGAGCCGGCCACGGGCGGGTTCGCCCGCGAACAGCACCGCCGCTACCAGGAGCACCAGGGCGAGCATGCCCACCAGGTACAGACCCACGCCCGGGCCGGCGCCATCGATATTGCGGCTGGCGGATCCGAGGGGGCCCGGACGGTACTCGACGATCCGCCACCGCCACAGGAGCGAGCCGAACCACAACCCCGTGCCGACAACGGTCGCGCCGATGGCAAGGCTCAAACGGGTCATGAGCCAAGGTGCAGAAGCGAGATCCATTCGCGGGCCGTCGCGGACGGGGCCGGTGCCTCGACGACCAACGGTCGCGTTTCGAAGCCCCGCGCCGCGAGACCCTCCAGCATCGCCGGCGGGCCGGCGACCGCATCTGCCGCGTCCACCAGCGCAGTCTGCAACCGCACGCCGCCGCCGTGGGGGTCGCCTCGTGTCCTGTTTCAACAGTGCATGGCATCTTTCAACAGTGCATGGCATCGTAGTCACGCCGTTACTCCCACTCGAGGAGCGCCTGGCGCGCCCGAAAGATGGAATGGAGCGGTGCCGGGCTGACTATGCTCGCGGTGTGGCGTTCCGTGGCTGGCCGGGCGAGGCTATCGAGTTCTACGAAGGACTCGAGGCCGACAACTCGAAGACATACTGGACCGCGCACAAGGACGTCTACGATCGGGCGGTGCGCGCGCCGATGGTCGAGCTCCTGGCCGAGCTGGAGCCGGAGTTCGGCGCCGGGAAGATCTTCCGGCCGAACAGGGACGTCCGGTTCAGCGCCGACAAGTCGCCGTACAAGACGTCGATCGCCGCGACCCTGGAACGCGGCGGGTACGTGCAGATGACCGCGCACGGGCTGGGCGTCGGCGCGGGCATGTACATGATGACGTCGGACCAACTGGCCCGGTACCGGCAGGCGGTGGCAGACGACGCGAGCGGCAAGGCACTGGAGCGGCTGGTCGAGGATGCCGTCCGGCAGCGGATCGAGATCACGGGACACGAGCGGCTGAAGACCGCCCCTCGGGGCTACCCGGCCGACCACCCGCGTGTCGAGCTGCTTCGTCAGAAGGGCCTGGTCGCGTGGCGGGAGTGGCCCGCCGCCCGGTGGCTGGGCACCTCGGCCGCGAGGACCCGGGTGGTGGAGGTCTTGCGAGCGACCCGCCCGCTCTGCCAGTGGCTCGACCGACACGTCGGCCCATCCGTCACTGACTGACCGCCGGGGTTGGAAAGTGGCGCGGGCCTAGACTTGGGCTTTGTGCTGCGTACTGTGTCGGCGACGCGTTATGTGACGCCATTTCGTGAGGGTGGTTCGTTACCGGGGTTGATGGAGGCGGACGACCTGGGCAGTTACGTGGTGAAGTTCCACGGTGCCGGTCAGGGCCGCAAGACTCTCGTCGCGGAGATCATCAGTGGGTGCCTTGCCCGGGCGATCGGTCTGCCCGTGCCGGAGCTGGTGGCCATTGAGGTCGACCCGGTGCTCGGCCGGGCCGAGCCGGACCAGGAGGTGCAGGATCTGCTGCGGGCAAGTGGCGGCCTTAACCTGGGCATGGACTACCTGCCTGGCGCGCTCGACTTCGACCCCGTCGCGTTTCCGCTCGGCGCCTCGCTCGGTGGGCGGGTGCTGTGGTTCGACGCGCTGGTGGGCAACGTGGACCGGTCGTGGCGCAACCCGAACATGTTGCAGTGGCACGGGCAGGCTTACCTGATCGACCATGGCGCCAGCCTGACCTTCCATCACAACTGGCCGGGCGCGCCCGGTGCCGTCGCGCGCGAGTACGACGCGAAGGACCACGTGCTGGTCGAGTTCGCCCCGTACGTCGAGAAGGCGGACGCGGAGCTCGCCCCGCTGGTCACTCCGGAGCTGCTGCGGGAGTCGACCGAGCGGGTGCCGGACGAGTGGCTCGCCGACGAGCCGGGGTTCGACGGTCTGGAGCAGGTCCGCCGGGCGTACGCGGAACAGCTGGACGCGCGGCTGCGTGCCCGCCCGCGGTGGCTGCCGGCGCTGGCGGCGGCCCGCGGCGCGGACCGCCAGCAGACCCGGCCGGGGCGCAACCGTCCCGACTGGCTGGCCGGAGGGGCGGCCCGGTGACCGCCCGGCGCCATCCGTTCGAGTACGCGGTGCTGCGGGTCGTTCCCCGCCCCGAGCGCGGCGAGGCGTTCAACGCCGGGGTTCTGGTGTACTGCCACGCGCTGGACTACCTGGGCGCCCGCGTCCACCTGGACGCTGAGCGGCTGCGGGTGCTGGATCCGTCGGCCGACCCGGCCGCGATCGCGCGCGCGCTGAAGTCGGTCGCCAGCATCTGCGCGGCGGCACCGGAGGCCGGGCCGCCCGCGCGGGAGGATCCGGGGAAGCGGTTCCGCTGGCTGGTCGCCCCGCGCAGCACGGTGGTGCAGCCGGGTCCGGTGCACACCGGCCTGACCAGCGACCCCGACGCGGACGCCGACCGCCTCCTGCGGCTGTTGGTCCTGCCGCTCCAAGATTGACCCACACATTACAGAATCCTGCTGGAGGTTCGTTGAAGAGGCGGATGGTACAGGCTGGGGTTCGAGCGTGGTGATCGAATGCGACCTGGCGCTGGTCGGCGCACGGGTCGTCGATCCCGCGTCCGGTCTCGACGCGGTACGCGCGGTCGGCGTGCGCGACGGCGTCATCCAGAGCGTCAGCCAGGAGCCGCCGCGGGCGGCGACCGTCGTCGACGCCACAGGGCTCGTGCTCGCGCCCGGCTTCGTCGACCTGCACAGTCACGCCCAGGACTTGGTCGGCATGCGGTTGCAGGCGCTCGACGGGGTCACCACGGCGCTGGAGCTGGAGGCCGGCGCGCTGCCGGTCGCTGAGCGCTACGGCAACGCCGCCGCCGAGGGTCGGCCGCTCAACTTCGGGTACTCGGCCGGCTGGGCGCTCGCCCGCCTCCAACTGCTCGACGGCGTGCCGCCCGGCGGCGACGCGCTCGACGTCGGGCACGCGGCCGACAACGCGCACCTGACCAACTGGCTGCGCCCGGCCAGCGAACGCGAGCTGGCCACGCTGCTCGACATGCTGGAGAGGGATGTCGCCGACGGCGCGCTCGGGATCGGGATGCTGCTGGGGTACGCGCCGGACACCGACCCGTCCGAGTACCGGGCGATAGCCGCGCGCGCCGCGACCCTGGGCGCGCCGGTCTGGACGCATATCCGGCACTCCGGACTGGGTGGCGTCGCCGAGATCCTGGAGGCCGCCGAGCAGACCGGGGCGCACCTGCACATCTGTCACCTGAACAGCACCACCGGCCGGGAGCAGGTGGCGGCGTGCGAGGCCATCACCGCCGCGCGTGCCGCGGGCGTCCGGGTCAGCACGGAGGCGTACCCGTACGGCGCGGCCTCGACGAGCATCGGCGCGCCGTTCCTGTCGCCGGAGGCGCTGGCCGAGCAGGGCCGCTCGAGCACCGCGATCACCTATTTGGCGACCGGCGAGCGGGTCGCCAGCGTGGAGCGGCTGCGCGAGTTGCGCGCGACCGACCCGGGCGGGCTGATCATCGTGGACTTCCTCGACGAGCACGACCCGGTCGACCGGGATCTGTTGCTGCGCACCCTGACGCTGGCCGACACGGTGGTCGCCACGGACACGATGCCCATCATGGACGGTGGCGTGCGGCTGCCCGGCGAGACGTGGCCGGTGCCGCCGACGGCTCGGGTGCACCCGCGCAGCGTCGGCGGGTACGCGCGCGTCTTCCGCTGGCTGGTCCGCGAGTTGGGCGTACTGTCCATGATGGAGGCTGTTCGGCGCTGCTCGCTGCTGCCCGCGCAGCTGGTGGCCGGCGTGGCGCCGGCGATGGCGGCCAAGGGCCGCATCCAGCCCGGCGCAGACGCCGACATCGTGCTCTTCGACCCGGACACCATCGCCGACCGGGCCACGTTCACCGAGATCCGGCCGTCCGCCGGGATCGCGCACGTGCTCGTCAATGGCGAGTTCGTGGTGCGCGACCACGAGCTCGTGCCCGACGCCCTGCCCGGCCGGCCGATCCGCGGCCGGCACGCCTGAAGGAGGCGCGCTAGCCGCCGCTGTACGAACGCGACCTCGCCGCCGTGGCGATCGAGGTGCTCGACGCGGCCCTGAGCGACGTCGAGGCCGGCAGGGTCCCCGAGTCCGCGTTCGAGCCCTACAAGGGCTGGTGACGCTAGAGCTTGCGTCCCTCGTGGGAGGCGCGGGCGCGCTCCGGCTCGGTCAGGGTGCCGCCGAACGGGGTCAGGCCGGGCAGGCCGTCGATGCTGTGGCCGTTGTTGACGTCGCAGTAGTCGCGGATGGCGTTCGGGCCGCGCTGGTCGAGCCACGCCTCGGCGGTGCGGTAGAGCTGGCTGCGGTCGTCCTGATACGCCATCTGCGGCACGCCGAAGCCGCACGAGTCGGAGATGCGGGTGGCCTCGACGCGGATGACGCTGCGCACCGTCGGGCGTGCCTCGTCGGGCAGGTCGAAGCGGGCCAGCAGGTCGTCGAAGCCGGGATCGGCCATCTCGACCGGCTCACCGCGCCCGTGCACCCGGATGATCTGAGGTGGGCCCTCGAAGGAGCAGAACATCACGACGACGCGGCCGTTCTGCTTCAGGTGCGAGACGGTCTCGATGCCGCTGCCGAACAGGTCCACATAGGCCACTTCGCGTGGGCCGAGCACGGCGAAGGTGCCACGGCCGCCCTTGGGGGACAGGTTCACGTGGCCGTCGTCTCCGCTGGGGGCGGTGGCCACGAAGAACATCGGCTGGCGCAGCAGCCAGTCACGCAGCCGATCGTCGATCTCGGGTAGGACGGATCCCATGGTGGCTATCCCTTCGGGGGTGCCGCGTGCTGGCGGCGCATCGCCTCGGCGAGCGCCGGGTTGGCGTGCGTCGGGTTGGCGTGCGTCGGGTTGGCGTGCGTCGGGTCGGGGTCGAGGGCGACGATGACGCTGGCTACGTCGGCAGCGGGTTTGTCCTGACTGAGTTTAACCTTGCCGACCACGCGCTCCGGTCGCCGCTTCCGCGGCCGCTGCCCCGCTACCGCGACGACCTCGACGACACCCCAACGCAAGCGCTGCGCCACCGAAGATCCGCAGCTGTCGGGCGGCGTAGCCTGCCACTTCTCCGGCCATTAGGCTTGCGGGGCTATGTCTTTATACAGCGCTCGGCACCTGCACCAACTTCGCATGATCGTGACGGGAGGTGGCACGGGTGGGCACACATACCCGGCGCTGACCACGATCACCACGCTGCGGGCCCGGCTCGCCGAGACCGGCACCGAGCCGGAGTTGCTCTGGGTCGGCGTGCGCGACGGGTTGGAAGCCAAGATCGCCGCCCGGGCCGGCGTGCCGTTCAAGGCGATCGTCACCGGCAAGCTGCGCCGCTCGACGAACCCCCGCGATCTGCTCCGCAACGTCGTCGACGCGTTCCGGATCCCGTTCGGAGTGCTCCAGGCCGTCGCGATCGTCGGTCGCACCAGGCCAGCTGTCGTGCTGTCGACCGGCGGGTACGTGTCGGTGCCGATCGGTCTGGCCGCTCGACTGTTCGGCGTGCCGTACCTGCTGCACGAGCAGACGCTGAATCTTGGTCTCGCCAACCGGATCCTGGCCCGCGTCGCCACCCGCGTCCTGCTCAGCCACTCCTCGTCGCTCGCCCACGTGCCCGGGCGCTCGCGCGAGTGCAGCGTGGTCACCGGAAACCCGATCCGGGCCGAGATCCTGGCGGGCGACCGCGTCAAGGGGTTGGCCGCTTTCGCTCTGGACCCGGCGGTGCCGTTCGTCCTGGTCACCGGCGGTGCGGCCGGCGCACGCCAGATCAACCAGATGCTGACCGCGGTGCTGCCCGACGTGCTGCCGCACTGCCAGATCGTGCACCAGTGCGGCAGCCTCGACCTCGCCGAGATGCGGCAGGTCGCGGCGGGCCTGCCGCCCGGGCTCGCCCACCGGTACCGGGTGGTGGACTTCATCCACGACGAGCTGCCGGACCTTCTGGCCGCCGCCGACATCGTGATCGCCCGTAGCGGCGCCGGCACCGTCGCCGAGCTCACCGCGCTCGGCAAGACCTGCGTCCTCGTGCCGTACCCGTACTCGGCCGGGGGCGAACAGCGCGTCGCCGCCCGGACCCTGGCCGCACAGGGCGCCGCCGTCATGCTGGACGGCGACGAGGCCACGCCGGAGCATCTGCGGCACACCCTCAGGGCGCTGCTGGCCGACCCGGCGCGGCGGGCCGCGATGGCACGCGCCGCGGCCGGGTACGGACGTCCGGACGCCGCCGATCGGGTGGTGGCCGAGATCCTGGCGGTAGCCGCCCGAGGCTAGCGACTCGCGAGGGCGGTGTCGATGAGCACGTCGAGCAGTGCCGGGTACGCAAGGCCCGCCGCGCTCCACATCCGCGGGTACTGGGACATTGCCGTGAACCCGGGCATCGTGTTCACCTCGTTCACCACCGGCACCAGGTCCTCGACCCCCTCGACCGTGGGCAGGAAGAAGTCGACCCGGAGCAGACCCGAACATTCCAGGACGCGAAACGCCTCGACCGCCTGCGCCTGAAGGGCGGCCGTGACCGCGGCGGGCAGGTCGGCGGGGATGTCGAAGACGGTCTCACCCTGGTACTTGGCGTCGAAGTCGAAGAAGGAATGCCTGTCGGGCACCCGGATCTCGAGTGGAGGCCCGGCCACCACCCTGCCGTCCGGGTACTCCAGGACGCCGACGTCCACTTCCCGCCCGCGTACCGCCGCCTCGACGAGCACCTTTGGCATGCCGGTCTTGCGCGCCGTGGTGATGGCCTCGTCGAGCATCGTCCAGTCGTCCACTCTGGATACGCCGACGCTCGAACCCTCCCGTGCCGGCTTGACGAAGACGGGCAGTCCGAGCCGCTTGCGCTCGTCCGCGCTGACGTCGTCGTAGTCTGCTCCGTGCAACACCACGCTGTCGGCGACGAGCAGGCCGGCATCGGCGAGGAGTTTCTTGGTCAGCTCCTTGTCCATTCCTATGCCGCACGCGAGCACGCCGCTGCCGACGTACGGTATCCCGAAGAGGTCCAGTGTGGACTGAATCGTGCCGTCTTCCCCGTGCCCGCCGTGCAGGGCGGGAAAGGTGACGTCGACCTCGTCGCGGAGCCGGCTCAACGCGCTCCATGCGCTCTCCAGCGCGGTGGGCCGGGGCCCGGCCGGATCGCGTGTCATGTCCAGAAGCGTCGCGGCGTCGATGCCAGCGGGCTCCTGGTGGTCCCGACCGACCGTCCACACGCCGTCCGTGTCGATCCGCACGGGTGTCACCTCGTACCGCTCGCGGCTGAGGTGCCGCACGATGCTCGCGGCGGAGGCGCACGACACGCCGTGCTCGGCGCTGCGGCCGCCGAAGAGGACCGCCACCCTGGTTCGCGGTTTACCCGTCATGGCCTCGCCCCTTCGCGCTCGGCGGCGTACTCGGCGACCAGCTGAGCGATCACAGCCGGCTCGGCGTTTCCACCCGTGAGCACGACACCGATGTCGGCGAACGACCCGCTCGCGGCCAAGCGCAGCGCACCGGCCAGCCCGGCCGCGCCGGACGGCTCGAGCAGCAGCTTGGTGTGGAAGAGCCCGAGCAACATCGCCCGGCCGATGTCGCCGTCGTCCACCCGTACGACGCCCGCGATCCGGTCCCGGACGATCTCGAACGGAAGACTCCCGACCAGCGACGGCCTGAGTCCGTCGGCGAGCGTGGGCGCCGGCGGCACGCTGATGCGACGACCGGCGGCAAGACTCTGCCCCAACGAGTCGCATCCAACGGGCTCCACGCCGTACACGGCGGTGGCGCGACCCTCAACCGTGAGGCACGCACCAGCCACCCCGCCACCGCCGCCGACGGGGACGACGATGGCGTCCAGCCGGGTGCCGCGCCGGCCAGCCTCTTCGACCAGCTCCCACGTCGCGCTGCCCTGCCCGGCGATCACATCCGGATGGTCGTACGCGTCCAGGAGGGCGTCACCACTCGTCGCCCGCAACCGGTCGACGACCTCCAGCCGTTCCTCCACCGTCGTGCCGGCCAGCTCCACCCGGCCGCCGCACGCCTCGATGCTGGCAACCTTGCTCGCCGGCGCGTCGAATGGAAGCACCGTCGTGGCGGTCAGGCCGTACCGCTCGGCGGCCATCGCGACGGCGAGCGCATGGTTGCCCGTGCTCTGCGCGACCACGCCTCGATGCGCACCCTGCTTGGCGATCTGGTCAACCGCTCGCAGCGCTCCCCGAAACTTGTACGACCCGCCGGTCTGGAGGTTTTCCGCCTTCAACCACAGGCGCACGCCCGCGATCTGGTCCAATGCGGTCGAGCGGACCAGCGGCGTGTCCACCACCCGGTCGCGTAGCCACCAGGCCGCCGCCTCCACGTCGTCGCGGCGCACACCCCCGTGCGACAGCAACCTGTTCGCCAACGTTCCTCCCCCGATCGCAGCGGTTCCCCCATACAGACCGACGGGCAGCCCCGTGCGTTGGCTGCGTTGGCGAAGGTTCCTATGACATGGTTCACATGAGGCAACCAAGCGTGTTCGCGACCGGAACCGACGTCCCGGAGCCGGTTTACGTATCGTCGTCCTGGACGGTCAGCGTTCCGTAGGCGTCGCCGACCGGCACGGGCTTCGCCGTACGCCAGACAAGCTCGAAACCTGATCCGCTGCTGCGTAGCTGCCAGCCATCCGGCAACGGCGTGACGGTCGACGCGCCGCCACCCGGCCTGACCGGATCCGCCCATGCGGCTCCACTGCCGCCCAACATCAGCGATCGCCGCGCCGAATGGTGAGAACCGCCGTCCTACGCCGCCGCGGCCGTGGCTGTCTGGCGCCCGCGCGGGGCCGCCACGTGGTGGCCGAGGGTGCGACGGTATGTGTCGAGGGTGCGTTGTGCGGCCTGGTGCCAGGAGTACTCGAGGCGAGCCCGTTCGATGCCGGCGAGGCCGTAGGCGCCGCGCAGTTCCGGATCCGTCAGCAGCGCGTGGATCGTCGCGACGAGCTGCGCGGGCGAACCGGGTGGGATCAGTCTGCCGACGGTTCCGTCGGTTACCGCCTCGGAGAGGCCGCCGGTGGCGGCGGCCATGACCGGCACGCCACAGGCCATGGCTTCGAGGGCCGCGCGGTTGAGGGAGGCGTGTGACGGTGTACAGACCAGCAGGTCGGCCGAGCGGTACCAGCCTGGCATGTCGCGGTACGGGACAGCGCCGGTCAGCCGGAGCCGGTCGTGCGTGCCGGTGTTGACGGCGCTGGCTCTTAGCGCCGCCGCGTGGGGGCCGAGTCCGCGCGAGGGCGGAGGGGGCCGGCCGATGATCACCAGCTCGGTGTCGGGAAGGCCTGGCAGCGCGGCGACGGTGTCGGCGAAGCCGTTCGACGGGATCAGCTGTCCGACGGCGAGGATCCGGTGCGGCCGGCGCCGGTTCCAGGCGGGCCCGCTGGGCTGGAACTGCGCGGTGTCCACGCCCGGCGGTATGACGGACACTTTCGTTCGGGGAATGCCGAGGCGCCGCATGTGGTGCGCGTCGCTGTGGGACAGCGCCAGGACGGCGTCGGCCTCACCGGCCGCGGCCTGTTCGACGCGGCGCCGGAACGCCGCGACCCGGTCGCCTTGGCCGTGATCGCCCAGCGGCTCGGCCACACCGTGGAACGTCACGACCGTGGGACGGCTGGTCATCTTCTTGGCGACCAACGCGGCCACCGCGGACGGCCACGTGTGGGCATGGACGACGTCGGGCGCCCAGTCGTCTCGCCATGACCGGTCCAGCCACTGCCCGAAGGGGTTGAGGTGGCACAGCTGTTCGCCGGGGTGCGCCGTACGGGCAGGACCGATCGGCGCGTTGACCAGGGTTATCCCGTCGGCGTCCGTGGCCTGCTCCGGCTGCGAAGGGCTGGACCGCCGGGTATAGACGCGGACGTCGTGGCCGAGGCGAGCCAGCGCGGCGGACAGTTCCGTCATGTGCACGGCCGATCCGGTTATCCAGTCGCGGCTTCCGGCGCGCAGCGGTCGTTGGTCCACTGACACCACGGCGATGCGCATCGACGTTCTCCCGGACTCGTGACCTAATCGAGATCTGGCCGTGATGTTCCCGGTATCGTCGTCGCGGAAACCCGGATCAGAGGCTCTCCGTGCCATAACGCGGCGGGACCACGCAGACGGCCAAGGCCATCTCGGCGACGAACCGTGGTGCGGCTGCCGCTTCCAGCTGCCCGGTCGCGACATCGGTCGCGGCGCCGTGCAGGATGTGGTGCAGGGCGCTGGCCAGCAGGTCGGCCGCGATGTCGGCGCGGAACACGCCTTCGACCTGGCCCCGGCGGATCAAGTCATGAACCCGCTGCTCCGGCTTGGCATGCAGCTCGTGCACGCGGCCCGGGGGCAGGGTGGCCTGCGCCGCCTGCAGGACCGAGGCGGCCTGGGCGATCAACAGCCAACCGGATTCCATGAGCGCGCGAAGTCCGTCGCGGGGGTCACGGGTGAGGTCGACGGCCGCCAACACCTCGTCGCCCTGGGTCAGCAGTCGGATCAACGCGGCTTCGACCAGGGCCTCTCGGGACGGGAAGTGCCCGTACAGGGT
>NZ_JBAKHX010000032.1:0-84415 GCF_036906915.1 Micromonospora sp. CPCC 206061
CTCCTCGGTCAGCTTGTACACCGGAATACCGGTCCAGTTCGCCAACACCTCAGCGATCTGCTCGTCGTCGACCTCGGACACCACGTCCAGGTCGCCGGCCTTCCACTCCTTTTCCCGCTGCGCCTTCTGACCCAGGAGCTGCTTCTCCTTGTCACGCAGTTGGGCGGCGCGCTCGAAGTCCTGAGCGTCTATCGCCGACTCCTTGTCGCGGCGCACCTGGGCGATCCGCTCGTCGAAGTCACGCAGGTCTGGCGGCGCGGTCATCCGGCGGATCCGCATCCGCGCACCCGCCTCGTCGATCAGGTCGATCGCCTTGTCAGGCAGGTACCGGTCGGAGATGTACCGGTCGGCCAGGGTCGCCGCGGCAACCAGCGCGCCGTCGGTGATCGAAACGCGGTGGTGCGCCTCGTACCGGTCGCGCAGGCCCTTCAGGATCTCGATCGTGTGGGCCAACGACGGCTCGCCCACCTGGATCGGCTGGAACCGTCGCTCGAGGGCGGCGTCCTTCTCCAGGTGCTTGCGGTACTCGTCGAGCGTGGTCGCGCCAATCGTCTGCAGCTCACCACGGGCCAGCATCGGCTTGAGAATGCTCGCCGCGTCGATCGCACCCTCGGCGGCGCCTGCGCCGACCAGGGTGTGGATCTCGTCGATGAACAGGATGATGTCGCCCCGGGTGCGGATCTCCTTGAGCACCTTCTTCAGGCGCTCTTCGAAGTCACCGCGGTAGCGGGAGCCAGCCACCAGCGCGCCTAGGTCGAGGGTGTAGAGCTGCTTGTCCTTGAGCGTCTCGGGCACCTCGCCCTTGACGATGCGCTGGGACAGGCCCTCGACCACGGCCGTCTTTCCGACGCCGGGCTCGCCGATCAGGACCGGGTTGTTCTTGGTGCGGCGGGAGAGCACCTGCATCACCCGCTCGATCTCCTTCTCGCGCCCAATGACCGGGTCGAGCTTGCCTTCGCGAGCTGCCTGGGTCAGGTTGCGGCCGAACTGGTCCAGCACGAGGCTGGTAGACGGGGCGGCCTCACCCGCGGCGGCGCCGGCGGCAGCCGGCTCCTTGCCCTGATAGCCGGAGAGCAGCTGGATGACCTGCTGACGGACCCGGTTGAGGTCGGCGCCGAGCTTGACCAGCACCTGGGCCGCGACGCCCTCGCCCTCACGGATCAGCCCCAGCAGGATGTGCTCGGTGCCGATGTAGTTATGCCCAAGCTGCAACGCCTCGCGCAGCGACAGCTCCAGCACCTTCTTGGCCCGCGGCGTGAACGGAATGTGCCCGCTCGGCGCCTGCTGACCCTGACCGATAATCTCCTCGACCTGCTGGCGGACGCCCTCCAAGGAGATACCGAGGCTCTCCAGGGCCTTGGCCGCAACGCCCTCACCCTCATGGATGAGGCCGAGCAGGATGTGTTCCGTGCCGATGTAGTTGTGGTTGAGCATCCGGGCTTCTTCTTGAGCCAGGACGACAACCCGTCGCGCTCGGTCGGTGAACCGCTCGAACATGCCCTCGTGCTCCTCACTTGCCGTGCGCCATGATCTTGGCGGGGCCAGCGCCGGCGAACGTCCCGTCGGACGCCCGTGTCCCTTACTCTATCGCCGCGGGCCGACTCTGCTGTGGCCGTGCGTGCCTGACTAGACCTCGTCCGCGATGTTTTCCCCAACTCTGCCCGCTCTCGCGGTGTTCCCCACGGTCCCGCACTACGCGGAGAGCGAACACGGCCACGCGCTGTCCACAGCCCGACAGGTCATTTGTCCACAGCCTGTGGATAACACGGCCGGGCCCGCAGCGCGCTGCGCCACGGGCCCGGTGCCGAGTTTTGGTGATCAGCCGAGGCTCAGCGCCCAGCCTTCGCGTGGTACTCGTCAACGATCTCCTGCGGGATCCGACCCCGATCGGAGATGTCCTTGCCTTCCTTCTTTGCCCAGGCACGGATCGCCTTGTTCTGCTCGCGGTCAGCCGCGGCACCGCCACGACCCCGGGCCGCCCGGCCGCCGACGACAACGCCGCCACGCCCGATCTTTGAGCCGGCGACCAGGTATGGGGACATTACTTCCCGCAATTTGTCCGCGTTCTTCTTGGACAGGTCGATCTCGTACTGCACGCCGTCGAGCGAGAACTTGACCGTCTCGTCTGCGTCGCCACCGTCCAGGTCGTCGACCAACTTGTGAATGATCTGCTTGGCCACGGGCCGTTATCCTTCCGAGCAGGTTCCTCCCGCAAACAAGAGAACAATAGCTTGGAAGGCGCTCCTTCCGTCAATAGGATCGAAGAATCTACTCGGCGCGGACCAGCGGGAAGAGGATGGTTTCCCGAATACCGAGGCCGGTGAGCGCCATCAGGAGACGGTCGATTCCCATTCCCATGCCGCCCGACGGCGGCATTCCGTACTCCAACGCCCGCAGGAAGTCCTCGTCGAGACGCATCGCTTCGTCGTCGCCCTTGGCGGCCAGCCGGGCCTGCGCCACCAGGCGTTCCCGCTGCACAACAGGGTCGACCAACTCCGAGTACCCGGTCGCCAACTCGAAGCCGCGCACGTAGAGGTCCCACTTTTCGGTCAGCCCCGGCTCCGCCCGGTGGCTCCGGACCAGCGGGCTCGTCTCCTCCGGGTAGTCACGTACGAACGTCGGCGCCACCAGGTTCGGTACGACGAGCTCCTCGAAGAGTTCTTCGGCGAGCTTGCCCGGTCCCCACTTAGGGTCGACTTCCAGATTGTGCTTCTCCGCGTACTGGATGAGCCGTGCCATGTCAGTACGGACGGTAACCTCCTCGCCGAGCGCCTCGGAAAGAACGCCGTAGAGAGTTACGGAGCGCCACTGCCCGCCGAGGTCGAACTCCGTACCGTCGGCGTGGGTAACAACATAGGACCCAAAGGTCGCATCCGCCGCCTCCTGTACCAGTTCCCGCGTGAGGTCGCCGATGGTGTTGTAGTCGCCGTACGCCTCGTAGGTCTCGAGCATCGCAAACTCGGGAGAGTGCGAAGAATCAACTCCCTCATTCCGGAAGTTGCGGTTGATCTCGAAGACACGCTCGATGCCGCCAACCACGCACCGCTTCAGGAATAGCTCAGGAGCGATTCGCAGATACAGATCAGTATCCAATGCATTGCTGTGAGTCACGAATGGCCGAGCCGTCGCTCCACCGTGCAGCAACTGCAACATTGGTGTCTCGACCTCAAGGAAGTCCCGCCGGTACAGCGAATCACGCAGACTCCGCACCACTCCAGCGCGTACGCGAACCGTGTCGCGCGCCTGCGGACGCATGATCAGGTCGACGTACCGCTGCCGGACCCGGGCTTCCTCGCTCATCGGCTTGTGCGCCACCGGGAGCGGGCGCAGCGACTTGGCCGTCATCGCCCACGAGTCGGCCAGCACCGACAGCTCACCGCGCCGGCTGGTGATCACCTCGCCGGTCACCCCGACGTGGTCTCCGAGATCGACTACCCGCTTCCACTCTTCCAGCCGCTCGGCGCCGACCCGGTCGAGCGAGAGCATGGCCTGTAGCTCGGTGCCGTCGCCGTCGCGCAGCGTGGCAAAGCACAGCTTGCCCGTGTTGCGGATGAACATCACGCGGCCGGTGACGGAGGCCACGTCGCCCGTGGCGGTGTCGATCGGCAGGTCCGCGTACCGCTCCCGGAGCTGGGCCAACGACGCCGTCCGTGGGTACGTGATGGGATACGGCTCGGCACCCTCGGCGAGTAGCCGATCACGCTTGGACCGACGGACCCGCATCTGCTCGGGAAGATCCTCGGCTGGCGAAGAGGCGGGTGTCTGCTCAGTCACGGCATGGCTTTCTGTTCAGAAGTGGAGTGGGATTCGTCCCCGAGCCTACTCAACAGGGAAATCGGATAACCTTCGCCACGATGACGGACCACGCGCACGCTCTGTCGTTCGGAGCCGCCGCGACGGCATACGACCAGCATCGGCCCACGTATCCCGTCGAGGCCGTGACCTGGGCCGCCGGCGGCCCGCCACCCCGCCGGGTGATCGATTTGGGAGCTGGCACCGGCAAGCTGACCCGGGTCCTGCTGTCCGCCGGCTACGAAGCGGTACCCGTGGAGCCGGACCCGAATATGCGAGCGCGCCTGGCCGACGCGACGCCCGGCACGACGGCGCTGGCCGGTTCGGCAGAGGCCGTGCCGCTGCCTGACGCGTCCGTGGACGCCGTGGTGGCCGGGCAGGCCTATCACTGGTTCGACCCGGAGCGCGCGCACCCGGAGATCGCCCGGCTGCTGCGTCCCGGCGGCACGTTCGCCGCCATCTGGAACAGGCGCGACGATTCGGTGCCGTGGGTCCACGAGCTGACCGTGATCACGCATGACCAGCCGGCCGTTCACGGCGGGTTCGACCCCGGCGACGAGCTGAGCTTCGGTGACACGTACTTCGGCCCGGTCGAGCGCGCCGAGTTCCGCCACTCGACCACGCAGACGCCCGAGAGCCTGGTGGCGTTGGTCGCCACCCGCTCGTACTACCTGGTCGCCTCCCCCGAACACCGTGCCGAGATCGACGCGGCCGTCCGCTGGCTCTGCGCCGAACACCCCGCCCTGGCCGGCCGAGAAAGCTTCGAGCTGCCGTTCCAGACCTTCGCCTACAGGGCCCCGGTGCGCCAAACGGTCGGCCTGGCAGCCGTGGCCGACCACGACGGTAAATGACCAGGATTCCGGTCCCGGTGCGCCAAACGGTCGGCCTGGCAGCCGTGGCCGACCACGACGGTAAATGACCAGGATTCCGGTCCCGGTGCGCCAAACGGTCGGCCTGGCAGCCGTGGCCGACCACGACGGTAAATGACCAGGATTCCGGTCCCGGTGCGCCAAACGGTCGGCCTGGCAGCCGTGGCCGACCACGACGGTGAATGACCAGGATTCCGGTTAAGTGTTGCGGTCGTAGACCATTCGCAGGCCGATCAGTGTGATCATCGGCTCGTGGTGGGTGATCGTGCGACACTCCTCGATCACCACGGGCGCCAGTCCGCCGGTCGCGATCACCGCGCGCAGCGGCCCCAACTCTTCGGCCATCCGCTCGACGATCCGGTCGACCTGCCCGGCGAACCCGAAGTACATGCCGGACTGAAGGCACTCGACGGTGTTCTTGCCGATCACCGAACGCGGCTTGGTCGGCTCGACCTTCCGCAGCTGCGCGGCACGGGCCGCCAGGGCGTCGAACGAGATCTCGATACCGGGCGCGAACGCGCCGCCCAGAAACTCGCCGCGCTCACTGATCACGTCGAAGTTCGTGGTGGTGCCGAAGTCGACGACGATCGACGGCCCGCCGTAAATCGTGTGCGCGGCCAGTGTGTTGACCACCCGGTCGGAGCCGACCTCTTTCGGGTTGTCGATAGCGAGCTGCACGCCGGTCTTCACGCCCGGCTCGACGATCACGCTGGGCGTATCGCCGTAGTAGCGCGCCAGCATCGTCCGCAGCGAGCGCAGCGCCGCCGGCACGGTCGAGCAGGCGGCCACACCGGTGATCTCCACCGCGTCGCCGGCCAGCAGGCCCCGCAGCTTCAGCCCCAGCTCGTCGGCCGTCGAGCGGGCGTCCGTCTTGATCCGCCACGAGTGCACGAGCTTGTCGCCGTCGAACGTGGCGAGCACCGTGTTGGTGTTACCGATGTCAATGCACAGCAGCACGCGCTACTCCCGCAGGTCCATGGCGATGTCAACGATAGGCGAGGAGTGCGTGAGGGCTCCCACCGACAGGTAGTCGACGCCGGTGGCCGCGTACTCGGCCGCCGCATCCAGGGTCAGGCCGCCGGTGGCTTCCAACTCGGCGCGGTCGCCGACCGCCGCCACCACCTCGCGCAGCACGGCCGGCGTCATGTTGTCGCACAGCAGGAACGTCGCGCCGGCCTCCACCGACTCGACCGCCTCCGCGACGGTGGTCACCTCGACCTGTACCGGCACGTCGGGGAAGGCTTCCCGCACCCGCTGGTACGCCGCTGTCAGCCCGCCCGCCGCCAGCTTGTGGTTGTCCTTGATCATCGCGACGTCGTAGAGGCCCATGCGCTTGTTCGTGCCGCCGCCGGCCCGCACGGCGTACTTCTCCAGGACCCGCAGCCCCGGCGTGGTCTTGCGGGTGTCGAGCACCTGCGCCTTGCTGCCGGCGAGCGCGTCCGCCCAGTACCGGGTGTGCGTCGCGACACCGGACATCCGGCAGAGCAGGTTGAGCGCTGTGCGCTCGGCGGTGAGCAGGGCCCGGGCCGGGCCGGCCACGGTGGCCAGCACGTCGTCGCGGGCTACCCGCGCGCCGTCGGGCACCAGAGCTTCGCATCGGGTACGGGGATCAGCCAGCTCGAACACCGCGGCGGCGACCGGCAGCCCGGCCACGACACCGTCCGCTCGCGCGACCAGCTCGGCGGTGCCCTCCTGGTCTTCGGGGATCGTGGCGATGCTCGTCACGTCGAGCCCGCCCGGGCCGAGATCCTCCTCCAGCGCCCGCCGCACGATCAGTTCGACATCGAGCGGCGGCAGCCCGACCGCGACCAGCGCCTCGACGGTGGACCTTTTCATATGGCCTTCTCCCACTCTTCGGTGACCGAGCCATCCTGGCCGATACCGCCGAGGAAGTGGCCGAGCCAGCGGTCGTCGGCAGCCGGAAAGTCCTCGCGCCAGTGGCAGCCGCGTGTCTCCTGGCGGGCGTACGCGGCTGCGACCAGCGCCGACGCGACCGTGACCAGGTTTGTCGCCTCCCAGCTCGCGGTACGCGCCGTGCCGCGGGTCGCGCCGAGAGCGGCCAGCTCAGCGGCGGCGCCAGCCAGCGACTCAGCAGAGCGCAGTACGCCGGCGCCGCGCGTCATGGCGCGCTGCAACGCGACGCGGCTGTCTTGATCCACCACCCATCCGGCGTCCCCCGCGGGCTCCACCGGGTCGGCCTGCGGCGGCAGGCCGCGGGCGATGTCTCCGGCGATCCGGCGGGCGAAGACCAGCCCCTCGAGCAGGGAGTTGCTGGCGAGGCGGTTGGCGCCGTGCACTCCCGTACAGGCAACTTCGCCGCACGCGTACAAGCCGGGGATCGAGGTGCGACCGTGCAGGTCGGTGCGGACGCCGCCGGAGGCGTAGTGCGCGGCGGGCGCCACCGGGATCAGGCCGGTGGCCGGGTCGATGCCGGCCGCACGGCACGCCGCGGTGATCGTCGGGAACCGGTGCGCCACGTCCGGCAGGTGCCGGGCGTCCAGGTAGACGTGGTCGGCGCCGGTGGCTGCCAGTACCCGGTGGATGCCCTTCGCGACCACGTCGCGCGGCGCGAGCTCGGCCAGCTCGTGCTGGCCGACCATGAAGCGCTTCCCGTCGCCGTCGACGAGGTGCGCGCCCTCCCCACGCAGCGCCTCGGAGATCAGCGGCCGCTGCGCCTCGTGGACCTGCCCGCCCACGAAGGACGTGGGGTGAAACTGCACGAACTCGATGTCGGTGACCGCGGCGCCCGCCCGCATGGCGACCGCCACCCCGTCGCCGGTGGAGACCGGCGGGTTGGTCGTCGCCGCGAAGATCTGACCCATCCCACCCGTGGCCAACACCACCGCGCGGCCGAGGATCGCGCCGACGCCGTCTTCGCTACCCTCGCCCAGCACGTGCAGCGTGATGCCGCAGGCCCGGCCGTCCGCCGCGCACAGCAGGTCCAGCACGAGTGCGTGCTCGACGAGCCGGATCCACGGGTCGCGTCGCACCGCAGCGTGCAGCGCCCGCTGCACCTCCGCGCCGGTCGCGTCGCCGCCGGCGTGCACGATGCGGTTAGCCCGGTGCCCGCCCTCGCGGGTCAGCATCAGGGAGCCGTCCGGGTGCCGGTCGAACTCGGCACCCAGCCGCATCAGCTCGCGCACCCGGGCAGGGCCCTCGTCGACCAGGACGGCGACCGCACCCGGGTCGCACAGGCCGACGCCGGCGATCTCCGTGTCCGCGGCGTGGGCCGCCGGGGTGTCCAGCGGACCGAGTACCGCGGCGATGCCGCCCTGGGCCCAGCGGGTGGACCCATCGTCGATGTTGACCTTGGTGACGACCGTGACGTGCAGGCCGGCCTCGCGCAGATGTAGGGCGGCCGTCAGCCCCGCGATGCCGGAGCCGACCACCACGACGTCGGTGGTCTCGGCCCAGCCCGGGGACGGCGCGCCAAGCCGGTTGGGCACCGCCGGCAGTCCAACAGTCATCTCATCAGTAGATCGCGTTGCGGTGCGTGGTAACGGGCGGGGTGGGGTTAGTCCGCGTACCGGATGGGCAGGCCGTTGGGGCCGGCGCCCTTCATGGACCGGTTGACCGTGCGCTCGCTCAGCCACAGGTAGCAGCGGACGCCGCGGTTTCCGCCCTTCCACTCGTCTTCACTGCCGGGCAGCGACACGACACCGGTGCGGTACTTGATGTTGCCGTCGTTCGGCACCCCGGCGAACTTCGCGATCACCTTGCGGCACTCGTTGTGGAACTTATCCCAGTCTGCGCTCTTTGTCGGGTACGGCGTCTCGGGCGCCGTCCACACCCCAGCGAACTCGCTGTTGTGGTCCTTGGTGCACTCGGCGGCCGGCATCGTGTCGATGCTGCTGTCCTTCGCCAGCTTGACCGAGTAGCACCCGAGCGACAGGGGCGAGGCGGCCTTCAAGACCCCCTTGAGGGTGCCGGTGCGGGCAGCGGTGTCGCCGTTGTCCTCAACATTCGTGACCTCGGTGACGTCACAGCGGAACCACCGGGCGCCGCCGCTCCACGCCTGCGTGGACGGCAGCGAGACACCCAGCCGGAGCCGGCCGCTGCGCCAGTCGCTACCCACGTACTCCTTGGTCTTGGTGTCGCACTCGGCGAACGCCGCCTTGATCTCGGCGGAGTCCTTGCCAGGTGGTGCGCTCAGCCCGGCCGCCGCATCGACGAACGTGCCCACGTACACGGTTTCCAAGCGGTGCGTGGTGGCGCAGTCGACCGGCTCGTACGAAGACAGGTAGGCGGTCTCGGCGTAGTCGCTCTCGTGGCAGACCTCGGCCGGAGGGGTGAACGGCTGGGGGTCGGCGGCCGCCTTCCAGTCGTCGGACAGGTCACCGTCGACGCCTGCCGGGTTGCCGCACGCGGACAGCGCCAGCGTGGCCGCTCCGCCCACCACCAGCGCGGCGATCCACCGTCGCATCGTGCGTCCTCCCCAAGAGCACAACGATTTACCGGACGGCCGAGCATACGGCACCCGGCTGTGATGCCTTACTAACCTACGGAGGGCGCGCAAGCTCCGACAACGCCAGGCGCCGCCACGGACGGGTCGGAGCCGAGCTCTATGACCCGGTTGTGCGCGTCGACGTGGACGACCCGAGGCCGGTACGTCCGGGCGGTGGCGTCGTCGAGCTGGGCGTACGAGATCAGGATCACCAGGTCGCCGGGGTGGACGAGGTGCGCGGCGGCGCCGTTGATGCCGATCACGCCGGTGCCCCGGGCGCCCGGGATCACGTACGTCTCCAGGCGGGCCCCGTTGGTCACGTCGACGATGGCGACCTGCTCGCCGGCCAGGAGGTCGGCGGCCTCCATGAGGTCTTCGTCCACCGTCACCGACCCGACGTAGTGCAGGTCGGCCTCGGTCACCGTGGCCCGATGGATCTTGGACTTCAACATCGTCCGGTACATCATGCGGGGCCGCCGTGGGAACGTGGAGCGAAGCGGAGCGTTTTCGCGGGGTGCATTCAGGCGACCTCCACCGCAGCGTTGTCGATCAGTCGCGTCTTGCCGACCCGGGCCGCGACCAGCAGGCGTCCGGGGCCATGTGCCGGCGCCGGTCCCAGCTCGGGGTCGGTCAGCACCAGGTAGTCGAGGTCCGCCGCGCTCCCGTCGAACACCGCGCGGGCCGCCTTCTCGGCGTCCTCGCCGCGCCGCGCCGCCTCCACACCCGCGCGAAGCGCCCTCGACAGCGTCAGCGCCGTCCCGCGTTCCACCTCCGACAGGTACCGGTTGCGGCTCGACAGGGCCAGGCCGTCCGACTCGCGGACGGTCGGCACGCCGACGACCTCCACCGGCACGTCGAGGTCGCGCACCATCCGCTTGACGAGCGTGAGCTGCTGGTAGTCCTTCTCGCCGAAGAACGTCAGATCCGGCCGCGTGAGCTGGAGAAGCTTCAGCACGACGGTCAGCACGCCGTGGAAGAAGCCAGGCCGGCTGGCGCCCTCGAACTGCTCGCCCAGCGGCCCCGGGTTGACCCGAACCGTCGGCTCGCCCGCCGGGTACATCTCGGTGCGGTCCGGCGCGAAAACCAGGTCGACGCCGGCCGCCGCACACACCGCCAGGTCCGCGTCCAGGGTGCGGGGGTACCGGTCGAAGTCCTCGTTCGGCCCGAATTGAAGCGGGTTCACGAAGATCGTCGCGACGACCCGATCGGCACGGGCGCGAGCCTCGCGCAGCAGCGCCTTGTGGCCCTGGTGCAGCGCGCCCATCGTCATCACGACCGCGACCGGCCCGTCCAGGGCGGCTCGCCCCGCCGCCAAATCGGCGCGGCTGTGCACCAGATCCATTACGTCGTCGCCTCCTCGCGATCGGTTAGGGCTTGTCTGGTGGATCTTGTGGGTGCGAGGCGAGGTCCAGGCGGCGTCCGGCAAGCCGGGCGGAAGGTCGCATACCAGTGTTGTATGCGGCCTTTCATCCGGCGCCACCGGTCGTCGTCTGGGGCCGCCGCAGCCCCACAAAGATCCGCCAGACAGGCCCTAGCACGTCGAGCAGTGGCTCGGCGTCGACCGGCCGCAGCCGGCCAGCGGCGATCGCCCGGTCGGCCGTGCGGCGGGCGAGCGCCAGGTACGCGGGCACCGACTCGGGTGCCACGACGGCGAGCCGGTCGAGGTGCCGGGCTACCGTGCCGGCGTCGCCGCGGGACACCGGGCCGGTCAGCGCGGCGTCGCCCAGCCGCAGCGTGTTGTCCAGCGAGGTCCGCAGCAGCGGGCCGAGCACCTTTTCCGGATGCACCACGCCCGCGTCGCGAAGCCGGTCGAGCGCCTCGTTGACGAGGGTGACCAGGTGGTTGGCACCGTGTGCCAGGGCGGCGTGATAGAGCACGCGGTCGGCCTCCGCCACCCACTCGATGATGCCGCCGAGGTCTGCGACCAGCCCTTCGACGAACGGACGCTCGTCTGGCTCGGCGGTCACTCCGAAGGAGGCGCCGGACAGCTTGGCCAGGTCGTCGGCCGTGCCGGCGAACGTCATCGCGGGGTGCAGGGCGAGCGGTCGCGCGCCGCTAGCCGCCACCGGGGCGAGGACCGCGAGACCGTGCGCTCCCGAGGTGTGCGCGACGACCTGCCCGGGATGCAGCGCATCGGCCACGCCGGCGATCACCGGGGCGAGCGCGTCGTCGGGAACGGCGATGATCAGCAGGTCACGAGCGGCGCGGGCCACCTCTGCGGGCGTCCGCTCGGCGGCGCCGGGCAGCAGACGGACCCTGCGGGCCTTCGACGCGGCGGAGGCACCGGAGGCGGCCACCACACGGTGGCCGGAGCGCTCCAGCGCCGCGCCGAGCACAGCACCGACGCGGCCGGCGCCGATCACACCGACGATCATGTGTTGATCCAGTCCTTGCGGTCATAGGTACCGGTCGACGCAAGTATGCGTCTTTGTGACAGACGTGGGACAAGAGAGTGTGAAGGTTTTCACCGCCCGTAAGGTGTGGACGGTGCGGTGGATGAGCAGCGAATGAACTGGCAGGACGCCATGGAGAACGCGCTTTATGGCCCGCGCGGCTTCTTCACGACGGGTGCCGGGCCGGCCGCTCACTTCCGCACCAGCGTGCACGCTTCCCCGCTCTTCGTGTCGGCTGTGCTCCGGCTGATCACGCACCTCGACGAGGCGCTCGACCACCCCCACCCGCTCGACGTGGTCGACGTCGGCGCCGGTCGCGGCGAGCTCCTGACCGCCCTCGCTTCGGCAGCCCCGGCAGCGCTCGGCGACCGGCTGCGGCTGACCGCCGTGGAGCGTGCCGCTCGGCCACCGCGCCTGCCGGATACGATCCGCTGGCGACCGGAGCTGCCGACCGGCGTCACCGGGCTGCTCATCGCGACCGAATGGCTCGACAACATACCGCTCGACGTGGTGGACGGCGATCGCTACGTCACCGTCGACCCGGCGGGCATTGAGGAGCCGGGCGCCCCGGTCACCCCGGACGACGCGGCATGGCTCGCCCGCTGGTGGCCGGGTGGCGGCCGCGCCGAGGTGGGCCTACCGCGCGACCGGGCCTGGGCGAGGGCCGTGCGTGCGGTGTCGCGCGGACTGGCGCTCGCCGTCGACTATGGCCACCTTCGAGACGCTCGGCCCTTCGGCGGCACCCTCACCGGGTACCGGGCCGGACGCCAGGTGCCTCCGGTGCCGGACGGAAGCTGCGACATCACCGCCCACGTGGCGATCGACGCGGTGGCCGAGGCAGGTGGCTGGCCGTACACACTGGTCTCTCAGCGGGAGGCGCTGCGCGCGCTCGGGGTCAGCGGCGCCCGGCCACCGATCACCCTGGCCAGCACAGACCCAGCCGGCTACGTGCGTGCGCTGGCGGCCGCGTCAGCGGCGGCCGAACTGACCGAACCGGCCGGCTTGGGCGCCCATTGGTGGCTGCTGCACCTCATCGGCCTCGACAGTCTGCCGCTCCTGCCCAACGTGGGACGATGGCGGGATGACTGAGCTAACTGGCGCTCGCCCCGCTCGCGCGCGTCATGAGCCGCCGCCGTGTAGCCGCCAGTCGCTCCGGTCGCTTCGCTTTGTGTCGGCTGCGGGCGGCGCCTCATGAGCGACCTGCGTGAGGTGACCGTTGGCACCGGCGCCGGGCTCGACACCGCCGACATGGTGCTCAACATCGGCCCGCAGCACCCGTCCACGCACGGAGTGCTGCGGCTCAAGCTGGTGCTGGACGGCGAGCGGGTGGTCTCATGCGAGCCGATCGTCGGATACATGCACCGCGGCGCGGAAAAGCTCTTCGAGGTGCGCGACTACCGGCAGATCATCGTGCTGGCCAACCGGCACGACTGGCTGTCCGCGTTCGCCAACGAGCTGGGCGTGGTGCTGGCCGTCGAGCGGCTGATGGGCCTGGAGGTTCCGGAGCGCGCGGTCTGGCTGCGCACCGCCATGGCCGAGCTGAACCGGGTGCTCAACCACCTGATGTTCCTCGGTTCGTACCCGCTGGAGATCGGCGCGATCACACCGGTGTTCTACGCGTTCCGGGAGCGGGAGACGCTGCAGGCGGTCATGGAGGAGGCCTCCGGCGGCCGGATGCACTACATGTTCAACCGGGTCGGCGGCCTCAAAGAAGAGGTGCCGGCTGGCTGGACGCGCCGGGCACGGGCGGCGGTCGGCGAGGTGCGGCGGCGCCTGCCGGACCTGGAAAACCTGATCCGCCGCAACGAGATCTTCCTGGCCCGCACGGTGGGGGTCGGCGTGCTGACCGCGGCGCAGGCCGCGGCGTTCGGAGCGTCGGGGCCGGTGGCGAGGGCGTCCGGGCTCGACTTCGACCTGCGCCGCGACGAGCCGTACCTCGCGTACGGCGACCTCGACGTGCCGGTGGTGACCCGCGACGCGGGTGACTGCCACGCGCGGTTCGAGGTGCTGCTCGACCAGGTACAGGTCTCGCTCGACCTGGTCGACCGCTGCCTGGAGATGGTCGACCGGATCACCGGGCCGGTCAACGTGCGGCTGCCCAAGGTGGTCAAGGCGCCGGAGGGACACACTTACGCCTGGACCGAGAACCCGCTCGGGCTCAACGGGTACTACCTGGTGTCGCGGGGCGAGAAGACGCCGTGGCGGATGAAGCTGCGCACCGCCTCGTACGCGAACGTGCAGGCCCTCTCCACCCTCATCCCGGGCTGCCTCGTGCCAGATCTGATCGCGATCCTCGGCTCTATGTTCTTCGTGGTCGGCGACGTCGACAAGTAAACGCAGCTAGCGCCAGCGTTCGTCGTCGGCGCGGCGTGACCTGCGACCGGCGTCCGGCTGGTACCGGAACTCGTCCTCGCCGTCCTGGTAGCGCCGCCGGCGCCCGGATGTCTCCCGCTCGGCGGCGTTCCACCCCTGGCCCCACGACGTGGTGGGTTCGATGGGGGCGGCCGGTAGTGCCGCGGGGCCGCCGCGCCGCTCCCAGCCGTCGTCGCCCTGGGCACCCCGCAGGTCACGCAGCCAGGCACCGTCCTCGTGCTGCTCCTCGCGGCGCGGCTCCTCGCGGCGCGGCTCCTCGCGGCGCGGCTCCTCGCGGCGCGGCTCCTCTCGACGTGGCTCCTCGCGGCGCGGCTCTTCTCGCCGAACGGCCGCCCAGCGGTCCTGGATCCGCACCTCGCTGCCGGACTCGTCGGCGCGTACGGCGGCGCGGCGCTCGCCCATCCGGAGCTCCTGAACGCGATCATCGCTGCGCACCGACGCCCACCGGTCGCCGGCCTTCACGTCGGTCCACCGGCCCTCGTCGCGCTGCTCGTCTTCCCTGTCGTACGGGCGCGGCCGGCGCCCGTCGCCGCCCCGGGGCCGGTCGCCCGTCCACGAGCCGTCGCCGCGCTGCCGGTCACCCTGCCAGGAACCGTCAGGCCCCCGGCGCCCCTCCTCCGGCCAGGACTCGTCCGGGCCACGGGACCGGTCACCCGACCAGGCGCCATCGACCCGGGGACCCGTCCACGGCTCGTCGCGCCCCCGTTGCCGGTCGTCCTGCCAGGTCCCGCCGCCGTGGCGACGGTCGTCCTGCCACTGCGCGTCGTCGGGCTCGGCAGCGCGGCGGCGGCGCCCGGCCGGCGGCGGTGCCGGGGGCGCGGACCATTGCGCGGCATCGCCGCCGTAGCGTCCCGGCCGGGCAGCCGCGTCGTCGGCCGGCGAAAACTCCGGACCGCGGTACCCGCCGCCCTCATACCCGCCGTAGGCGCCTGCGCCATACACGCGACCCGTGCCTGGCTCGTCGTCGCCGTGCGGGTCCACGATGGTCTGACGGGTGGTGACCTGCACGGTCTCGGTGTGCCGGACGATCCCGCCGGGCACCCGCGCGCGGGCGCCGACGTGCCCGGATCCGGCCGGTGGCATGGCCGTCTCGGCGTGGGCGGGCTGGGCGACACCGAGATGGCCGGGCTGCGGGACGCTCGCCACCCCCGCGGGCTGGGCCACGCCGGCATTAGCCGGCTGAACCGGCTGCCCGTTCGCACCGGCCGGCGGCTCGGGTCGGGCGAAACCGGCGGCGGGTGGGAACGCGGCGCCATCGAATGCCCTCGGCTGCGCGGCGGCCGCCGGGGCGTGGGCGGGCGGCGCAGCGGCGGGGCCCCCTGCCGCACGCACCGCCTCGACCTGTACGCGCAGCGCCTGCACGCTCTCGTGCATTGTCTGAAGCTTTTCCGAGAATGCCTTGTGCGTCGCGCGGGCGGCGGTGGCGATGTCGTTGCGCACGTCTTCGCGGAGCATGTCGACCTCTTCGAGAAGGGTCTCCTCCATGTCGAGGCGCACGCTTTCGGCGTCTCTGCGCAACGTGATCGACAGGCCGATGAGGACAACGGCGAGCACCGCGAGAACGGCGGCCACTCTTAGCGCCCCGGCGCCTTGGCCTAGCAGCAGCAACAATGCCGCCAGCGGAGCCAGCCCCACCCCGGCCCAGAACAACATGGTGAGCAGCCGTGCGCCCCGCCGCTCAGATGGCGGTTGGGTGGCCGGCATGGCTGTGGAGCCTACCGATTCTTCCGGGTCAACGGAATGGCCGGCTACGTATTCCGGCTCCGGCTCGCCTAGCAGCGGATCGGTCACATGAGGACAACGATGATGCGACCCGGGCCACGCTCCGGCACTGCAAAAGTCCAGCGATTTGGCCGCCGCGGGTCCCCCGGAAGGCCGAACGGCGCGGGACTTGCGCGTCCCGCGCCGTTCTAACGGTTACGGTGCCCCCGGTCAGCCGGCCGCGAGCGCCCCGTCGGACGAGAACACCAGGCCGACGCTGATCGCGCCGGTGGTCAACGCGTTCTTCGTCTGCGGGCCGCCAGCGTCGAGAGAGCTGAACGACCCCGCCTTGAACGCGTACGTGTCCTCGAGACCCTTCTGGCACTTCGGCCGCTGCGGGCACTCCGGCGGCCCACCCATGACCGTCGCCGAACCCGAGCACTTTTCGGCCAGATCCGACAGCGTCTTCACGCCGTACTTGTCAGCGAACTCCTGCGTCACCGCGAAAGCGTTCTGGTCTTGCGCCGCGGAGGGGCGGCCGAACGTGATGCCGACCTTCTGCCCGACCTCTTTGAGACCAGACATCGTCTTGTCGAGGTCGGGCGACGAGATAGCCGCAGCACTCGCGCCGTTGACCTTGGCGTTGAGGAAGTCGGCCAGCGTGGCGGCGTACTCGGGCACCACCTGAATCTCGCCCTTTTCCAGCGCCGGCTCGTACAGCTCACGGTTGCCGATCTGCTGGACGGTGGCCTGGTAACCGGCCGCGGTGAGCACGATCCGGTAGAGCTCTGCCAGCGTCTGGTTTTCGCTGAAGTTGGCAGCGCCGATGATCACCTTGCCGCCCTGACCCTTTGGGAGGCCGTACGTCAGGGAATTGGCCTGGACGAACTCCTCCGCCGCCACCTTGGGCGTCTTGCGGTCGAGGTCGACTGCCTTGTTCAGCGCGATGAGCTTGGTGGTGTCGAGCGCGCCCGACACCTTGTTGAGCGCCGCGAGTATCTCCGGCGTGGACGCCTTCGCGCTTATCGCCGGCACCACATTGTCAGTGTTTTGAAGTTTCTTGTCGTCTTCGAGCACGACGAGCTTGCTGCCAGCCGCCGGAGCGCACCCGGCACCGGAGGCATCGGCTGCGGGCGCCTCGGTGCCCGAGGACCCCTCCTCCCCGCAGCCTGTGAGGATCATTGCGCCGGCCAGGGCGCCGAGGGCGCCAATGACCAGCCGCTTGCGTGCGCGCATGCTGCCCGCCTTCCGTGTCCCGGCGCGGCCATAGCGGCCGGCCGCGTGTCCGACAGGCGACTGGGTCCAGACCCGTGAAGTCTGCTGCCGCCCGTAACTCAGCCAACATCCTGGCAGGGGGCACCGACAAACTTCCCAGGAACTCGCAACCGGATCGTCATGCCCCGCCGGTGGCGCTGGCGGCGCGGCGAGCCGCCCGTCCGTGCGACCGCCGCAGCGGCCGGGGTGTGACCACCCGCTCGACTCCCGCGAGCGCCACCTCGACCAGCAGCGCGAGCAGCGCCACGAGCAGACCGCCGGCGAGGATCTGCCCGCCACCGGTCGCGATGCCCAGCCCGAACCCGGCGCTGATGATCTGGCCCAGCCCGCCGCCGTTGACGAAGGACGCCAGCGCGGCCGTGGCCACCACCTGTACCGCCGCCGTGCGGAACCCGGCCGCCAGGTACGGCACGGCGAGCGGCAGTTCCACGCGGCGCAGCACCTGAAGGCCGGACAGGCCCATGCCGCGCGCCGCGTCGCGGGCCTCCGGATCGACCTCTCGCACCCCGGTGTACGCGTTGGCCAGCAGCGGCGGCACCGCGAAGACGGCGAGGGCGACGATCACCGGCCGCTGCCCGAAGCCGAGGAAGGTCAGCGGCAGGATGGTCAGCAGGGCGATCGTCGGGATCGCGAGCGTGACGTTGGAGATCATGACGACCACGCCGCCGCCCCGCCCGAGGTGCCCAAGCCACAGCCCGAGCGGCCAGGCCACAAGGCAGCCCAGTGCCACCGCAGCAGCCGAGATCCACAGATGCTCGCCGAGCCGGTCCAGGACACCGCCCGGGTTGGTCCAGTTCAACGGGTCGTTGAGCCAGGTTACCGCCTGCTGGATCGGATCTTCCGCGATCATGACGCCCTCCGGCGGGCCCACGGGGTCAGCAACCGGCCGGCGGTGGCCAGCACCAGGTCGAGCACCAGAGCGAGCGCGACGCACAGTACGGTGCCGGTGACGATCTCGGCGCGGTAGAAGTTGTTACGAAAGCCACCCAGGATCAGGTCGCCCAGCCCGCCCTTCCCGATCAGGGCACCGACCGTCACCAGCGCCACGGTCGACACGGTGGCGAGCCGGAGCCCGGTCATGATGCCCGGCAGGGCGAGCGGGAGGTCGATGCGCAGCAGCCGCCCGAACCGGCCGTAACCCATGCCCTGCGCCGCGTCGCGCACCTCCGCGGGCACCTGGTTGAGCCCGGCGAGCGTATTGCGCACGATCAGCAACAGGGCGTACAGGACCAAGGCGATCAGCACCGACGTGGCGCGGGTCGTGCCGACGTACGGCGCGATGAAGGCGAGCAGGGCCAGCGAGGGGATGGTGTAGAGGATTCCGGAGAGTGCGAGAATCGGGCCGGTGAGCGGGCGGATCCAGTACGCGAGGACGGCGAGCGGCACTGCCACGAGCGCGGCGATCACGACGGCCTCGGCCGTCAGCGTGGCGTGCTCGCGGAGCGCCTCCGCGATGGTGTCCGAATTGTCCCGCACGTACTGCCACGAAAACCACGGGTTCCCGGGGTCGTCGCGGTAGCTCTGGAAGGACATACGTGGACGTTACCCCGACAGCTGCCTCGATCGAACTCGACGGCATCCGCAAGGAGTACCCGGACGGCACCGTCGCCGTCGGCGGGCTGAGCCTCCAGGTCCAGGCCGGCGAGCTGGTGGTCCTCATCGGACCGTCCGGATGCGGAAAGTCGACCGTGCTCCGGATGATCAACAGGCTGATCGAGCCGACCGGTGGCCGCATCCTCATCGACGGCGAAGACGCCATCGCGGCCGACCCGGTCGAGTTGCGCCGCCGGATCGGGTACGTCATCCAGAACGTCGGCCTCTTTCCACATCAGACCATCCGCGCGAACGTCGGCACGGTGCCGCGGCTGCTCGGGTGGCCCAAGGCGCGCGTCCGGACCCGCACCGACGAGCTGCTGGAGCTGGTCGGGCTCGACCCGGGGCAGTTCGGCGACCGGTACCCGCAGGAGCTCTCGGGCGGCCAGCGGCAACGGGTCGGCGTGGCCCGCGCGCTCGCTGCCGACCCGGTCGTGCTGCTGATGGACGAGCCGTTCTCGGCCGTCGACCCGATCGTGCGCGGTCGGTTGCAGGAGGAGTTCCTACGGTTGCAGGCAGACGTGCGCAAGACGATCGTGCTGGTCACGCACGATCTCGACGAAGCCGTGCGGCTCGGCGACCGGATCGCGGTGCTCTCCCAGGGCGGCAAGCTGGAGCAGTACGCCACGCCTGCCGACCTGCTCGGCAAGCCTGCCTCCGCGTTCGTGCGCGAGTTCGTCGGCGAAGACCGGGGCATCCGCCGGCTGGCGGTCACGCCGATCAGCCGCGAGATGCTGAGCCCAGTGTCCGAAGGGGACGGCCTCGACGGATACCCGACGGTGGATCTGGGCTCGTCGCTGTACGACGCGCTCGCGACGATGCTCACCACCAACTCGGACCACGCCAAGGTGACCGACAACGGGCGGCCGGTCGGCCAGCTCACCCGGCACCGGGTGCTGAGCATCGACTACCCGGCCGAATCGGCCGGGTAGTCGATTTTCTTCCGGGGGTAATCCTGAGGTTGGCGGCGTCAAGCCGTTCCGCGTCTGCCGCCAAGGGTGGCGGCGCCGACGATCCAGCCGACGAACAGCCCATATGTCGCGCCGGAGCCGGCCGCCTGGAAGGCGCCCAGCAGCGACGGGTTGGAGTGGATCAGCGCCGCGATAAGTGATGCGGCGCCGCCCGCGAAGATGTAGGCCGCCCAGCCGGCGAAGAACTGGCTGAGCGTGCCGCGCGCCCGGGCGAGTTGCGAACCGGGTAGTGCCATGAGGAACAGGGCGGTGAAGACGACGACCAGGATGGCCCGCAGGTTGGTGGAGAGAAGGTCTCGCGCCGGCTGGTCCGAGTCGACACTCCACGCGGGCCAGGTGAGCAGGCGCAGGAACCAGCCGCCCGCCGTATTCGGATCAGTGTTGCCCTCGGCCCAGTCCCGATACCAGGGACTGCCGAAGACCAGCACCAGCACCAGCGCGGCGAGCGTACCCGCGCCGGTTGCGGTCTTGTAACGAGTGGCTGTGAGCACCATGGCGCCGTATTTCCCATTTCGGCGCCGCGCTCAAACCTGTCGATCACTCAAGCGACGGCGTGGGTCAGCAGGTAGTCGATGAACGCGGCCCGCAGGAGCGGCTCGGTCTCGTCGTCGTAGCCGTGGCCCATGAACTCGCGCCAGAGCGCGACCGCCTCGTCGATCGTCGGTCCCACCGAGTTGGGCGAGCCGTCCAGCTCCTCGACGTCGTCGGCGTGCGGCATGTGCCGCAGCACCGACCAGAAGAAGCGGACGTCGCGGCGATGGCGCGCCAGCGCGAAAGCACGCTCCCGCAGTTCCTCAGTCGACAGCGCGTCCAGCTCGGCGAACGTGACTTCGGCCATGCGTCGAGCTTACCGACCCGGCTGATCAGCGGCCGGTGCCCCACCGGTCGTTGTCCCACTGGTCGGCCCGCCCGGCCGCCGGCTGCGCTGACAGCGGCGTCGACCAGTTGTCCTGCCGGTCCGCCCCCGACCACCCGGCCGAGGGGGCCGCCGTGGGCTCCGGCGTCCACTCGTCCTCGTCGAAGTACCCGTCGCGGGCCGAGCGCGGGTGGCCGTACGTCTCCACCAGCCTCGTGACGACCAACCCGGCCACGACCACCCCGGCCGCGACCGCGAACTTCGAGATGTCCCAGTCCATTTTGTCCTCGTACACGAGGAAGACCGTGATCAGCACGACGGCCAGCAGCGTGCCGAGGATGCCGCCGCGCCGGCCAAAGCCGCTGGTGCCGCCCAGCAGCGCGGCCCCGATCGCGAGGCCGGTCCACTCCAGGCCGGTCGCCGGCACGACCGGGGCGTCGGCGCTCGCCGCGATCAGGATGCCCGCCACGGCGGCGAAGGCGGTCGAGAGAATCAGGGTGCCGGCGGCCAGGACGCCTGCCGCCGCGCCACGACGAAAGGCCGGATCGCTCACCGGCCGGAAACGCCCAACCGCCCGGCGCACCGGCTTGATCGTGCCGATCAGCCCGCCGAGCACGGAGAGCGCCGCCACGCCGCCAAAGAGATACAGCGCGTACTCGGTGGGATCCCACTCACCCTGGAGGTTCACCGGGGCCAGCCGCTGCTGGATGAAGACGATCGCCACCAGCGCGCCGGCCAGCGTGCCCGCCCAGCCGGGAACGTGGAACCCGACCACGATGACCGCCAGCAGGGCGCCGAGGATGGCGGCCGCCACGGCGGCCTCTACGGCGGCGGTCACGACGCCGCGATCACCCTGCTCCGCGAAGTGCAGGCCGGCGGCGACGGCGACCGGGCCGAGCGCGAGGTTGGGCACACCGGCGCGCAGCGCGAGGCTCGCGCCAACGGCGAGCAGACCGAGGGCGGCCGCCGAGACGAGCAGCGCGTCCAGCGCGGCGCCGCGCAGGGCGCCGGCGTCCTCGCGGTACAGCAGGAAGGCCAGGCCGCCCACCGCGAGCAGGAGCACGACCTCCCAGGCCACGTGTACCGCGATCCGATCGCGCCCGGGCTCGCCGTGCGTCGGGTCGTCGAAGACGTCACCGAGGGCGGCCGGTGATACCGCGCGTCGCTGGGTGGTCTGCATCGGATCGGGTTCCCGGAACTCGTTGGCCGCCGGAAAGCTGCCCGTCTGGTAGCCGCTGGCCGAGCCGAAGCCGGCGTCGGAGCCGAACCGGGTGTCTTCGCGGAGTCCACCGGACACCATGGGGTCCGTGTCCCGCCGCCGGAAGGACGGCTCGTCGTACGCCATTTCGCGCGCCTCCTGTGCTCTTTCGGGACCCGTTCCGCGCCGCATAGCTGTACGGATAGGGACGCTAGACGGATTGAAATCCGTCCCCACGGAAAGAGCCCAGCAGCCGCACCGTACTCGGCAGACCCGGTGGACGTCACCCCCCGTGTCCAGTCAACGCCCGGACTCGCACCCTACTTGTCTGGCTTATCCGATTCTTTCTCACTATCTGGCTGCTCCGGAACCCGGCATGACCGCTCCAGCCAGAGCGCGGCGGCGACCAGTGCCAGCGAGGCCACCAGCCCGGCCGTCGCAGCCGGGATGTCGTTCGAGCTCGCCCGGGTGCGCTCGATCAGCAACCAGCCGAGGATGCCCGCGTACATGCCGGCGAAGATGGCCCCGGCCAGCGAGGATGCCTTCGCGAGCACCGCGTACCTGGCGACCGCGAGCGGGTCGACCGGCTCGCGGCCGGGCTTTCGATCGATGCGGGCCCGGGTGTTGATCGCGACGTATCCCTCCAGCACAGCGAGGGCCGCGAGCGTGATCGTCGGGAGCAGCGGCAGCGCCGGGATGTTTCCGTAGAAGCGGCTGATCAACAGCCAGGACACCGCCGCGGCGGCCAGGCCGGCCACGAGAAGCGTGGCGGGTCGGGTGGGGCCCAGCGTTGGACGTTCGGGCGCCGACCCGCCGTCCTGCGGTGGAGACTGCGGTTCCATTACCTCGACTCTAACCGCAGATCCGGGCGCGGGCTCACAGTGAGGGCGTCGGAAGCCACCGGTTCGGCCTGAAGGAGATCGGTCAGCCAGCCGTGGCCGGGCAGTTGGGCATACGGCTGGATGTCGATCCAGGGCCGCAGTACGAACGCCCGCAGGTGAGCGCGGGGGTGCGGCAAAGTGAGCTCGGGGTCGTCGCTACGCACCGGCTCGCCGGTGTCGTCCCACACGGCGATCACGTCGACGTCGAGCGTGCGCGGTCCGAACCGGCGGGCCGGGTCGCGGACCCGGCCAGCGCGCGCCTCCAGGAGACGGGCCCGGTCGAGCCAGTCGCGCGGGCCGGCGGCACCGTCCTGCACCAGCACCGCCGCGTTCAGGTACGCCGGCTGGTCGTCATCGCCCCACGGTGGCGTCTCGTACACACCGGACACCACTAGGAGCACGTCGTCGAGCCCGCGGACCGCCGTCCACAGGTGTTCGAACCGGTCGCCCAAATTGCTGCCGAGCGACAGCACCGCCCTAGTCAAGGCTGGCGTCCCCTACGCACCGTGACAGCCACGTCGGCGAACTCGTGCGGCATCGGCGCCTGCGGCTTGTGCACGGTCACGGTCGCCACCTCGACCCGGGTGTCGTCCATGCACACCGCGGCCAGCCGCTCCGCCAGCGTCTCGATCAAGTTGACCGGCTCGCCGGCCACCACCGCGACCAGCCGCTCGGCCAGCTCGCCGTAGTGCACGGTGTCCACCACGTCGTCCGAGCGTGCCGCCCGGGTCAGATCCAGTTCGAGCTCCACGTCGACGAGGAAGTCCTGCCCCTGGGCGCGCTCGAAGTCGTACACGCCGTGCCGGCCGCGGGCGCGCAGCCCTTTCAGACTGATCCGGTCCATCAGCGCACCAGCCGCGGGGCGCCGGACGCCTGCCACACCGCTAGGGCGTCCACCGTGGCGCGCACGTCGTGCACCCGCACGCCCCACACGCCTGCCGCCACCGCCAGCACGCTGGTCGCGACCGTCGCGGCCTCCCGCTCGTCGGCCGAGCGTGGTGCGCCGCCGGCCCCGGCGAGCAGCGCGCCCAGGTACGACTTGCGGCTGGCGCCGAAGAGAACCGGATAGCCGAGCCCGAGCAGTTCGTCGAGCCGTCGGGTGAGCTGCCAGTTGTGCTCGGGCGTCTTGGCGAAGCCCAGCCCGGGATCGATGACCAGGCGGTCGGCGGCCACCCCGGCGGCCACCGCCTCGTCGATCCGCTGCAGCAGTTCCGCCTTGACCTCGGTCACCACGTCGGCGTACGAGGCCAACTCCCGCATGCGCCGGGAGTGCCCACGCCAGTGCATGAGCACCCAGGGGCAGCCCGCGTCGGCCACCACCTTGCCCATGGCCGGGTCGGCGAGCCCTCCCGAGACGTCGTTGACGATGGCCGCGCCGGCCTCCAGAGCAGCCGCGGCCACGCTCGCTCGAGTGGTGTCGATGCTCATCGGCACCCCGGCGGCGGCCAGCTCGCGGATCACCGGCAACACCCGGCCGGCCTCGGTCTCGGCGTCGACACGCTCGGCGCCGGGGCGGGTGGACTCACCACCGATGTCGATGACGTGAGCGCCCTGACGTCGCATTTCCAAGCCATGTTGGACGGCGTCGTTAAGACACACATAGCGTCCGCCGTCGGAGAACGAGTCCGGCGTTACGTTGAGAACTCCCATCACGACCGGGTGAGCGGGCCTCAACAGATCAGTCACGAACTGACGGTACCGTCGCACCCTGTTCGCACATATGTTCGATGCCGGCTACCATGGGCCGCGCCGTCAACTTGGGCCACGGTCTTCGCAGCTTGGCAGAAAGGGGGGTGCCCCGTACGCTTTGCAACTACTGGTCATTCCATCGTCGTGGCATGAGGAGATGGGCCAAAACCAGGACAAACAGCCCAGAAACGTTCACCATGAGTGGTGGGCGATAAGCAGACAGTGATCTGACTCCCACTGCCGACGGACGCGGACCGGGGAGGTTTACCAGCAATGAACGCCACAGAGCTCGTCACAGCGGCGTGGTCCATGGCCACGCACGCCGCTGACGTGCTCGCTCTCATACCAGCGGCGGAGCCGGAGCCCAAGGGCATCGACACGGAAGGTGTCGTCGGCTTCTTCGCCAGCAAGGTCGCGCCGATTCTGCTCGCCGTGCTCGGAGTGATCTTCATAGGGCGAGCCAGCAAGGGCGAGATCTCGAAGGTGCTGACCAGCTCGGCGATCGCCATCGTGGGCCTCGCCTTCATCGCCGGCGCGGCGACACTGTTCTTCGTCGGCGACTACCTCATCGACCTGATCTTCGAGTAGGTCGCGAGCTCGATATGCGGCTGCGCACCGACGACGACATCTACCGGGCACGCCTGGTCTACCTTGGCCCGCCGGGTTACACGCTGCCCGTTCACCTGCCGTATGCACAGTACGGCGTCTTTATGCTGCTCGTGCCGCTGTACGTGTTCATCCACTACCTGTTCACGTTCCAGGTGGAGCTCTTTCCAGCCTGGGAGATAGCGCTCGCCATCGTGACCACGTCCTTCATTTTCCGGTACGTCGATCCCGACCGCCCCGCACGCATGGTCATCCGTACCGCCCTGACCGACTGGCGCCGCACCCGCGAGCCCGCCGTCGAGCAGCGCGACCCGCGCCTCGTCGCCACTCGGATCAAGGTCCGGGAGGAGCTGGTATGAGCGGCTATCACACCCTTCTGCGGGGAGCATCGGCATGACCCCACCCTCCACGCCGGGCTCCTCTCGTCCGGTCGGCATGCCAGCCGGCACGAGAGGTAACGGAGCGCAACCAAATGATTACCCATTGTCGGATCATGACGACGATGCCTTCGACGACGACGGTGACCTCGTGACCAGCCCCGATCACGGCGCGGTCGCCGTATTCCAGGCCCCCAAGCCGGCGCGCGGGCGCCCCACGCCACCACCACCGCCGGGTAACCGCTCGCGCAACGAGGTGGAGCACGCCGACATCGACTCGCCGTTCCTGGACCTCTTCGCCGGGCCGGCAAGCCGTCCGTCACCCGCTCCGCCGGCACCCGTCGCCCCGCCCGTCGATGCCGCCAGCACCGACACCCCGACCCGGACGCCGAGTCGCCAGGCAACGGGGGAACTGACGCCGGCGGTACACGATGCTGATGGACCGGCGACCGCGCTGCCGCCGCCCGCGCAGAAAGCGCAAAGCGGACGCCATGCGGCACCGGATTCGGAGCTGGCGCAGGCCAACCTGCCTGCGGTCCGCGAAGCGGAGCCGCCGGTGCCGCCGCGCCCGTCGGAAGCGCTCGCGACCCGGACCACCGAGTCGCTCGCACCGCGTACAACCGAGTCACTGGCGCCACGCACCGCCGAGTCGCTGGCGCGGCGCACTACCGAGTCGCTCACGCCACGTACCACTGAGTCGCTCGCGCCACGCACCACCGAGTCGCTCGCGCCACGTCCGGTTGCGGAGCCTGCGCGCCCCGTCGAGCGCCGCCCGGAGCGGCGGCCGCGCCCGGAGGAGAAGGCGCCCGCGCGGCAGCCGCAGAAGAAGGCAGAGCGCAAATCGGAGCGGCGCCCGGCGCCGGCCAAGGCTCCGAAGATCAAGTTCTCCGACCGAGACCCGTCGGTCGACCTCGCGATCACCGAGATCGCCGGCCACCTGACCTTCACGCCAAACACGGTCACGGCCTGGTACTGGCTGCCCGAGGTGCGGTGGGCCTTCCGGCCGGACGCCGAGCGCGAGGCGCTGCTGTCCGCTATCTCCGAGCAGTACGCGGGTCTGGCGGGATTCCGCCTACACCTGCGCCGGACCACCCGCCCGTTCCCGGCGGACGAGTGGGCACGCACTGTCGACATGCACACCCCGAACCCGCTCGGCGCCGGGGCGGGCGGCACCTCGTGGTCGGATCACCTGGTCGCGGCGCAGCGCCACCTGCTGTCGGTCAACCACGCGGAGGGCCAGACGTACCTGGGGGTGACGTTCGCGCGGCGCAAGCTCGGCGACTCCCTGGCGGAGCGGCTGCTGCGCGCCTTTGGGCGGGGCGTGCCCGAAGGGGAGCGGCGCAAGCTCGGCCGGACCGTGGAGCAGTTCGACGAGGTGCTCGGGGCGTTCGGCATGCGCGGCCGCCAGGTCACCCCGCACGAGCTGGAGTGGCTGCTGTACCGGTCGGTGGCGCTCTGCATGGCACCGCCGACGGCCTTGTCGCCGGTGACCGACGGGCGCTGGGAGCGCGGCGACCTGCTCGCGCTGACCGAGCAGATCGAGCGGTACCGGACGCCGTACGGTTCGACGGTGAAGCTGGTCAACCGGATGACTGGCGAGGAGCGGCACGTCGCCGTGCTGGCCGTCGGGCGCATGGAGCCGCTGGAGATTCCCGAGCGGCACGAGCCGTGGATGCACTTCCACGAGCGGCTGCCGTGGCCGATGGAGCTTTCGTCTCGGATCGACCTGCTGGGCCCCGGCGACTCGTTCAAGAACCTCGAGCACCGGCTGCGCATGATCCGCTCGCAGCAGCTCGACTACGCCGAGCACGGCATCGACGCCCCGCCCGAGTTGGAACGGCTCGCCAAGCGCGCGCTCGTCATCGGCGACGAAATGACCACCGGCCTGCCCGTGGAATCAGCGCGGGCACACGGCTGGCACCGCATCGCCGTCGGCGGCCGCACCCGCGAAGAATGCCTGGAACGCGCCCGCAGGCTCATCCAGCTGTACTCTCGCGAGCTGCGGATCTCCCTGCAGCACCCCAAGAACCAGGACTGGCTGGCACGCGAGTTCATTCCCGGCGAGCCCATCGCCAACACCGGCTACATCCGGCGCATGCCCGTCAAGCTGCTCGCCGCGGCACTGCCGCAAGCCGCGTCCACAGTGGGTGACCGGCGCGGCGACCTCATCGGCCGCACCGCCGGCACCTGCCGACGCCCCGTCTTCCTCGACATGCACTTCCCCATGGAGGTGCGGGAACGCTCGGGCCTGGCGGTATTCGTCGCTGAGCCAGGCGGTGGCAAGTCCACACTGCTGGGTGCGTTGGGCTATCTCGCCGCCCGTCGAGGCGTGCAGGTCACCCTGCTCGACCCGTCCGGCCCGCTGGCGCGGCTCTGCTCCATGCCCGAGCTGCGGCCATACTCCCGGGTGCTCAACCTCACCGGCTCCGAGCACGGCACCCTGGCGCCGTACTCCCTGATCCCGACGCCCGTGCGGTCCGAGTTCACCGCCGGGGCGCCTGGCGACCGCGAGTTCGAAATCGCCGTCTCCAACGCCCGCGCCGAACGGCGGATGCTCGTACAGGACATCTGCTCGATGCTGGTGCCGCCGCAGGTCGCCCGCGAGGCGTCAACGGCAACCCTGCTGCGTCACGCCGTCCGCCAAGTGCCCGCCGAGGAGACGTCCACACTGGACGACGTCGTGGCGTGCCTGCAGCAGCTCGACAACGACGAGGGCAAAGAACTCGCCAACCTGCTCCTCGACACCGCCGAGATGCCGCTCGCGCTGCTCTTCTTCGGGCGCCCCCCAGAGGGGCTACTCGGCGCCGACGCCGCGCTCACCGTCATCACGATGGCCGGCCTGCGCCTACCCGACCTGAAAATCGAGCGCGAGTACTGGTCAGCCGAGGAAGCGCTCGCGCTGCCGATGCTGCACACCGCACACCGCCTGGCCGTCCGGCGCTGCTACGGCGGCTCGATGTCATCCCGCAAACTCGTCGGCCTGGACGAGGCACACTTCATGGAAGGCTGGCGCTCCGGCCGCTCCTTCCTGGTGCGGCTCGCCCGCGACTCCCGCAAGTGGAACCTGGCCGCGCTCGTGGCGTCGCAGAACCCCCGCGACATCCTCGGCCTCGACGTCCAGAACCTGGTCTCCACCGTCTTCGTCGGCCGCATCGCCGAAGACGTCGAGATCGCGTCCGAGGCGCTACGCCTGCTCCGCGTACCGGTCAACGACGGATACGAGGCGACACTGGCCTCTTTGTCTAACGTGGACACTTCATCGGCCGCACGGCTGGGGTTCCGGGAGTTCGTCATGCGAGATGTGGACGGTCGAGTGCAAAAAGTGCGGGTGGACGTGTCATACGTCGAAGGACTGCTGGAGCACCTCGACACGACGCCGGCGGCGGTAACCGCCACGCAGTCCAACCTTCCCACCAGCAGCGACGACGTGGAGGTGTGAATGCGCCCTCGGTTGCGCTTCGCTCCGCGCGCGGTCTCGCTCTTTCTTGCGGTCTTTGTGGCGGCGGCCGCATCAATCAGCTGGCCAGTACGGCCAGCAACAGCTGCACCGGTGCCCGCCCAGGCTCCGGGTGATCTGTGCTCCACCAAGGAGTGGCAAGCAGACTTCCGAGCCTGCGTAAACAAACTCCAAGGTGTCACAGCAGACCGCGCCCAATGCTTGGACGCACCCACCCCTGGTGCCCCCGACTCCGGGCTCGCCGGTTGGTTCGCAAGCCGTCCGGAGGCCTCCAAACGCCCCGGACCACGCGGGTTGTACAGCGATTATGGATACGCCGGTTACTCATATACCACGTACGACACCGGGTGTGGCTCGTCGCTAACCAATCCAGAATATCGATTCACTACAACGGTGGCCAACGGCGAGTTCATGATCGCTACGGCGATCATCGGCGCCTCCAACGCACTGCGTGAAAGGGCTTGGAATCCGCAGTCAATGTGGGGCTGGGCAGACCCGCTCGTAGACCAGGCTACCCGCGCGATCTACACAAAGGTGTTCAGCGTCTTTGGAATTGTCACCTTATGCATCGTTGGTCTCTATCTACTCTGGCGATCACGCCAATCCGACATGAGTAATGCCATGACGACCGCAGGGTGGGCACTTCTGGTCATGGTCGCAGTTACGGCACTCGCGGCGTGGCCAGTAAAGTCCGCGAATATTGCGGACTCCACTCTTGTCGGCATGCTGGGAGTTGTTCACGATGCGGTTGGCCCAGGGTCAAAGGACATACCCCCAGACAGATGCGCTATGCCAAATCCCGATGCTTGCAAGGACAAAAGACCGCCTGCGGTCCGCGCCAGCGACACCTCTACCGAGACTATGCTTTACCGGAACTGGCTTCGCGGCGCCCTAGGCTCGGCTGACAGCGAGTCCGCTAAGAAGTACGGTCAGGCACTCTACGATGCAAAGTCGCTCTCCTGGCAGGAAGCTGAACGCCTTCGGGCCAACCCAAAGGATCGCGAAGCGACCCTAACTGCCAAGAAAAGCCAATGGATGAATGTTGCGGAGCAGATCAAGACTGAGGACCCAGAGGCATACGAATACCTTCAAGGAACAAAGGACATGGAGCGAGTAGGGGCGGGGTTTATTGCCATGCTCGCTGCGATACTGTTTGCGATGTTTGACCTCACAGCTTCGCTTCTCGTGCTGCTTGGGTTCCTGATCTTCCGATGGGCTGTCATCGCCGCGCCGATCCTCGGCACCGTCGGACTCATGCGGCCGGCCAGCGCTGGCCTGCGCCGGCTGGCCAACGCGGTCGTCGCGGCCGTATTCAACATCGCCATCTTTGGCACCGGCGCGGCTGTCTATCTGTTCGCGGTGGACCTCATCATGAGCACTCCCACCCTGCCCGGCTGGCTTCAGGTGGTGCTCGTCTGGCTCTGTGGTGTGGTCGGCTGGCTGCTGCTCCGCCCGTACCGCCGAATCACCCAGCTGGGCGGCAAGGACGGCACCGCCGCTGTGACGTCGGCCGGCTCCTGGCACCGGCGGTTCTTCCGCGACATGCGAGAGGCGGCCAAGCTCAACGTTTCGGAGCCCGGCGGTACGAGTGAGCCGCAGGGCGGCAAGCGCCGGCAGGTCATGGTCGAGCAGACCAGCCTGCGTCCAGAGGCCCGTCATGAGGATCCTTCGCACGCCACACCGAGCCGCCCAGACGGGCACGAGCGAGCCGACGAGGTGCCCGGCGGCGCCGAGTCGCCGGCCCGCCGGCCGGCGCCCGCACGCACGCGGCGCCCGGTTGAGTGGTCCGAGCCGGATGTCCCGGAGGGCGCACCCTCCTACGCCATCTACCGCCCAGACGGGGAACCAGCGATGGCGCCAGCCCCGACGCCGCGGGTCCGCGCCGAGGCGAGGTGAACGAAGGTGCGTCGGGCCGTCCAGCTGATCGTTCGGGGATTTCTGCGGTCACGCGTTGGACTGGCCCTGCTGCTGGCCGTGGTGGTTTTGATCATCGTCGGCGCGGCGAAAGTGTTCTCGAACTCGGTCGACACCGGGCCAGGGCTAACTGGTGCACCCGAACAGCCGATCGTGACGGTCAGCCCGACCGCGCCCAACGATGGTCTCGCCTCACCCGAGGCGGTGCCGTCGCCATACGTGAGTCCCGGCACGGCCGCCCCGACTAAGGTGGCGAAGGCATTCGCGGAGGCGTGGGTAGATCACCGCGACGTTTCCGCCGACAACTGGTACGCCGGATTGCTTCCACATTGCACGGAGAATCTGGCGGCGAAGCTGGCAGGCGTCGATCCGGTCGTCGTACCGGCTGACCGAATCACTGGCGAACCGATTCTGATCCCGTACGCGGAGAACGTGGTCGACGTGGCCATTCCGGTTGATTCGGGCCGGCTACGATTGCGGCTCACCACGACGGACGGACGATGGCTCGTCGACGGCGTGGATTGGGAGCGGGCGTGAGCGATGCGATCCTGGCTGGCAGCGACCGGACGCGACGCCCTCGGCGCCGCGTCGCTCTCGTGGTCGCCCTGGTCAGCGCTCTCGCCCTACTTTGCTGCGGTGGGGGCGTGAGTTCCTACTTCCTTACCGAACTCGCCGGCGAGGATGACAGCCTTCTCAACAACGCCTTCGGGTGCGGCGAAAACGGTCTGATCAATACGGATGGCAAGCTCAATAGGATCGGTCCGTACGGGGGGGAGCAGATCCGTAACGCCGCGGCCATCATCAAGGTTGGCGCCGAGATGCGTGTACCGTTTCGCGGTTGGGTGATCGCGGTCGCTACTGCGATGCAGGAGTCCACGCTCTCCAACCTGCCGCACCTAGGCGCGCGCAACGACCACGACTCGGTGGGCCTCTTCCAGCAGCGGCCTAGCCAAGGATGGGGAACGGCCCGCCAAATCCAGGACCCCGAGTATGCCGCGCGCAAGTTCTACCAGAAGCTACTCACCATCAAGGGCTGGGAGCGGATGGCCCTGACCGACGCCGCGCAGAAGGTACAGGTCAGCGCGTTTCCGGACGCGTACGCAAAGCATGAGCCGCTCGCGACCCAGATCGTGAACGCACTCACGGGCGGCGCCGGTCGCGCCGCTGGCAACAGCACCACCGCACGGTGTGCCGGAGCCGGCGAGATCGCCGCCTCCGGATGGACTATCCCGGTCCGGGCGCTCGTCGTCTCCGGCTTTCGTACTGCCGAACGACCCGACCACGATGGTGTCGACCTGGGGGCCCGCCGGTACACACCGATCCGCGCGGCCGCCGCGGGACAGGTGATCACCGCACGCTGCGACGTCGACCAGTCCGGCCGGCTGTGCAACCGTGATGGGTCACCATCCACGCCGGGGTGTGGCTGGTACGTGAAGATCCGCCACGCGGGCGACTTTGTGACCATGTACTGCCATATGATCCAGCGGCCAAAGGTACGGGTTGGTCAGATGGTCGCCGCGGGTGAAGAAATCGGAGTCGTGGGAACGAGTGGGCACTCGTCCGGTCCTCACCTGCATTTCGAGGTTTACGACCCGCGAGAAGGCGACGAAGTCGACCCGGCGAAGTTCATGCGGGAAAACGGCGCGCCACTCGGTGGGAAGCCGTGAGCCGGGAACCGATGCCGGAGGCGTTTGGTAAGCAACCCGGTTGGGTGCCCCGGGCGCCGCGGTCCATCGTGGCCATGCCGGCGGCCGCCCGGGAGGATTTGCGGGGACGGCGGGTCATTGTCGGATTGCCCGGGTACGGATGGCGGGGTGATCTGCGGGCCGATGAAAAGGTGGTTCAGGGGAGCCGCACCTTTGTTCCGGTGATTCCGGAGCAGGAATGGTACAAGGCGGAGGCCGAACAGATTGAGGTCTTCGCGCCGCTGGTACCGGCTGATCGGGTGTGGGTGGAGGTGCTTGCTTCTCCCGAGCAGCCTCCGCCTGATACGGCCTCGCGGTTGGTTTCGCTGGATGCGCCGCCGCGCCACGATCCTGTGCCGATCGCCGACGCGATTCGGGTTACTGGGCGGCGGGTGGTGCAGGTGGTGGATGGGGTGGAGCGGCGGGACCTGCGCGCGGTCACCGAGATGTTTACGAGTGCGGACGGTGATGTTTGCCTGCGGATCGCTACGGAGTTGGAGTGGTATCGGTGGGCCTGGAGCGGCCAATCCCCACGGACCCTTGAGATCTCCACCCGCCTCCTCTGGCTCGAGTGATTACGCCCTAACCGCCGAACAAACCCGCCACCCCTCCTCATCTACTACTTCAAATCGCCACGACTGAACGTCGCTCTGCCGCACCCCATCAATTAACGCCGAGATCTGCAGGTCAACGGAGACCTCCGCGACACGATCGCCGCCGCCGGTATTCAGACTTCCCCACGACACATTGAATTGTGCCCCGAAGCGTTCTTCACGCGACTCCAGGTCCGACATAAATGCCTTGATCGACGCCAGTCCCGCCTGGTCTTCACATGAGTACTGAGAAGTATCGACATCGTTTCGTTCGACGAAGAGCGCGCGTAGGTAGTTTGAGACGGCTACGTCGGGGGCGGAGCGGTCTGGTTCGGTGGCTTCACGGTATGCGACGAAAGCCACCCCCGCTCCCCCCAGACAGAGCAGCGCCACCAACCCGCCCACCATCATCAACACAAGCCGCCCCTTACGCACACGGGGAGCGGCGGGCGCACTGCGACTGGGCTGCTGGGCTGCGTCCACACATCGAGGCTATCGGTTCCACGCACCGCCGCCATAATGCCTCAAATCAGACATCGAACGGCATTGCCTACGCTAAACGGCGGCGCGTGCGCGAAGATGCCAGCCGCCTGGGATACCGTCTCACTCCAAAGGAGGTGGGCGGCGTGGCGAGCGCGAGAGCACGTATCAGCCAGGCCGCCGCACTGCATCGCCAGGCCGCCGCCACGGCCGCCGCAGCCGCTGCCGCGCTCGAGTCGTTCCAGCCCGCCCCGCCGGATCAGCGCGAGCAGCACGATCTGGCCGAGCGCCTCCGGGCGGCCGCGGCTGTCTTGGTACCGGGATGGTTGGGCGCGCCCTTGGACGCCCAATCGGAGGTCACTCCGCTGGGCGGGCCGCGCCAGCCTCAGTTCGTGCGGGTGGGCATGGCGCAGCCGCTCGACGACGCTCGTTTCCCGGCGATTGTGCCGCTGCTTGGCACCGGCCACCTCACGATCGACGCCGACGCCCGCGATCCCCGTGTCGCTGGTCTGCTGCGGGCGGTACTGCTGCGGTTGTTGGCGGCAGCGCCGGCCGGGTCGTTGCTGGTCCGGGCGATCGACGCGGCCGGTGCGGGCCTGGTGTTCGCGCCGTTCGCACCGCTCGCGGACGCCGGCCTGATGCCGCCGCCGATCGTCGACCGCATGGGCTTACGCGCCGTCTTGGCGGAGGCCGAGCAGTGGGTACGCCCGGCGCGGCCGGCCACGGCTCGATATGCGCGGCGCGACCGCACCCTGCTGCTCGCGATCGCCAGCCTGCCGGAGTTGACCGAGGGCGCCGATCTGGCACGGATCGCGGCGTTGGCACAGCACGGCCCGGAGGCAGGGTTGCATCTGGTGGTCGCGGGTTGGCCACCGCCCCCGCTGACGGCCGAGACAACCCAGCAGCCCTTGCCGCGCGCCACGATGATCGCGTTGCGCAACCCGTACGCGCTGATCAGCGACCCACCGGGCGCCTCGTTCAGTAACCCCACGCCGTCGGCTCCCGCGAACGGTCTCAACTCCCCGGTCTTCCTCGACGAGGATCCGCCGCCGCACCTGTTCGAGCGGGTGTGCAGCGAGCTGTCGGAGCGTTCTGCCGCGAGTGCGCGCCTGCGGCTCAGCGATCTGTTGCCGGAGGACAGCGAAGGGCTGTGGGCCGAGGAGTCGGTGGAGGGCCTGGCCACCACGGTCGGTTTCGACAGTGACACTCCAGTGACGGTCCAGTTCAACGATCTGACTCCACACTGGATGATCGGCGGACGGTCGGGCGCCGGTAAGACCGCCTTTCTCGTCAACGTGCTCTACGGGCTCTGTTCCCGGTACGCGCCCAGCGAACTCGCCCTCTATCTGCTTGATTTCAAAGAGGGTGTGTCGTTCGCGGAGTTCGTGCCGAGCGAGCGGGATCGCACCTGGCTGCCGCACGCGCGGGCGGTGGGTATCGAGTCCGATCGGGAGTACGGCCTGGCGGTGCTGCGCGAGCTGGACGCCGAGATGACACGCCGCTCGGTGGCTTATAAGAAGGCAGGCGTGACCCGATTCGCCGATCTGCGTGAGCACCATGGTCTGCCGCGGATCATCTGCGTGATCGACGAGTTTCAGGTGCTGTTGACGGGGGCCGGACCGCTGACCGCCGAGGCGGTCGGCCTGCTGGAGTCGCTGGCACGCAAGGGCCGCTCCTACGGCATCCACCTGATCCTGTCGAGCCAGACCGCGCTGGGCGTCGAGGCCCTGTACGACAAGCGCGACTCGATCTTTGGGCAGTTCCCCGTACGCGTTGCCCTGCCTGGCGGCGGCGACGTGCTGGAGCCGACCAACGACGCCGCCGCTGGCCTGCCGCTGGGCACCGCCGTCGTCAACACGGCGGGTGGGCTGGGCGGCCCGCGCGGCGCCACCCGGGGTCACGAGCGCACCGTCCGGTTCCCCGACCCGCACAGCGATCGGACGGAGCTGACGGCGGTGCGGCACCGGCTATGGGAAGAGCGGACCGGTGCTGCGAAGCCGCCGAAGATCTTCGCCGGCTATGCCCACCAGCACCTCGACGACGATCCCACCTACCTTGCCGTGCTCAAGGGCGCCGGTGGTCGGCCGACGGCGCTGGTGGGGCGCACGATCGACGTGTCGCTGTCGAGCGCGGCGTTCCCGCTCGACAGCTCACCCGGCCGCCACCTGGCCGTACTCGGTCCTAGCTCGCTGGGAGCCGACGTACTGGACGCGGCGGCGCGCAGCGTGGCCGCGTGCCACGCGCCGGGCACCGCACGGTTCGTGATCGCGTCACTGGTCGCCGACGGCGACGAGTTGGCGAGCGCGCTCGCGGCCGACCTCGGGCAGCGGCACACCGCGGAAAAGGTCGACGGTGCCCGTCTCGGCAAGGCGCTGGACGCCGACGAGCCGGGATACCTGGTGGTCTTCGGCATGGACGCGATCAGCCGCGGCGGGTTGCCCACCGACCGGCTGCGGCACCTCCTGCGCGAAGGGCCGGGCCAAGGGCTGCACCTGCTGTCCTGGTGGCGCAGCCTGCGCCGGTTCACCGAGGAGGTCGGTGGCAGCGCCGCCCGCGAAGACGTCGCCGGTCTGGTGTTTCTCAACGTGCCGGGCAATGACGTGTCGCTGCTGCTCGGCCAGCAGGTCGATTGGCAGCACCGTCCCAACCGTGCCCTGATGTACGACAGGCACGCCGACCGCACCACCGTGATCGTCCCATTCGTACGCCCGGAGCGCGACGCATGACTCTGCTAGCTGGCGCTCGCTTCGCTCACCCGGGTCATGCGCCCCTTGTGCCACCCTGTAGCCACCAGTCACTCCGGTCGCTACGCTCCCTACGCTTTATGGCGGCTGCGGGAGGCGGCGCATGACCAGACCGGAGCGCAAGGCGAACGGCGTGGACGGAAACGACGCCTGGGACGAGTATGTCGCCGCGGCCCGCAGGCTTGACGCGGTGCGCCGGGGCGCGGCTACTGCGGCCAGCGAGCAGGCGCAGGCCGCTCACCGCGCGCGCGAGCAGCTGTCGGCGCTCCGCGCCCGGCTCGGCGTCGAGCGCGGCCGTTTGCTCCAGATGGGCGTACCGGAGGCGGAGCTCGCGCCGTCGCCGGCGGAGGTGTCGCTGGCGGCCCAGGCGATGGTTGGTGGGCCGATACCGGTGCGTGCTTCGCTGGAGAGCGCTCGTGCGGTCGTGACCGGGGCGGCACAGCTGGCCGTCCAGCAGGGCCCGGTGCGCGGTGATACTCCGGTCTGGCTGCGCAATCTCATGGTGTACGGCCCGTTCGGCCTCGTGGTGTTGATCGTCCAGGTGGCCCTGTACGCCACGGCCGGCACCGAGCTGCCGCTGTTCGCGGTGCTGTGCGGGCTGACCATGCCGGCGGCTGCGTTCGGGTTGAGCTGGCTGACGATCGGCTGGTCGTTCGACCGGACGCCGGAGGGCACAGTGGACCGTACGCCGCTGCTCGGCATCGCGGTCTGCTTCGCACCGGTACTGGTGACGTGCATGGGCGTGGGGCTGCTCAGCCTGTTTAGCTAGGGGTGGGACGTATGGCGAACGTGGAAGAGGTCAAGGCGCACGTGGCGGCCTCGGTCGACCAGACCCACCGGGCGGTGACAGCGCTGCGCGGGGTAGCCGACCAGTTGGACGAGGCGCTGGCGCGGTTGCGGCTGACCGCTGTGGGTTCGGTACACCCGACCGTGCTTGACGCGATCTCGCGGCTGGAGCAGGCGAAGAGCCGCCTCGACGAGGCGCAGACGCTGGCTCGTGGCGCGATCGACTCCGCCGACCGCTATCGCCTAACTGTGTGAACTCACCCGATGATGAGGCTCATCGCCTCGGCGCGCGACTTCGCGTCGCACTTGAAGAGCCCGCGCACCGCTGACGTGATGGTCTTGCTGCCGGCCTTCTGGATGCCCCGCATCGCCATGCACATGTGCTCGCATTCCAGCACCGCGATGACTCCGCGCGGGTCGAGTTTGGCCATCAGCAGGTCGGCGACCTGGGCGGTGAGGCGCTCCTGCACCTGGGGACGGCGGGCGTAGACCTCGACCAGGCGCGCCAGCTTCGATAGGCCGGTGATGCGGCCGTGCTCGCCGGGGATGTACCCGATGTGCGCGACGCCCCGGAAGGGCAGCAGGTGGTGCTCGCAGAGGCTCATCACCTCGATGTCGCGCACCAGTACCAGCTCTTCGTGGTCGGCCTCGAACGAGGTGATGAGCACCTGTGCAGGGTCGACACGCAGCCCGGCGAACAGCTCTGCGTAGGCGCGCGCTACCCGGGCCGGGGTGCGGAGGAGCCCTTCGCGGTCGGGGTCTTCGCCGACCGCGATGAGGATCTCGCGAACCGCCTTTTCGATGCGGGCCAGGTCGACGGCCTGCTCGATCGGGGTGCCGGTCAGCTTGCCGTTGACCAGCCGTGCGGCGAGGTAGTCGAGGGCGTCGTCACGGTCGCCGTCCGGCTCCGTCGACGACGCCCCACCGAACGCCTCGGTGCTCAGTGGACGCCGTCCGAGTTGGCTGACGATCCGCCGCCGACGGTCGCTTCGGCTCCGTCGGCACGGGCCTGCACCTGCAGCGCCTCCTTCTCGGCCGGCGTGAGCACCGGCGGCTCGGTGGAGGGCTGGCGCTTGCCGAAGCCGTTGTACGGCGCCATCGGCGGCCGCTTGACGACGCGGGCGCAGATGCGGGCCATGTCGGTCTGGGAGATGGTCTCCTTCTCCATCAGCTCCAGCACGATGCTGTCGAGCACGTCCCGGTACTCGACCAGGATCTCCCACGCCTCGTCGTGCGCCAGCTCGATGAGCGCGCGCACCTCGCCGTCGATCTCGGCGGCGACCGAGTCGGAGTAGTCCCGCTCGTGCCCCATGGTGCGGCCGAGGAACGGCTCGTCGCCGCTGGTGCCGTACTTGACCGCACCGAGCTTGGAGCTCATGCCGTACTGGGTGATCATGGCCCGTGCGAGCGCGCTGGCCTTTTCGATGTCGTTGCCAGCGCCGGTGGTGGGCTCGTGGAAGACAAGCTCCTCGGCGGCCCGGCCACCCAGCGCGTACGCCAGCGTGTCGATCATCTCGGCGCGGGTCTGGGTGTACTTGTCTTCGGTCGGCAGGACCAGCGTGTGGCCGAGTGACCGTCCGCGGGACAGGATCGTCACCTTGTGCACCGGCGCGGAGTGCGGCAGCGCCCAGGCGACCAGCGCGTGGCCACCCTCGTGGTACGCGGTGATCTTCTTCTCGTGGTCGCTCATCACGCGGGTGCGCCGCTGTGGGCCGGCGACCACCCGGTCGATCGACTCTTCGAGGTTGTCGTTGGTGATCGCCCGCTTGTTGTGCCGGGCGGTCAGCAGCGCCGACTCGTTGATGACGTTGGCCAGGTCGGCGCCGGTGAAGCCGGGGGTGCGCCGGGCCACCGCGTCGAGGTCGACGTCGGGGGTGAACGGCTTGCCCTTGGCATGTACCCGGAGGATGGCCTTGCGGCCCTCCATGTCGGGGCTGTCGACGGCGATCTGGCGGTCGAAGCGGCCCGGGCGCAGCAGCGCCGGGTCGAGGATGTCCGGCCGGTTGGTGGCGGCGATCAGGATGACGCCGCCCTTGGTGTCGAAGCCGTCCATCTCGACGAGGAGCTGGTTGAGCGTCTGCTCGCGCTCGTCGTGGCCGCCGCCCATGCCGGCGCCGCGGTGCCGGCCGACCGCGTCGATCTCGTCGACGAAGACGATGGCGGGCGCGTTGGCCTTGGCCTGCTCGAAGAGGTCACGGACCCGGGAGGCACCGACACCGACGAACATCTCGACGAAGTCGGAACCGGAGATCGAGTAAAACGGTACCCCTGCCTCGCCGGCGACCGCGCGAGCGAGCAGCGTCTTACCGGTGCCGGGCGGGCCGAAGAGCAGCACGCCCTTCGGGATCTTCGCGCCGAGCGCCTGGTACTTCGCCGGGTTCTGCAGGAAGTCCTTGATCTCGTGCAGCTCCTCGACGGCCTCGTCGGCCCCGGCCACGTCCGCGAAGGTGGTCTTCGGCGTGTCCTTGGTGATCATCTTCGCCTTGGACTTGCCGAAGTTGAGCACCCGGGAGCCGCCGCCCTGCATCTGCGACATGAATAGCAGCAGCAGGATCACCAGCACCGCGATGGGCAGCAGGTTGACCAGCAGGGTGAGGAAGACGCTGTCTTCGGACACCTCGGCGTCGATCGGCCCGGTGATCCGCCCGGCGCTCTGCGCGTCCTGGACGTCACTCCAGACCTCGTCGCCCACCTCGTAGGGGAACTGCGCCTGGATCTTGTCGGTCTTGGTGTCGCCGAACTGCTCAGGGCCGGTCAGGTCGAACTGGAGCGTCTGCTCCTTGTCCTTGAAGACGACCTTTTTGATGTTGCCCTTGTTGTTGAGCTGGTCGAGCGCGACCGAAGTATCGACCTTGTGGTAGCTCGGACCGCTGGTGAAGAAGGAGCTGAGCGCTATCGCTCCGATGATCACCAGGATGATCCAGACCACCGGGCGGCGGAAGAAACGCGTACGTTCCATACTGTTATCGAGCGCTGCGGCGCCCGGATCCTCCTGATCGACGTCCTGACCGTCTGGTTTGCCCGACAGACCATGCCATCGGTCATTCGAAGGTACACCCCGCGTGGGTCCCTGCGGTCTCCGGATGCGGCAGCTCCCAGCTAATCCCGGCAAATAGGGCATCCTAGAAGGCGGGACGACCACATCCGGGCAGGTCGCAGCGTTTTCTGAGAGTACGCTGTGGGTTCACGCGCGGGCATACACCTCGGGCTTGAGGACACCGACGTACGGCAGTTCCCGGTAGCGCTCGGCGAAGTCGAGCCCGTAACCGACGACGAACTCCTTCGGGATGTCGAATCCCACGTACTTCACCGGCACGGGCACCTTGACCGCCTCCGGCTTGCGAAACAGCGCCACCACCTCGACGCTGGTCGCCGACCGGGACTCCAGGTACTTGAGCAGCCACGAGAGCGTCAGGCCGGAGTCGACGATGTCTTCCACGACGACAACGTGCCGGCCGGCGATGTCGCGGTCGAGGTCTTTGAGGATGCGCACTACCCCGGACGAGGTGGCGCCCTGGCCGTAGGAGGACACGGCCATGAACTCCAACTCGATGGCCGGACCGTACCGGCCGAGCGCGCGGGCGAAGTCGGCCATGAACATGACCGCGCCCTTCAGCACGCAGACCAGCAGGAGCCCACCCTCGACCGCGGCGTGGTCGGCGGACACCTGCTTGGCCAGTTCTTCGATCTTTTCGCGGATCTGCGCTTCGGTGATGATCACATGATCGATGTCGGCGTCGTACCAGGAGCCGTCAGCCATGACATAAGCCTGCCGTACGCGGGTTACGGCACGTCGCCGGGGGCGGAAACTCAGACCCAGGTCAGGACAGTCGGGGGCGGGAGCGCCTCCGTCCGCCTTCGGACGGCTTCCAGTCGGCGGAGTCGCGGCTGTCCTGGGTCCAGCCGAAGCGCGACGCGAGGCCGAGGACGACAAAGAAGAGCAGGAGTACGAGGAGTTCCATGGCGGCACAACCTTCTTGATCGGGTTCTCTTTTTGAGGTTCGCCGCCGGTGCGCACCGGACGTCTGTATCTAGTTTCCGCCGGGCTCCCCCGCACTGACAGTGGCAGAAATGCCATCACCCCTAAAAATCCTGCCAAGTCCGCGCTACGCTGGTGGCATGCTTCACAACGTCGCCGTCATCGTGTTCGACGGGGTCGCCGCGTTCGAGCTCGGCGTGCTCTGCGAGGTCTTCGGCACCGACCGCACGGCCGACGGTTTCCCCAGTTACCGGTTCGACCTGTGCAGCGCCGACGGCAAGCCGGTGCGCTGCAAGTCCGGCTTCGAGATCGCGCCCAGCGCCGACCTCACACCGGTTGAAGATGCCGACCTGGTCGCCGTCCCCGCGCACGCCGACGAATCCTTTGTGCCCGACTCGGTGCTGGAGGCGCTGAGGCGCGCCGCCGACCGCGGCGCGTACATCTTCAGCGTCTGCTCCGGTGCGTACGTGCTCGGCGATGCTGGCCTGCTCGACGGGCGCGAGTGCACCACCCACTGGAAGCACGTCGACGAGCTCCAGCAGCGGTTCCCAAAGGCGAAGGTGCACTGCGACGCGTTGTACATCCAGGACGGCAACCTGCTCACCAGCGCCGGCACGGCAGCTGGCATCGACGCTGCGCTGCACCTCGTGCGGCAGGAGCACGGCTCGGCGTTCGCCACCAAGCTCGCCCGGCGGATGGTCGTGCCGCCGCACCGCGACGGCGGCCAGGCCCAGTTCGTCGAGGCGCCGATGGCCAAGGCCCCCGACGCCCCCACGCTGGAGCCGGTGCTGGCCTGGCTGATCGGTAGCCTCGACAGGCCGGTGACAGTGGAGGAGATGGCGGCCCGCGCGCACATGGCACCGCGTACGTTCGCCCGGCGGTTCCGTGCCGAGACCGGCACGACGCCACACGACTGGATCACCAATCAGCGCGTGCTGCTGGCTCGCCAGCTGCTCGAAGACACAGAGCTGAGCGTCGAGACGATAGCCACCCGAGCCGGTTTCGGCGACGCGGCCACGATGCGGCACCACTTCACCAAGCGCGTAAAGGCGACCCCGCAGGCATACCGCGCGACGTTCCGGGATAGGGCCTGATCAGTACCCGAGCGCGGAACCGTCGGCGCGCGGTTCCGACCCGGCCACGTAGCCGCCGTCCGGCAGGCGCCAGATCGCCTGCCCGTACCCGAACCCCGTCGGCTCGGGTTCGACGCGCACCTGGTGGCCGCGCGAGCGCAGCTCCTCCAGTACGGCGGGCCGGGCCAGCCCGTCCTCCACCAGTACAGTCCGGCCGGCCCGCCACTGCCAGCGCGGCTCGGCGAGGGCCGCCTGCGGATCCAGTCCACGGTCCACGGTGGACGAGATCACCTGGAGGTGGCCCTGCGGCTGCATGTGCCCGCCCATCACCCCGAACGGCCCCACCGGCGCTTCGCCGCGCGTCAGGAACCCCGGGATGATCGTGTGGAAGGGCCGCTTGCCGGGGCCGACCGCATTGGGATGCCCCGGCTCCAGCCGGAATCCGACACCCCGGTTGTGCAGCCCGAACCCGAATCCGGGCAGCACCACGTACGACCCGAAGCCCATGTAGTTCGACTGGATGAGGCTCACCATCATGCCGCCGGCGTCGGCGGCGCACAGGTAGACCGTGCCGCCCCGCACCGGCTCGCCGGGGCTGGGCACCGCCGCCCGCTCACCGATGAGAGCACGGCGGGAGGCCAGATACGCGGGCGAGAGAAGCGAGTCGGTCGGCACCGCCATCGCCGAAGGATCGGCCACGTACGCGAACGTGTCCGCGAACCCCAGCTTCATCGCCTCGATCTGCCAGTGCAGACGCTCGGCCAGGGGCATCGCGGCCAGATCGACACCGTCGAGCACGCCGAGGGCGAGGAGAGCGGCGACTCCCTGCCCGTTCGGCGGCAGCTCCCACACCTCGTGGCCCCGATAAGCCACGGACACCGGCTCCACCCAGGTGGAGCCGTGCGCCGCCAGGTCCGCCGCGGTCAGCAATCCGCCTGTACTGCCAGAGTGCGCCGCCAGCGCGGACGCGATCTCGCCCAGGTAGAACGCGTCCGCACGAGTATCGGCGATCAGCCGGAGTGCCCGTGCCGCACCGGGGTTACGCCAGCGCTCCCCCGCCGTGGGCGCGCGACCCGCGATGGTGAACACCCGTCCCCACTCGTCGAACTCCGGCCCACGCAGGGCGGCGTGCTCGGCCACCGCCCTGGCCCAGGCCCGCGCCACCTCCGGCGAGACCGGATACCCGCTTTCGGCGTACTCGACCGCGTCGGCGAAGAGATCGGCGAACGGCAGGACGCCGAAGCGCTCGTGCAGGTCCCGCCAGCCGGCCGGCGCCCCGGGTACGGTCACCGGTAGCCAGCCGCGCTCTGGCATCCGCCCGCCCAGCCGGTCGAGCGTGAGCGCCGCCGGCGACCGGCCCGAGCCGTTGAGCCCGTGCAGCCGCTCGCCGTCCCACACGATCGCGAAGAGGTCCCCGCCGACGTCGTTCGACGTCGGCTGCACGACGGTCAGCGCTATCGCGGTGGCGAGCGCCGCGTCGACGGCGTTGCCGCCGCGGCGCAGCACCGCGAGACCAGCGCTGGCGGCGAGCGGCTGGCTGGTCGCGACCGCCCCGCGCGGAGCGAAGAGCGGCCTCATGACGGCGGCGGAGCCAACAGGTGGTCGCCGGACCGGGACACCTCGATCCCGCCCGGCAGGTGCGTCGGGCCCTGCCCGCGCCACGCCGTCACCAGCGCGTCGAGGGCCGCCACGTGCCGATGGGAAAGCGCCGCTGGGCGGGCGCCCAGCTCGCGGGCCCAGGCGTGCAACACGCGGGTGCGCAGCGCGCGGGGCAGCTCCGCGAGGGCTGGCACGGAGAGCGACCCGTCCGGGGCACGGGCCGAGGCCAGTGCCGCGGTGGCGAGGGAGTCCAGCGCCGCGGTGTCGTCCGCGAGGAGCGTGGCGGTGCGCGCGAGGTTGCCGACGACGCCCGGGCCCAGAGCCGCCACGAGCGCGGGCAGTGCCCCGTGACGCACCCGGGACCGCGCGAAGCTGGGGTCCGCGTTGTGCGGGTCCTCCCACGGGCTGAGGCCGAGCGCCGCGCACGCCTTGCGGGTGTCCTCGCGCGACACGTCGAGCAGCGGGCGCAGCAGGGCCACCCCGCCCGCGTCGCGCCGCGCCGGCATCCCGGCCAGCCCGCGCGGGCCGGCGCCCCTGGCGAGCGCCAGCAGCACGGTCTCGGCCTGGTCGTCGCGGGTGTGCCCGAGCAGTACCGCCGCGGCGCCGTGCCGGGCGGCCGCGTCCAGCAGGGCCTCGTAGCGGGCTTCGCGGGCGGCCGCTTCGGGGCCTCCGGGGCGCCCCGACACCTCGACGGTGGCGACCTCAACCGGTGCCAGTCCGGCATCGCGCGCCCACGACGCCACCGCCGCCGCGCGCTCGGCCGAGCCGGGTTGCAGCCCGTGGTCGACGGTCACCAGGCCGGCGCGTGGCGCGACGAAGGCGGTCGCCGCCGCCAGGGCCAGGGAATCGGCGCCGCCAGAGCACGCCACGAGCACGTGTCCGCGTACACCTCGCAAAGCTTGCCGGACCGCGACGCGGATCGCGGCGACCGGCGGCGCGAGAGCGGCCACTGTTGTTGAGGGTCAGGCCGCGCCTGGGTGGACCCGCGCCACCCAGGCGTCGGGGTCGCCCAGCTCTTCCAGCCGGGGCAGGGTGAGCGGCGAGCTGAAGATCTTGTTGAAGCCTTCCATGCCGACCCGCTCGACCACCCCGTGCACGAACTTGCGGCCCTCCGCGTACTGGCGCATCTTCACCTCGATGCCGAGCACCTTGCGGATCGCCTTTTCGAGCGGGTTGCCGGCCTCGCGGCGGCGGTTGAACTTGGCGCGGATCTGCTCGACGCTCGGGATCACCTCGGGGCCGACACCGTCCATCACGAACTCAGCGTGCCCCTCCAGCAGCGTCATCAGCGCGGTGAGCCGGTCGAGCACGGCACGCTGGCCGGGTGTCTGCACGAGGTCGAGCACGCTGAGGCGGCTGTCGGGGTCACGCACCGCCTCGGATAGCGTGGCGATGCTGCGGCGCACGCGTTCGAGGAAGTGCTCGCCGCCCGCCTGCGACGCGTCGACGAACGCCTGCACCTCACCCAGGAAGTGCCCGCGCATCCACGGCACCGCCGCGAACTGCGTGCGGTGCGTCACCTCGTGCAGGCACACCCAGAGCCGGAAGTCACGGGGGTCGGCCTGGAGCTTGCGCTCGACCTCAACGATGTTCGGCGCGACGAGCAGCAGCTGCCCCGGGTCGGACGAGAACACCTCGTACTGCCCGAGCACCCGCCCGGACAGGTATCCCAGCACGGTGCCCGCCTGCACCCCGGTGAAGCGCGAGCCGATCACGTCGGTGAACGCCCCCGGCTGCTTGTCACCGGCCAGCCGGTTTACCAGCGGGGTGACGACCTCACGAAGGCCCGCGATGTTGACGGCCGCCCAGTCCTTGCGGTCGACGATCCGCACCGGCGGGTGCGCGATCTGCGAACGCAGCCCCGTGTACTCCGCCACGTGCCCGGCCGCCTCGTCGGTAAGCCGCCGCAGGTCTGCAACGACGTCGCTGGCCTCGTCGTACGAGACCCGCGGCCCGGACTTGCTCAGCGCGCCAGCGGTAGCGGCGGCCAGATCCCAGTCCACGAACTGCGCCATCACCCCACCGTACCCGGGCTCTGCTAGTTGGCCCTCGCTCCGCTCGGGCGGCTCGCGCGCCCCGAAGGCCGCGGTTGGGCCGCCAGTCGCTCAGTCGCTATGCTCCCTCGCTTTGTGGCGGCCCAACCGCGGCCGCGCGCTCACACACACCCGCAGCCGGCCAGCGCGTTGGGGATCTTGTCGAGCCCCACCTCGGCCTGGTCCTTACCCACCGGGACCTTGTCGGCGAGCACCGCGAACGCCAGCAGCCTGCCCTGGGCGGTCACCACGACGCCGGAGATGGAATTCACCCCACCCAGGGTGCCCGTCTTGGCGCGGACCACGCCCGCGCCTGGGCCGCCGGGCGCCGGGCTCCGGTACCGGTCGCGCAGCGTCCCGGACCAGGCCGCGACCGGCAGGCCGCTGATCACTCCGGCCAACTCGGGGTGGGAACCGTCCGCGGCCAGCTTCAGCACGTCGGTGAGCAGCGTGGGGGTAAGGCTGTTCTTACGGGAAAGCCCGCTGCCGTCGGACAGCGCGCCCTCCGACGCGGGCAGGCCGAGTTGATCGAGTACCGCCAGCGAGGCGGCCCCGCCACCGGTGTACGAAGCGGGTTCGTTGCGGGCGATCGCCACCTGCCGGGCGAGGTATTCCGCCACGACGTTGTCACTGTCGGTCAGCATGAACTCGACCAGCCGGAGGATCGGCGGCGACTCGACCTTTCCAAGGACCGTCCCGGGAGCCGGAGCCTCGCTGCCCGGCGTGGGGGTCGCATCCGACGTCGCCGGTGCCGTTCCCTTGGTGACGGCCTTCGTGGAGACACCGAGTGCCTTAGCGAACGCCTGCCCGGCCGCGATGTCCGGCGTGGCGTACCGCTTGGCGTACCCGGTCGCCTGCTTCGGGTTGATGCGCGCGCCGTTGGTGGTGAGCGCGGTGGTCGCGGCGCCGAACCCGCTGGTCGGGATGTCCGGGTCCCAGCTGGGCTCGAACACTGGCCCGGTGAAGAGGCTGCCGTCGACGATCACCTTGGTCGCAGCGGTGCCGCCGAGCGCCTCCTTGACCTGCTTCGCGAGCTGATCGAGGCGGGCCGCCCCTGGGTAGGTGCCGGTGCCGTTGACCGCGAGCGTCGGGTCGCCACCGCCCACGATCACCACCTCGCCCGGGTTGGCGCCGGCGACCACGCGGGTCTCGATCCGGTACGTGGGCCCGCGTGCGGCCAGCACCGCCGCGGCAGTCACGATCTTGGTGGTCGATGCGGGCACCGTGGGCGTGTCTGGGCCTCGGGAGTACAGCGCCTCGCCGGTCGCCGCGTCGACGACCGAGAGGTGGGTGCGGCTGCCGAGTCCCGCCGAGGCGACGATCGGGTCCAGTACGGCGCTCACCCCGGCCGCGCTCGGCATCGGGGCGTCGGTGGCCGAGGCGACCAGTACCGGGGACGGCTCCGGCTCGGAGGACCGCGAGGCGGCGGCGCTGGGCGTGCCGGCGGTGCCCTCGCCGAGCCAGCCGGCGACCGGTCCGGGGCGAACGATGACTGTGCCGGCGGTCACCACCGCGAGGAGCGCGACCACCGTGATGGCGGCGAGGAGGCCTCTTCTGCTCTTCCTCGGCGGTGGCGGCTGACTACTTTGGGGCTGTTGTGCCGGTTTCGGAGACTGAGGGCCGGACGGCGGGGGCCGAACGGGCGACACGGGTGGCCAACCGTCGAACGAGGGCAGCCGGAGCGTCTCTTGCTCCTCGGTCACCGGGGGTGTCGCCGGAATGCGTACCGTCTCGTCCCCGGGGCCAGACTGTGAATCTTGCCTCGGCACCCGGCCCCTCCTCCCGTGCGTGATCCGGTCTAGGCGACACTACTTGCGTTCGAACACTATGCGGCGTTGGCTTGTCGGATCGCGTGGGGCAACACGCGACCGTCCAGGCTGTAGGGGAGCGTGAAGATGGATTTCGACGTCACGGTTGAGATCCCCAAGGGTCACCGCAACAAGTACGAGGTTGACCACGTTACAGGCCGCATCAGACTGGACCGGACACTCTTCACCGCCACCCAGTACCCGGCCGACTACGGGTTCATCGAAGGCACCCTGGGCGAAGACGGCGACCCGCTCGACGCGCTCGTCCTGGTGCAGGAACCGACGTTCCCCGGGTGCCTGATCCGGTGCCGGACGATCGGGATGTTCCGGATGAAGGACGAAAAGGGCGGCGACGACAAGGTGCTGTGCGTGCCTTTCGAAGATCCGCGCCAGGAGCACCTGAGGGACATTCACCACTTGGGCGAGTTCGACCGGCTGGAGATCCAGCACTTCTTCGAGGTCTACAAGGACCTCGAGCCCGGTAAGTCGGTCGAGGGCGCGACCTGGGTCGGCCGTGTTGAGGCCGAGGCCGAGATCCGTGCCTCCCGCCGCCGCCACGAGGTAGCCCACCCCGCCCCGCCCGCCGAGTAGCGCACCCGTCCCCGCCGCCCCTTCTTCCGTCGATCAAGGGCAAATGCACGTGTTTTGATCTCTTTTCCACGTGCGGTTGCCCTTGATCGATGCGATCCTCCTTGATCGGCACTGACGGCTACGGGAGGCCCGCGGTCTCGCGGAAGGTGCGGCCTCGACCCGCGCCGGACACGACGAGTCCCGCGAAGATGCGCGGACTCTAGGTCACGAGCGCTCGAGCCATCTCGTAAAGGCCCAGCACCGCGAACGTGATCGGCACGACGGCGACGACGGTCGCGGTGTCGAGTAGATCGGCCGCCCGGCCCACGTAGGGCGTGGGCGGCCGGCGGGCGTACGTGCGGCCCGCCGTGACGCTGGCCGCCGCCGCGATCGCCCCACCGATGGCGATGACCTCCAGCACCGATCGGTCGGTCGCCAGCAGCAACGCCGCCGCCAGGGCCGCGAGGCCGACCAGCCCGCCAGCCGCCATCGGCACCCGCTGCCGGACGGCGGCGAACAGCCGGGCGCGGAGAAGCAGCGCCACACCAGAGACAGCGACCAGCAGCCACGCGGCAGGGCCGCCACTGACTACCAGCACGAACGCCGCGCCGGTCGCGAGCAGTGCGTACCCGACCAGCGCCCCGGTCAGCAACTCCTCAGCCCGCGCGACAGCCGCGAACACCCGCCCGTCCTCCACCCGCGTGCCATCGGGCCGCCCCGCATCCGAGCCGGGTCGCCCCTGAGCGTCCGGTGGCCAACCGGAGCCGGCAGTGGCCGGTCCCGGGCCGGCGCTCGGCCAGCCGGAATCGGGGCTTGCCCAGGTCGTTGGAGCTTCGGGCCAGCTCGCGGCGGCGGGAGCGGGTGGGAGGGCGAGCGGCGGGAGCGGGAGGCGGGCAAGGCGGATCGTGGCCAGTGGGAGCAGGCCGACGCCGCAGACCAGCACGGTCAGCAGGACCGCTGCGATGTCGTCGGGTGGCAGCGCCGAGGCGGTCAGCCCGGCGAGTGCCCCGCAAGCACCGACCAACGCGGCCGCGGCGCAGACCCGCAGTTCGGCGGCGACGACCACAGCGGCGGTCAGTGCCGCCAGGAGCAGCCCGACCGAGCCGCCGACCAGCCCGCCGGCGCCGCCCAGCAGGTCGGCGAGGTGTTCGAGCACGCCGCCGCCTCCGACGCCGGCACCGCCGTCGACGCCAGCATCGGATGTGATCGCAGCGCCGGCCGCGAACGCGTACGGCATCGCGTAGGCGGCCAGCACGGCGGCGGCCGGGCGGTCGCGGTGCACCCGCGAGGCGACGGCTGCGGTCGCGAGCAGCACCGAGGCAGCGACCGCCGCCAGGACACCGGACCCCGTGCGGGCCACCGCGAACAGGCCGGCGGCCACCGGTAGGGCGGCGAGCGCGAGCCCGGACACCCGGTTCGCGGCCGGCGACCATGAGGCGCCCCGCTGCCGGGCACCGTCGGCGATCGCCTCCACGACGTCGTCGTACCGGACCTCCGTCCACCGTAGACGCGCTGGAACCAGGAAGAGGAGCGCGCCGTCGCGTACACCTTGCGGGTGAAGGGCCTGGCCAACCGCGAGCGCCGCGCCGTCCGCGCGGCGCAGCACCCACCCACCGTGCCGTTCGCCGTCGTCGGCGAGCCCGTCGCCCGCGTGGCGCAGCACCTCGGGAAGCAGCTCGGCGAGCGGCACGTGCGCCGGCAGCGCCACGTCGAGCTTGCGACGCGGCGTGCTGATCGTGACCCGCGCGAGGCCACCCGTCATCGAGGGTCCTCCATCCACCCGCACTTTACCTACGATGAGCGATGGGGAGGTGACCGTCTGGTGAGCACTGTCCGGTTCAGACGGAGGGCGCGGCGCCCGGGGCCTCAGATTCCGGCGGGTGACCTGCGCATCGACCCGCCTCCCGAGCTGCCCGGCGACACCGGTGGCCGCTGGCAGCAGATGTTCGTGGTGCTGCCGATGGTGGGTGGCGGCGTCGCGATGGCGATGATGATGGGTCACGGCGGTGGCACGTACTCGTACGTGGTCGGTGCGATCTTCGGCGTCTCTTCGCTCGCGATGCTCGCGTCGTGGGGCGGCACGCCGAAGCGGGCGGAGATGACAGCCGCCCGCCGCGACTATCTGCGCCACCTCGGCACGCTGCGCCGGCGGGCCCGTGACACCGCGACCCGCCAGCGGGCCGGCCTGCTCTACCGGCATCCCGATCCAGATCGACTCTGGTCCACAGTGGCCAGTTATCGGCTCTGGGAACGCCGCCCCACGGATTCCGACTTCGCGGTCGTACGGGTGGGGCTTGGTCCACAGACCTTGGCCACGCCGCTCGTGGCGCCGGTGACCCGGCCGCTCGAAGACCTCGAACCCATGACGTCCGGTGCGCTGCGCCGCTTCCTCGACACGCACGCCGTGGTGCCCGACCTGCCGGTGGCGCTGGCCTTGCGCGGGTTCACCCGCGTGCACATCGTCGGGGCACCGGGCCGGGCGCTCGTACGCGCGATGGTGGCGCAACTGTCGGTCTTCCACGCGCCCGACGATTTGCGTATCGCGGTGTGTGTGGCGCCGGATCGGCGTACCCGGTGGGAGTGGGTCAAGTGGCTGCCGCACGCCCAGCACCCGGGCCGCACCGACGCGCTGGGCCCGGTGCGGCTCGTCGCCTCATCGACTGCCGAGCTGACGCGCCTGCTGCACGACCTGATCGGCAGCCGCCCTCGCTTCGGCGCCGGTCCAGCGGCAGAAGGCCCGCACGTGGTGGTGGTGCTCGACGGGGCGGACGCCGCCTTCGGCGAGGGCGGCATCGACGGCGTATCCATAGTGGACCTGGACACGCCACCGCCTCGCGTGCTCGACAGGTCCACTGTGGTGCTCACTATCGATTCGGTGCGACAACTGGTCTCGTACACGATGGAAGGCACCGCGGAGGTCGGTGTCGCCGACGGCCTGGACCTCGTCGCGGCTGAGGCGTTGGCGCGGCGCCTCGCGCCGGTGCGGCTGACGGATTCGGCGGCGGCCGAATCCCTGCCCGGCGCCGAGCCCACCGCGGCTGACCTGCTCGGCGTCGATCCGGATAGCTTCGACGGCTGGGCGCCGCGGCCCGACCGCGACCGCCTGCGGGTGCCGATCGGGTTCAGCGCCGAGGGCCCGCCGGTCGTCCTCGACCTGAAGGAGTCCGCGCAGGACGGTATGGGGCCGCACGGGCTGCTCATAGGCGCCACCGGCTCGGGAAAGTCGGAGCTGCTGCGCACGCTGGTGCTCGGGCTGGCCGCGACGCACCCGCCCGACGTGCTCAACTTCGTGCTGGTCGACTTCAAGGGTGGCGCTACGTTCGCGGCGCTCGACCGGCTGCCGCACACGGCTGCGATGATCACGAACCTGGCCGGTGATCTGCCGCTGGTCGACCGCATGGTCGACGCGGTCAACGGCGAGGTGCTGCGCCGCCAGGAGTTGCTGCGCCGGGCCGGTGACTTCGTGAGCCTGCGCGAATATGAGAACGCACGCACCGGTGGTGCCGCCCTGGCGCCGCTGCCGACGCTGCTGATCGTGTGCGACGAGTTCTCCGAGCTGCTCGCCGCCAAGCCCGACTTCATCGACCTGTTCCTCCAGATAGGACGGTTGGGACGGTCGCTGGGCGTGCACCTGCTGCTCGCGTCGCAGCGGCTCGAAGAGGGACGCATGCGCGGGTTGGAGACGCACCTGTCGTACCGGATCGGACTGCGCACGTTCTCAGCCCTGGAGTCGCGGGCGGTGCTGGGCGTGCCCGACGCGTACGAACTGCCCCGCTCGCCCGGCCATGGATACCTCAAGGCGGGCACCGAGCCGCTGGTACGGTTCCGCGCCGCGTACGTCTCGGGGCCGCTGCGCCGCGCCGCCGATCGGCGGCGTGACGGGCGCGCCGGGCGCCCGCGCGTGCTGACCTACGGCACCAGTTTCGTACCGGCGCCGAAGCCCGCCACCCCGGCGATCGAGAGCGGCCGCAGCCTGCTCGACGCGCTGGTCGACCGGCTGGCCGGGGAGGGCCCGCCGGCGCACCAGGTGTGGCTGCCGCCGCTGTCGCGGTCACCGGCGCTCGACGAGCTGCTCGGCTCCCTGGTCAGCGATCCGGCGCGTGGGTTCACCTTCGCCAATCCGGCGCTGCGCGGCGCGATGCAGGTGCCGGTCGCGGTCGTCGACAAGCCGTTCGAGCAGCGGCGCGACCTGCTGTGGCTGGCGCTCGACGGCGCGGCCGGGCACGTCGCTGTCGCGGGTGGACCGCGAAGCGGCAAGTCCAGCCTCCTCGCGACGCTGGTGTGCGGCCTGGCGCTCAGCCATACGCCCGCCGAGGCGCAGGTCTACTGCCTGGACTTCGGTGGCGGCACGCTGGCCGCGCTCCGCGCGCTGCCGCACGTCGGCGGGGTCGCGGGGCGGCACGACGCCGAGGCGGTGCGCCGGACGGTGGGTGAGATCGCGACTCGGCTCGCCGACCGCGAGCGCGGCGAACCCGTTGACGGCCACATCCTCCTCGTGATCGACGGCTGGACCACGCTTCGCGGCGACTACGACGACCTGGAATCCGTGATCACCGACATCGCGACCCGCGGTCTGGCGTATGGCGTGCACGTCGTGGCCGCTTCCTCCCGCTGGCTCGACTTCCGGCCGGCGATCCGTGATCTCTTCGGCTCCCGCCTCGAACTGCGCCTCGGCGATCCGGCCGACTCGATCGTCTCCCGCAAGGCCGCGCTCAACGTGCCAGAAAAGACACCGGGCCGCGGTCTCACGGCGGACGGCCTGCACTTCCTCGCCGCTCGTCCCGCGCTCGTCGCGCTCGACGGTGATCCCGAGGCGCTGGTGCGCGCGGTCGCCGCCGGCTGGTCGGGAGCTCCGGCACCGCCGGTGCGGCTGCTGCCCGCCGTCGTGCCGTACGCCGACCTGGATCTCGCCGCCAGTAGCGGGCTGGCCATCCCCATCGGACTCGCCGAGGCCGACCTGCGCCCGGCCGAGCTCGACTTCGGCACCGAGCCGCACTTCCTGCTGTTCGGCGACGCGGAGTGCGGCAAGTCGTCCTTCCTGCGGGCGCTCGCCACGTCGGTCGCCCGGCGTTTCACGCCGGAACAGGCGCGGATCATCCTGGTCGACTACCGGCGCAGCCTACTCGGCGCCGTCGAGGGCGATCACGTTATCGGGTACGGGACATCCGCCGTCACCACCAGCGAGTTGATCGAGTCGGTGGCCGGGTACATGCGGCGGCGGCTGCCCGGCCCCGACGTCACGCCCCGGCAGCTTCGCGAGCGTTCCTGGTGGACCGGGCCGGAGCTGTTCGTACTGGTCGACGACTACGACCTGGTGTCCACCGCGCCAGCCAACCCGCTACTGCCACTACTGGAGTACCTGCCGCAGGCCCGCGACATCGGCCTGCACCTGATCGTGACCCGCCGCTGCGGCGGCGCGGCACGGGCGCTGTACGAGCCGGTCGTGCAGCGGCTGCGCGAGCTGGCGTCACCCGGTCTGGTGATGTCCGGCGACAAGGACGAAGGAGCCCTCGTCGGCACCGCGCGCCCTACTACGCTGCCACCAGGCCGCGGGCGTCTCGTCACGCGGAAGAAAGGAGTACGCCTCGTTCAGCTGGCATTTCTCTCCCAGGAGTGATCTTCTTTCGTCAGCGGATTACCGGGGAAACCTGAACGCGGTAACCTCCCTCCAACGACTTGTCGGCCCGGACCCATGTGCCGGCCTACTGGAGGCCATCTGCGATGAGGCTTTGGAGCCATCGCTGGGGCGCCGTTCCGCGATTCGTCGGGGCGGCGCTCGTCGCCGTCGGGGCGACCGGCGTACCCGCGATCGCCGCTACGCCAGCGCAGGCTGCCAGCGTCATCCAGCGGCGCGACACCGTACGTGAAGACCAGTGGCAGCTCTCGGAGCTGCGCGCGACACACGCGTGGCGGTACTCGACCGGCGCCAGCGTCACCGTCGCGGTGATCGATTCCGGTGTGGACGGCGGCCACCCCGACCTCGCCGGCCAGGTCCTTCCCGGCATCGACCTGGTGACCGGCAACGGCGATGGGCGCACCGACCCTGTGGGGCACGGCACCACCGTCGCCGGTCTGATCGCCGGACGCAACGACGACCGCGACGGCGTCATGGGGCTGGCGCCCCAAGCCAAGATCCTGCCCGTTCGCGTCCTCGACGCCGACAACCGGTACAACGACGCGCTGATCGTCGCCAAGGGTGTCCGGTGGGCGGTCGACAACGGCGCCAAGGTGATCAACCTGTCGCTCGGCGGCAGCGGCAACAGCCCGGCCCTGGCCGCCGCCATCGACTACGCGTTCGCCCGCGACGTCGTCGTGGTCGCGTGCACCGGCAACATCGCGCCCGACGCGCCCACCGAGGTCTGGTACCCGGCCCGCGAGCCGGGGGTGATCGCGGTCACCGGTCTCGAACGCGAGACCGAGGGCCTCTGGTCCGGCTCCATCACCGGCTCTGCCACCGTGCTCGCCGCCCCTGCCAACGGGTTGATAGGCGCCCGGCCCGGCGGCACGTGGAAGGTACAGGGCACGAGCTTCGCCGCCCCGCTGGTGAGCGCCACCGCCGCGCTGGTTCGCGCCAAGTGGCCCGAGATGACCGCCGCCACCGTGGTCAACCGGCTCATCAAGACCGCCGACGACCTGGGTGCGGTGGGCCGCGACGTCCGGTTCGGGTACGGCCTGGTCGACCCCGTCGCCGCGCTCACCGTTGGCATGTCCACGGTGGAGCGCAACCCTCTGGACAACAACGCCCCGCCCGGCGTGGCTGGGTTCGGCGCCGCCCCCGGCATGGAGGCCGCAAGCGGCACCAGCGGCAACCACACCACGGGTGGCCGGGCGCCCGGCTCCAACGCGGGATGGTCGGCCGAGCCGGCCGGCGAGGTCGAGGAGTCGCGGCGCGGGCTGTTGGTGGGCGGCCTGGTCGCGCTCTTGGTGATCGCCGTGGGTGCCTTCACGGTCCGCCGCTTCTTCCGCACCCGCTAGCTTTCCCATCGCCTTCAGGGCCTGTGTCGCAGTGGGGGCCGGTCGTCGTCTGGGTCCGCCGCGGCCCGGTCATCCGCTTCGACACGGGCCCTAGGCGCAGGCGCCTGTTCCGGTGGCTCGGGTGCGGGACTGGCCTGCCGTTGCCACCGGCGAGGCTTCCTGGGCGCTTACCGCGAACCCGGTGTTCCGGTCGTCGGCGGCCGCCGCGAAGATCACCCCGAGCACCTGACCGTTCGTCCCGACCAGCGGGCCGCCCGAGTTTCCACTCCGCACCAGCGCCCGGATCGTGTAGATCTCCCGGGTCACGTCCTTCGAGTCGTAGATGTCTGGCCCGGTGATGTCGCCGAGGTCGCGGACGCGGGCGGACTGGGCGTTGAACGGCCCGTCGAGCGGGAACCCGAGCACGATCGCGTCCGCGTTGGCCTGGGCGTCGCGCTGCGCGAAGGGCATCACCGGCGCGTCCAGGCCGGGAACGTACAGCACAGCCAGGTCGCGGTTGGGGTCGTAGACGACCACCCGACCGTCGAGCTTTTCATCGCCGATCTCCACCTCGACCGAACGGGTGCCGGCGACCACGTGCGCGTTGGTCATGACGCGCTCTTCGGCGTACACGAAGCCGGAGCCCTCGATACGCCGGGAGCAGCTGGGCGCGGTGCCCAGGACCTTGACCACCGACGGCCGCGCGTTGGCGACCACCCGGGAGCCGGCGAGCCGCGGGTCCGGAGCCGCCACCTCGCGCGCGCGGGTCGGCGACAGCTCGCCGAACACCTCGGGGAAGCCCTGCGTGTCGACAGTCTCGCGGAGCGCTTGCGAGAGGGCCTGAGCCTGCTCGGGCATGACGCGGTTGACGCCGTGCAGGATCGCGCTGTTGCGGACCGAGCTGGCCAGCCAGGGCAGCGACGACGCTCCGAGCGGCACCGCCACGAGCCACGCGACCACGAGTACGGCCAGCACCGAGACGACGGCACCACCGGCGTCGTCGACGCGGCGCCCGACTCGGCTGGTGATGGCGTGCCGTAGGTGGGTGCCGAGCCAGCCGGCCAGGGCCTGTCCGAGCACCGCGAGCCCGAAGATGGCGATGAGCGAAACGACGACGCGTACGGCATCGTCGGCGAACCGCTGGGCCACGAACGGCCCGAGCTGGAGCCCGATCAGGGCACCGCCGAAGAAGCCGGCGAATGACAGCGCACCGATGACAAATCCCTGTCGGTATCCGCTGATCGCGAACAACAGCATGAGCAGCACAAGGGCGACATCGATGGCGGACACGCGTCAAGGGTACGGGGGTCCCGCGAGTACCGGAGCCGACGCGCTAAGCCCATACAAAGCAGCCTCAAAGGCGACCTGTTCAGCTCACCAGATCGGACTCATCGGTGCCGGTGGGCGGAGGGCTGATCGGAATGTCGGCGACCCTGTCGCGGGGCCACGGCCGGGCCCAACCAGCCATCTCCAGGAGTGCGGAGAGGACCCCGGCGGTGAAGCCCCACACCAACATCCCGCGTACTTCGAACGCCGGTCCCATCCACCCGCTCGGATGACGGATCTGGAGCCGGTTGTCGGGGTCGACAAGCTCGGCGATGGGGAGCCGCGCGACGTGCGCCACCTCGGCCGGATCTTTGGGGTGCACCTCGTGCGGCGCGTGCCACCACGCGAGCACCGGCGTGACCACGAAGTCACTGACGGGAATCCACAGCGGAGGCAGGTCGGCGAGCACGGTGACGGAGGCGGGGTCGAGGTCGACCTCCTCCTGTGCCTCGCGCAGGGCGGTGGCGACCGCGTCGGCGTCGCCCGGGTCGCTCGCCCCACCGGGAAATGCGGGCTGCCCGGCGTGGGTGCGCAGCGTCGCCGCCCGCTGGAGCATGAGCACGTCGGGTTCGCCGTCGTGCTCGCCGAGGAGGATGAGAACGGCGCTCGGCCGGCCGCTGTCGGTAGGGGTGGGCAGGCGGGTGAAGTCTTCGACCCGAGCGTTCCGGAGCCGGTCGAGCAGCGGCGCCAACCAGTCGGGCGTCCCGTTGGTGGTCATGCGCCGCCGCCCGCGGCAGAGGGCCAGGGTTGCAGCGAGTGGAGCCGAGCGCCGGCTAGATCTGCGGCACTCATGGGAGCGTCACCCCGAGGTGCTGGGCGGCCAGGGTGGCGAGCGCCGCGTCGTCGAGCGCGGCCGCGTTGTACAGGTGCCGGATCTTGCCTTGCTGGTCGACGAAGAGCGTGACCGGCAAGGGCCGCCCGGAGAGCTTGATGCGGAACCGCTCCGAGCGGTCGTACAGGTTGGGGTAGGTCACGCCGAGGTCTTCGGCGAGCGACCCGCCCGCCTCGCGGGTGTCGTGGGTGTCGACGCCGATGACGTGGACCTTGCCGGCGGCACGCTCGGCGAAGCGCTGGAACGCCGGCATCTCGTCACGGCAGGGCGCGCACCACGAGCCCCACAGGTTGACGACGGCCGGCCCGCGGATGGCGCTCACCTGGACCGTGGCGTCGCCTGTGAAGCAGGGCAGGGCGATGTCGGGCAGCGGCGCGGCGTCGGCCGGTGCCGGTCCTGGGCTGGCGGTCGCCTGAGCCGGCGGCGCGGTCAGCGCGGCACAGTCGGCGAACGGTGCCGGAGCGGCCTTCGGCGCCGGCTCCGGGTCGTCGGAGCATCCGGCGAGCAGCAGCGCCACCATCAGGGCGCAGGCGACCCGCTTCACGGTGCCTCCGGCTCGGTCACCGCCTTGGCGGGCACCAACTCCGGGTCGACACCGGCCACGGCGGCAAGATCGCGGGCGCGCGGACCCTTGAGCAGCTTGGCCGCGGCGGCGGCCTCGGTGGGTCCGGTGCCGTACGCCGGGCAGAGCTTGGTGAGAGTACAGGCACCGCAGGCCGGCTTGCGAGCATGGCAGACCCGCCGGCCGTGGAAGATCACCCGGTGGGAGAGCATCGTCCACTCACGCTTCTCGATCAGCGCCCCCACGGCGTGCTCGATTTTGACGGGGTCGGAATCGGCGGTCCACTCCCACCGCCGGACGAGCCGCTGGAAGTGCGTGTCGACGGTGATGCCCGGCACGTCGAAGGCGTTGCCGAGCACGACGTTGGCCGTCTTGCGGCCGACGCCCGGCAGCGTGACCATCTCCGCCAGCGTGCGCGGCACCTCCCCACCGAACCGGTCGCGGATCGCCGCCGACAGCCCCATCGCCGACTTGGTCTTGGCTCGGAAGAAGCCGGTCGGCTTGAGGATCTGCTCGACGTCTTCGGGGTTGGCCGCGGCCAGGTCCTCGGGGGTGGGGTACTTGGCGAACAGCGTGGGCGTGGTCAGGTTGACCCGGACGTCGGTGGTCTGTGCCGACAGCACGGTGGCGATCAGCAACTGGAAGGCGTTCTCGAAGTCGAGCTCGCAGTGCGCGTCGGGGTGGGTCTCTTCCAGCAGGCGCGCCATCTTCCGGGCACGCCGCTTCCGCGACAAGTCACTCTCAGTACGGGCCACGGCGAAAGAGTACGCTGTGCGGGTTTGTCCTCGCTCCGCTCGGACGGCTCAGCCGGCTGCGGGAGCGGTGATCTTGCCCTTGCTGTCAAGCTTGGCGCCGGTGGTCGGGAAGTCCGCCTTGCTGAGCTGGGCCACCTGCTTGGCGCCCCGGTGCGCGTTGTCCATGGTCGGCAGGCCGGCGCTGTTCATGGCCGTCGAGATGAGCTGGCCGCTGGCGAACGCGCCGTCCGGTGTCACCGAGACCTTGAGCACACCACCGAGCCCGAGCACCCCGTTGCCGCTCAACGTCTTGCCGCCGCCCGCGAAGTTGCCCAGGCTGTACGCGATCAGCCGGTCCTTGTAGAACTCCATGCCGCGCAGCACGTGCGGGCCGTGCCCCACGATCAGATCGGCGCCCGCGTCGATCATCGCGTGCGAGAACTTGATCGGGTCGCCCCTATTTTCCCCGAGGAAGAGCTCGGTGCCTGGCTTGACGTGGGTCTTGTCGGAGCCTTCGGCACCCATGTGCACCTGGACGACCACCACGTCCGCCATGGTCGCGGCCTTCTTGACGACCTCGGCGGCCTCGTCGATGTCGGTGAGGCTGTTCGACCACGGGTACGAGGAGAAGCCGGCCACGGCGACCGATACGCCTTCGACGTCGACCACGGTGATCTCGTCTGGGGCGCCGGTGTGCTTGAGCCCGTGGTCCTTCAGTGCCTTCTGGGTGTTGCGGTACCCCGCCGCCCCGTAGTCGTTGCCATGGTTGTTGGCCTGGTTGAGCAGCTCGAAGCCGGCTTCCTTCAGGTGTGCCGCGTACGACGGCGGGGCCCGGAACTGGAAGCAGCGGGTGGAGTTGGCGCTGCACTTGCCGGCGCCGGTGTCGTCGGTGAGCGGCTCTTCGAGGTTGCCCATCACGAGGTCGGCCGCGAGCGCGGACTTGACCGCGTTGAAGAAGCCCTTGCCGCCGCCGGCGGGAAGCCTGTTGGGCGCGTTGCCCATGATGATGTCGCCGGTGGCCGACATCGAGATGGTGGCCGGCGGCGCCTCGGCGGACCGGGTCGGGGAGGGCGCGGCCGATCCGGAAGGCTCCTGGACCGCGTCGCCCTGCCAGAGTGGCGCCCCGGACCCGTCGTCGCGGTTGGCGACGAAGGCCACAGCGGCGAGACCGACTCCGAGCAGCACAGCGACGACCGCGAGCACAGCGAGGATGGGACGCCGTGTGCGGCCGGAACGCTCGTGCGGCCCGGGGTAACTCATCGTTACGCGACGATACCGGCCACCCGCAAGGCCAGCGAACTACTGATTTCGGTCGGACCAGGGCATCCCGGACCCCTTGCCGGTGCCGCCGCCTGATCGGACGGCCGCATGGACCGAACGGGCGATCCGGCCTCCCCATTCCGAGCGCGGACCGCCGTAAGCGGCAGCCGGGCCGTCCGGCGGACACACCACGCAGACCGCGTCGGTGGCCGTACCCGTGGCGGCGACGCCGAGGTCCCACAGCGCCTGCGCCTTCGCCTCGGTAGCCGTGGCCACCGCGTTGACCAGCGCGCCCTCGGACAGCCGCACGGGCACGGCGACCACGATATTGACGGTGCCGACGCGCGACGAATCGGCGTCGGGTGCCGCCGCCCAGATGGGAGCACCGAGCCCCACGGTGGCCCACACCCGAACCCCCTCGTCCGCGGCGGTGACCACCTCCGCGACGTCTACGCCTGTCATCAGGCCGACGCCGGGTCCCTCGAACCCCAACTCGGCCGCCAACTCACACAGGTGTGCGTCCGGATCGTCCCGGTCATACCACATTGGTACGGTAGCGTTGATGATCCACTGACGGAGCCCGATACCACCACCGAGCGGCGCGGACGAGATGGCCAACAACGGGCGGCCGATCCGCCAGGCCAGCAGCGGGATGTTCCGGCCGTCCTCGTGACGGTCTCCAAGGATCGGCTCCAGCACCACCTGCTGGACTTTACGATCAAGATTCCGGGGGTGCACGCCCGGACATCTCCGACGTGCGCCTAGACTTACTGCGCGCGCGACTCACCGGCTGATATGCCGGTAAGTGACCGGATGCGCAGGCGGAGGTGCGGTATGGACGAGGTACTGGCCCGCAGTGGGATCTTCCAGGGCGTCGACCCGGAGGCGGCGGAAGCGCTCGCCAAAGAGATGGAGACGATCGAGACCCGTAAGGGCGAGGTGGTCTTCAACGAGGGCGAGCCTGGCGACAGCCTCTACATTGTGCTGTCCGGCAAGATCAAGCTTGGTCGGCGTGCCGCCGACGGCCGGCAGAACCTCATCTCCGTCATGGGTCCGTCCGACATGCTGGGCGAGCTGTCACTGTTCGACCCGGGCCCGCGCACCGCGACGGCCACCGCGGTCACCGACACGCGCCTCGCCCGCCTTCGCAAGCAGGCGCTGCGGCCGTGGCTCAACAACCGGCCCGAGATCGCCGAGCAACTGCTGAGGGTCCTGGCCCGCAGGCTGCGCCGCACCAACGACGCGCTGGCCGACCTGATCTTCACCGATGTGCCCGGCCGGGTCGCGAAAAACCTGCTCCAGATGGCCGGCAGGTTCGGCACCCGCGACGGCGGCGTCCTCCGGGTGACCCACGACCTCACTCAGGAGGAGCTGGCCCAGCTGGTCGGCGCCTCCCGCGAGACCGTCAACAAGGCGCTCGCCGACTTCGCGTCGCGCGGCTGGCTGCGCCTCGACGGCAAGAGCGTGATCATCCTCGACCCGGAACGCTTGGCCCGCCGCGCCCGCGTCTGACCCCGGCTAGCCGGTGGCGGGCAGGTCATACGTGCCCGGCGGGGCGCCACGATCAGCCCTGCCACCCCGTATCCGCGCGTACGCCCAGCGTGAAAACAAGCAGGCTTGACTGTTTGTTTTGACGAGGGCAGGCTGTGGGTGTGTCGGTTCGTACCCCTCAACAGGAGCGCAGCCGCGCCACTCAGGCCCGCCTTCTGGAGTCCACCGTGGAGTGCCTCGTCGAGCGCGGCTGGTCGGGCACCACGACGACCGTTGTCGCGGCACGGGCCGGCGTCTCGCGCGGTGCCCAGCTGCACCACTACCCCACCAAGTCCGAGTTGGTGATGGCCGCGGTCGAGCACCTGGCCGAGCGGCGCGCCGCGGAGATCCGGCAGGAGGCGGCCCTCCTGCCCGCCGGTCCGCAACGGCTCGACCGGGTCGTCGACATGCTGGCCGCGGCGTTCACCGGCCCGCTCTACGTGGCCGCCCTGGAGGTGTGGGTGGCCGCCCGCACCGACCCCGACCTGCGGGCGGCGCTCATCCCGCTCGAAGCCCGCGTTGGCCGGGAGATGCACCGGCTCGCGGTCGACCTGCTCGGCGCCGACGAGCGCGCGCCCGGCGTACGGGAAGCCGTTCAGGCCACCCTCGACCTGCTGCGCGGGCTCGGCGTGGCCAACCTGCTCTCCGACGACACGGCCCGCCGCCAGGCACTGCTCACGGTCTGGAAAAAACAGCTGGCCGCGCTTCCCGGCCTCGCCTACGGCTCGGCGGCTCGCGCGCCTCTAAGCCGCTCACACATTCTCTGAGAGGAGACGACGCCCATGGCCGACCTCGGCGGACTGCTCGCCGACCTCGCCGACGAGTCGGCCGACTTGGACGCCCGGGTCGGTCCGCTGCCGGACGCGCACTGGACCCGGCTGACGCCCGCCGACGGCTGGACCATCGCGCACCAGATCGCCCACCTCACGTGGACCGACCACATCGCGCTGCTGGCAGCCACCGACGTCGATGCGTTCTACGCCTCGCTCGCCTATGCCGCGACCGACCCTGACCACTTCATCGACCGCGGCGCCGAGGAGTTCCTGGCGCCGACGCCCGAGCTGCTGGCCCGCTGGCGCACCGGCCGGGCGGCACTCGCCGACGCGCTCAAGGCGACGCCACCGGGCACGCGGCTGCCCTGGTACGGCACCGAGATGTCGGCGGCGTCGATGGCGACCGCACGGATCATGGAGACGTTCGCGCACGGCCAGGACATCGCGGACACGCTCGGCCATCGCAAGGTGCCGACCCCACGCCTGCGGCACGTGGCGCACCTCGGCTTCCGCACCCTCGCCCACAGCTTCCGCAGTCACGGCCGCCCGGCCCCCGAGGCGCCGGTCCGGGTCGAGCTGGTCGGGCCCGACGGCCTCTGGACGTACGGTCCCGCCGACGCCGCCGACCGGGTGACCGGCCCGGCGCTCGACTTCTGCCTGCTCGTCACGCAGCGCCGACACCGCGCCGACCTGGCCCTGATGGCCACCGGTCCGGTCGCCGACGAGTGGCTCGACATCGCACAGGCCTTCGCCGGTCCTCCAGGCACCGGCCGTCGACCAGCCGGCCAGCAGAGCCTGCCGTGATCCGCATCGGCAACGCGTCCGGCTTCTACGGCGACCGCTTCGCCGCGTGGCGGGAGATGCTCGACGGCGGCCCGCTCGACGTGCTGACCGGCGACTACCTGGCCGAGCTGACCATGCTGATCCTCGGACGGGACCGCCTGAAGGACCCGTCGCTCGGGTACGCCCGCACCTTCCTGCGGCAGATGGAGCAGTGCCTCGGCACCGCGCTCGACCGCGGCATCCGCGTCGTGACCAACGCCGGTGGGCTCAACCCGGAGGGGTTGGCAGCCGCGCTCGGCTCGCTCGCCACGCGGCTCGGCCTCCACGCGCACATCGGGTACGTCGCCGGCGACGCCACCGAGCGCGAGGGTGCCCACTCGGCGGCGCTGACAGCCAACGCGTACCTGGGCGCGTTCGGCATCGCGTCGTGCCTGAAGGCCGGGGCGGACGTCGTGGTGACCGGCCGGGTCACCGACGCGTCCCTGGTGGTGGGGCCGGCGATCGCGCACTTCGGCTGGGGACGCACCGACTTCGACGCGCTGGCGGGCGCCACCGTCGCCGGCCACGTGCTGGAGTGCGGGGCACAGGCCACCGGTGGCAACTTCAGCTTCTTCACCGAGCTGCCCGACGGCGGCCGGCGGCCGGGCTTCCCGATCGCCGAGGTGCACGCCGACGGATCCAGTGTGATCACCAAGCACCCCGGCACCGGCGGCGCGGTCACCGTCGACACCGTGACCGCGCAGCTGGTGTACGAGGTGGGCGGGCCGGCGTACCTCGGGCCGGACGTGGTGACCCACCTCGACTCGATCACGCTGGCGCCCGACGGTCCAGACCGGGTGCGCGTCACCGGGGTCCGGGGCTCGCCCCCGCCTCCCACCCTCAAGGTCGGCGTCAACACGCTCGGCGGTTTCCGCAACGCGATGACGTTCGTACTGGTCGGGCTCGACATCGACGCCAAGGCGGCACTCGTGCGTGCCCAGCTCGAAGCCGCGGTCGGCATCGACGGGCTGGCGTTCACGCTGACGCGTACCGACGACGGCGCGTTGCTGCGGGCGCAGATCCACGACGCCGATCCCAAGCGGGCCGGCCGGATGTTCTCGACGGCCGCGGTCGAGCTGGCCCTGGCCTCCTACCCGGGCTGCTTTCTCACCACGCCACCCACCGACGCCACGCCCTACGGGATCTTCACGGCCGACGCGGTGCCCCAGCGCGAGCACGTGGCCCTCCACCCCGACGGGGCACGGACAGCGATCTCCCCACCCACGGTTACCGCCGCGCCTCCAGAGGCGGCGAACGTTCCGGGCGGCCCCTCGCGGGGGTCGCCGCCCCGCGAGGTGGGCACCCGGTCGGGTGACAAGGGCACGGACGCCAACGTCGGCGTTTGGGTGCGCTCCGACGAGGATTACACCCGGCTGCGCGGCTGGCTGACCGTCGACCGGTTCGCCGAGCTTCTGCCCGAAACCGCTGGTCTGCCCGTGGAACGGTATGAGCTGCCCAACCTGCGGGCGGTCAACTTCTTGATACGCGGTCTGCTGGCACCGCCCGCCCAGGTGGATCCGCAGGCCAAGGGGTTGGGCGAACTGTTGCGTGCCCGGATAGCGGATCTGTCCCGTGTCGCCGCGGGCGAGCCGCTCGTTACGGAGGTGGCGCGGCGTACGACTGGGCCGGCGCGCGCGTCCGAAATCAACGCGAACCAGATGGGGGTCTGAGCCATGGCCGTCCTGGACACCACCATCGACCCGCGCACCGCGTCGTACCTGGAAAACCGGGCCGTGATGCTGGAGCGGCTCGCGGACCTGGAGGCCGCGCTCGACAGTGCCCGTGGGGGTGGCGGCGAGAAGTACGTGACCCGTCACCACGCCAGGGGCAAGCTGTTGCCGCGGGAACGGATAGAGCTGCTGGTCGACCAGGACGCCCCGTTCCTCGAACTGTCGAGCGTCGCCGCGTGGGGCACCGACTATCCGGTCGGCGGGAGCGTGGTTACCGGCATCGGCGTGGTCGAAGGCGTCGAGTGCGTGATCGTCGCGAACGACCCGACCGTGCGGGGCGGAGCCGTCAACCCGTACGCCCTCAGGAAGACCCAGCGGGCCGGCGAGATCGCGCTGGCGAACCGCCTGCCCCTGGTCAACCTGGTCGAGTCCGGCGGCGCCGACCTGCCCAGCCAGGCCGAGATCTTCATTCCCGGCGGCCGGGTGTTCCGCGACCTGACCCGGCTGTCCGCCGCGGGCATCCCCACGATCAGCGTGGTCTTCGGCAACGCGACCGCCGGTGGCGCGTACGTGCCCGGCATGTCGGACTACACGGTCATGGTGCGCAACCAGGCCAAGGTGTTCCTGGCCGGGCCGCCGCTGGTGCGCATGGCGACGGGCGAGATCACCGACGACGAGTCGCTGGGTGGTGCGGCGATGCACGCGACCCGGTCCGGGCTCGCCGACTTCATCGCGGAGGACGAGCGCGACGGCATCCGCCTCGCGCGCCGGTGCGTGCGCCGCCTCAACTGGCGCAAGGCGTCCGGCCCGCGCAACTCGCTGCCCGCGCCGCCCAAGCACGACCCGGAAGATCTGATCGCCATCGCAAGCGCCGACCTCAAGGTGCCGTTCGACCCGCGCGAGGTCCTCGCACGGGTACTGGACGGCAGCGAGTTCGACGAGTTCAAGCCGGGGTACGGCACCGCGCTGGTCACCGGCTGGGGTGAGCTGCACGGGTACCCGATCGGCGTGCTGGCCAACGCGCGCGGCGTGCTCTTCTCCGAGGAGTCGCAGAAGGCGGCCCAGTTCATCCAGCTCGCGAACGCCTCCACCACGCCGCTGCTGTTCCTGCAGAACACGACCGGATACATGGTCGGCGCGGAGTACGAGCAGCGCGGCATCATCAAGCACGGCGCCCTGATGATCAACGCGGTCGCCAACTCGAGGGTGCCGCACCTGACCGTCAACCTCGGCGCGTCGTACGGTGCCGGCAACTACGGCATGTGCGGCCGGGCGTACGACCCGCGCTTCCTGTTCAGCTGGCCGAACGCGAAGTCGGCCGTGATGGGCCCGGCGCAGCTGGCCGGCGTGCTGTCGATCGTGGCCCGGCAGGCGGCCGAGGCCAAGGGCCAGCCGTACGACGAGGACGCCGACAAGGCGATGCGCGCCATGGTCGAGCGGCAGATCGAGACCGAGTCGGCGGCGCTGTTCCTCTCCGGCCGGCTGTACGACGACGGCGTCATCGACCCGCGCGACACCCGGACGGTGCTCGGGCTCAGCCTGTCTGCGATCCACAGTGGACCGATCGAGGGCGCCGCCGGGTTCGGCGTCTTCCGGATGTGAGGGGTGGCCACAATGATCCGACGACTCCTGGTGGCCAACCGCGGTGAGATCGCGCGCAGGATCTTCGCGACGTGCCGGCTGATCGGCATCGAGACGGTCGCCGTCTACTCGGACGCGGACGCCGACGCGCCACACGTCGCCGAGGCGGACTACGCGGTACACCTGCCTGGCAACGCACCGACCGCTACATACCTGCGCGGCGACCTGATCGTGGCCGCGGCCCGCAAGACGGGCGCGGACGCCGTGCACCCCGGGTACGGCTTTCTGGCCGAAAACGCGGACTTCGCCGCCGCGGTGGCCGACGCCGGACTCACCTGGGTCGGCCCGCCGGCCAAGGTGATCCAGCTGATGGGCTCCAAGATCGAGGCTAAGGCGCGGCTGGGTGACGCGGGCGTGCCGATACTGCCCACGTACCTCGATCCGGAGCAGGTCACCGAGTTCCCGGTGATGGTCAAGGCGTCCGCGGGCGGCGGCGGCCGCGGCATGCGCATCGTCCGCGAAGCCGAGTCGCTCGCCGAGGCGGTGGCGTCCGCACGGCGCGAGGCAGCCGGCGCGTTCGGCGACGGCACGGTCTTCTGCGAGAAGTACGTCGAGCGCGCCCGCCACGTCGAGGTGCAGATCTTCGCAGACACGCACGGCAACATCGTGCCGTTCGGCGAGCGCGAGTGCTCGATCCAGCGCCGGCACCAGAAGCTCATCGAGGAGACGCCGTCGCCCGCGGTCACCCCGCAGATGCGCGAGGACCTGTGCAGCGCAGCGGTGGCGGCCACCCGCGCGGTCGGGTACGTCGGCGCCGGCACCGTGGAGTTCCTGCTCACGCCGGACGGCGAGTTCTACTTCCTGGAGATGAACACCAGGCTCCAGGTCGAACACGGCGTCACCGAGTGCGTGTCCGGTGTGGACCTGGTGCAGCTCCAGCTCCTCGTGGCCGAAGGGCTGCCCCTGCGGTTGACAGGCAGCGCGCCGCCAATCCGCGGCCACGCCATCGAGGTACGGCTGTGCGCGGAGGACCCGGCATCCGCCTGGATGCCCGCGACCGGCACGCTGCACCGGTTCCGGGTGCCCGAGGTGACCGGCGAGTTCCGGGCGCTGTCCCAGCCGGGCCTGCGGCTCGACTCCGGCGTGCGGGACGGTTCCGTCATCGGCGTGCACTACGACTCGACGCTCGCCAAGCTGATCGCCTGGGCGCCTACCCGGCACGAGGCAGCACGCGCCCTCGCCTCGGCGCTGACCCGTAGCGAGATCCACGGCCTCGCCACCAACCGCGATCTGCTGGTGCGCGTCCTGCGCCACCAGGCGTACCGGTCCGGCGACATCGACACCGGCTTCCTCGACCGGTACACCGAGGTCTTCGCGCCGCTGCTGTCCTCTGTGGACGCGGTTCGCGTGTCGTGCCTCGCGGCCGCGTTGGCTGGTGCGGCGGCCCGCCGGGCGGACGCCACCGTGTTGCACTCGCTGCCGTCAGGATGGCGCAACGTGCCGTCCGGCGCGCAGACCACCGTCTACAACGGGCCGGCCGGGCCGGTTGAGGTCGGGTACCGGCTGCACCGCACCGGCGACCTCGCGAGCTGGTGGGTCCGCGCCGTCGATCCGGAGGAGCTCGATCTGGCCGGCCTCGGCCAGGCACCGGTGACCAACGACCACCCGGCGGTGGCTATCGTCAGCGCCGAACCGCACCGCGTGGTGCTCGACCTCGCCGGCATCCGGCTCACGTTCCGGGTGCACCGCGTGGGCGCCGCCTCCTACGTGGATAGCCCGGAAGGCTCGGTCACCCTCGCCGAGCTGCCACGCTTTCCCGAGCCGGCGGCCGATCTGACCGACGGCTCACTCCTCGCACCGCTGCCCGGCGCCGTCAGCCGGGTGCTCGTGGTGCCCGGCCAGCGGGTCGACGCCGGCGAGTTGCTCATGACCCTCGAAGCGATGAAGTTGGAACACCCCGTACACGCACCGGCCGCTGGCGTCGTCACCTCGATCCCCGTGAGCGCCGGCGCACAGGTCGACACCGGAACGATACTGGCGGTCCTCACCCCCGAGTAGGTCTACTGTGGACTTCGATCTCACCCCTCAACAGTCCGATCTCCGCGACGCCGTGGCGGCCCTTGGCCGCCGCTACGGCCACGACTACTTCGTGGCCAAGGCGAAAGCGGGCCAGTACACCACAGAGCTGTGGGACGAGGCCGGCAAGCTCGGGTACCTCGGCGTGAGCGTCCCCGAGGAGTACGGCGGCGGTGGCGGCGGCATCACCGAGCTGGCCATCGTCTGCGAAGAGCTGGCCGCGGCGGGCTGCCCGCTGCTGCTTCTCGTGGTCTCGCCGGCCATCGTGGCCACCGTGATCGCCCGGCACGGCACCGACGAGCAGCGGAGCCGCTACCTGCCGGGATTCGCCGACGGGTCGCTGAAGGTCGCGTTCGCGATCACCGAACCGGAGGCGGGGTCGAACTTCCACAAGCTCGGCACCGTCGCCCGGCGGGACGGCGACGACTGGCTGATCTCCGGTCGAAAGTGCTTCATCTCCGGCGTCGAGGAGTCGGCGTACGTGCTGGTGGTTGCCCGCGTCGCGAGTGGCGACCGGCTCCACCCCGCGCTCTTCCTCGCACCGGTCGACGCGCCCGGCCTCACGAAGTCCAAACTGGACATGGAGATCGTGTCGCCGGAAAACCAGTGGCTGCTGTACCTGGACGACGTGCGGGTGCCGGCCGAAGCGTTGATCGGTGGCGTCGAGGCGGGCCTGCCCGCGCTGTTCGCCGGGCTCAACCCAGAGCGGATCACGGTCGCCGCCATGGGCGCCGGCACCGCCCGGTACGCCCTCGGGCGGGCCAGCGCATACGCGTCCACCCGGCAGGTCTGGGGCAGGCCGATCGGGACGCACCAGGCTGTCGCGCATCCGCTGGCGCACGCCACGGTGCAGGTCGACCTGGCCAGGCTGATGATCGCCAAGGCGGCGACCCTGTACGACGCCGGGCGCGACCTGGAGGCAGGCGTCGCGGCCAACATGGCGAAGTACGCGTCGGCGGAGGCGGCGGCGCTGGCCGTGGACACGGCCATCCAGGTGCACGGCGGGAACGGCATGACGACGGAGTACGGCGTGGCGACGCTGCTCGGCGCGGTGCGGGCCGGCCGGATCGCCCCGGTCAGCCGCGAGATGATCCTGAACTTCGTGGCCCAGCACGTCTTGGACCAGCCGCGCTCATATTGAGCAGGTGGCGCCGTTGACCGTGCACGACGACGGGGTGTCGCCGCTGCCGACGCGGTCGTAGTGGAACCGCAGGGGAACGGAGCTCCTCCCGTTCACCGGCACCCCGCTGGTGAAGATGTAGGTGTCGCCGGAGCGCCGCATCGAGCCCTGCGGCGCGCCTTCCACCCAGAACGTACGCAGGTTGCCCACGTTCGATGGGAACCGCAGCCGCACCGTCCAGTGCTGCGGGCTGCTCTCCCTGTTCGACACCAGCACCTCGCCGATGAACGAGTCGCCGAACGAGTCGAGCACCTGGTAGCGGCCGGTGACGGTGGTCTGCGGTGGTTGCGGGACGGCAGGCGGCGACTTCTCCTCCGGGTCGGGTGGCGTCTCGCGGCCGGGCGTGGTGCGCACCGGCGCGGCAGGGCGCGTGGGCACGACCGAAGCGGACGGCGTCACCGCGGGCGTCGAGGGTGGTGGCGCGGTGGGCTCCGGATCGTCCGGCACGGCGAACTCGATCGGGGGCGGCAGCGCACCCGGCTCAGCCGCTGTCGAGTCGCCGGCCGAATCCGGCCGGAGCGACAGCACGATCGAGATCACCATGAGCCCGATCATCAACGCGACGCCGAACAGCGTCGGTATCCAGGGCAGCACTTCGACCGCGGTCGGCTTGCGAACCGCGAACAGACGTCGTAACCCGGGCACAGCGGCTCCCCACGCAGACGTTCTCCGCAGGGTGACATACGTATGAGCTGCGGATTTGGATCAACGGTCTCAGCGACTGAGTGTGTGACCAGTCAGCGCATCGGTCCCCTTGCCCGCGAGACACCGGAAATCGCCCTCACCGGGCAGCACCTCGAACTTCCAGCCCTCGGGGCTGAAGATCAGTGTCGTCTGCGAGAACGTGAACCGGCTGCACAGCGCGCGCACGGCGGGATCGGCCTTGATCTTGGCGAGGCCGGCGCTGGCGAGGGCGGGCGGCAGGTCACCGACCGCGTAGGTCTCCCAGGTGTGCCGGCGCGTGCAGGGCACCTGCTCGGCACGGGCCCTGCCGCCGGTGGTGCTGACCGGTCCGTAGCACTCCTCGGCCTGCGGGCAGCGCCCGCCGTTCAGCGGCACCAGGCAGCCAGGGAGCGCGCCACCCGCCGACAGCGAGGTGGCCGCGATGACGGGCTCACTCGTGGGCGTGGCGGTGGGCGAGGCCGTCGGATCTGGGTTGCCCACGGCATACCAGGTGCCCGCCGCTACCGTCAGCGCCACCACCAGCGCGGCCAGGCCGGCAAGCCACCACCGTAGGCGCCCCCGCCCGCGCTTCGACGGCACGGTCGGCGTGCTGTCGTCGCCCTGGGCGGGCGTGGGCGGCGAGTAGTTGCGCGAGACGTACACGCCCTGCCCGCTGGGCTTCCGCGGCGGCGCGTGAGCGGGTGCCAGCGACACCTCGGCCAGCGAGTCGCGCAGCTCCGCGGCCGAGGGCCGCGCGGTGGGATCGTTGGACATCCCGTGGCGCAGGAGCTCCATCAGGGCCGGTGGCGTGCCGGGCAGGTCCGGAACGGGCTGGTTGAAGAGCTCCACCAGCGTGATCAGGCTCGGGTTTCGGTCTTCGTGCCAGCGCGGCGGCTTGCCGCGCATCACCGCGTACAAGGTGGCGCAGAGGGCGTACACGTCGACGGCCGGCGAGGGTGCGCTGTGCCGGAACATCTCCGGCGGCGCGTAGGCCGGCGTGAGCACCTCGAGGGTCACCGACGAGTCTCGGGTCTCGGCGAGGATCGCGAGCCCGAAGTCGGCCAGCGCCGGCTCGCCGAACCGGCTTAACAGGATGTTGGCCGGCTTGACGTCGCGGTGCAGGACGCCGAGCTGGTGGGCGTCGGCCAGCGCGTCGGCGATCTTCACGCCGACCTCGCGCGCCTCGGCGGGGGTGAGCGGCGACTTGCGCATGCGCTCGGCGTACGAGCCGTCGCACAGCTCCATGATCAGGTAGGGGTGCTGGTCGGCGGTCACACCAGCGTCGAAGAGGTCGACGACGTGCGGGTGGGACGACATCCGCCCGGCGGCGCGCGCCTCGCGCAGGAAACGGCGCTGGTCGCGCTCGTTGTCGAGGGTGCGGTTCTCCACCTTGACGGCGACCTCACGGGCCACCGAGACCTGGGTGGCGCGGTAGACGGTCGCGTATCCCCCACGGGCTAAGACCGACAATTCAGACAGACCCGGCACAACCGGTAGCGGAAGCGCGCCAGGACGGGTGTCGGTCACGCGTAAGAAGGTACCGAAGACAGCGCGCGACCGGTCAGGCACCGCCGCCCGCAGCCGCCGCCAAGCGAAGGGGCCTGTGAGGGCACGCCGCCCGAACGCCAGTTAGCTCAGTCATGGCGCCGTCTGCACGCCGGCCAGGCGTTCGCGGACGGCGTCTGCGCCGGCACGCTCGCCGAGCCGCTGCGTAGAGTACGCCAGCCGGACCGCCTCGTCGGCTGCCGCCACCGCCTCGTCGTGCTGGCCGGTGGCGGCCAGCGCCTCGGCCAGTACCTCGGAGGCCGTCACGCAGCTGCGCACGTCTTCCGCCGGCACCGCGATCGCCCGCCTGGCCCAGTCGAGCGCCTGCTCCGGCCGCCCATTGGCCAGCAGCGCGGCCGCATAACTGGCCAGCGCCTGCCGCCGCGAGAAGAGCAGTGCCGGCCCCTTCGCCGTGGTGGCGATCGGTGCGAGCAGCCCCACCGCGGTGGCCGTGTCGCCGGACAGCAGCCGCGCCCGGGCCAGCAGCACCCGCGGCCCCACCTGCGCCGGCGCGAGCGGATTGTGCGGCTCGACGCTGGTGATCACGGCCTGCGCGTCGCACTCCGCGCCAGCGGCGTCGCCACGCTCCAGCGCCACGAACCCGCGCATCGTGCCGGCAATGCCCGTCAGCAGCGGGTGCGCGATCCGCTCCGCGTATCCAAGAGCGTCGGTGAGCAGGTCGATCGCGTGCTCCGGCTCGCCCAGCCCTCGCGCGATCGCGCCCCGCACCACGAGGGCGAACCCGCGCCCCCAGTCGTCTTGCGCGGCGTCGAACTCCCGGTAGGCCTGGCGGGCCTCCCGGTCGGCCTCGGTCAGGTCGCCCATCTCCGCTGCGGCGAACGCCTCGACCGCGCGCAGCGTGCCCACCGCCCACGCCTCGCCGACGCGCTCGCCGAACGGCAGGAACACGCGGGCCAGCCGGCGAGCCTCGGCCAGCCGGCCGGCGAGCAGCCGCGCGAACGCCGTCGTGCCGCGCAACCACGCCCGCCCCGTCGGGTCGCCCAGCTCCGCGAAGAGCCGGGCGGCACGCCCGAGGACCGCGTCGGTGCCGGCAAAGTCGCCCCGCGTGGTGGTCACCCAGGCAAGGTCCTGCAGCGACCAGGCCTGACCGAGCCGGTCGCCGGCGGCCAGGTCGACCTGGTACGCCCCGGCGAACCGGCTGCTCGCCTGGGCCAGCCGCCCGCGCAGGTAGTCGGCCATGCCGAGCCGCCGCATCGCCTCGGCGCGCGGGCCGGGCAGCCCCGCTTCTGTGGCCACCTGCAGGGACTCCTGCCAGGCCTGCCGAGCCCGCGCCGGCTCGCCGAGCACCCGATGCGCGCGGCCGATGACCAGCAGCGCGCCCGCCCTGCACGCGGCGTCGTCACCGGAGTTCGCGGCGATCTTCTCGGCGTACGCCAAGGCGTCGCCCGAGCGGCCGGTCTGGAGCAGGGCGCGTGCGAGCACGAGCCGGTCGGCGCCGGGCAGCCCGTCACGGGCCAACCGGGCGGCGCGCTCGGCGTGCTCGACGGCGAGGGTCGGCTCGCCCTGCGCCAGCGAGCGCCGGGCGGCCCGTCCCAGGGCGGCGACACCGAGCGGCATGACGGTGCGGGCGGACGCGTCGGGTCGCAGGCTGACCGCGTCGGCGAGCGCCGCCGCCGCCTCGACGTGATCGGCGATGAACGCGTCGCGGTCGGCCGCCGACATCCCGCCGAACCCGCCGATGCGATGGGCGTGCACGGCGCCGTTGGCGGGCGCGGCCCACTGGGCCAGCGCGGCGTGCCGCTCGGCAAGGTCGGCCTTGCCGATGCCGGCGTACGCCGCCTCGCGCATCAGCGGGGTGGGGAACGCGTATCCGTCGCGGGTGCGCCGCAGCATCCGGCGCTGGAGCAGCTCGTCGACGGCGCGTTCAAGCTCGACGGCCGCTACCGCCGTCGGGCGGCCCGACCGTCCGCTGCCCCGCTCGCGTAGCGCCTCCAGGGTGCCGCCGGGCACCGTGTCGCCGATGACCGCGGCGTCGCGGAGGACTCCCCGCGCGTCGGCCGGAAGCGCGTCGATGCGGGCAGCCAGCACGGCGGCGAGGTCACGGGAGAGCAGCCGGGTGCCCAGCGAGCCGGGCGCGAGCCGCCACATCCCGCCGCCCCGGCCGGCCGGGGTCAGCGCGCCACGCTCCATCAGAAGCGTGACCAGCTCGGCCAGGTAGAACGCGTTGCCCTGGGCGGTGGCGAGCAGCCGGTCGGTGTCGGGCTGCGGCAGCTTGCCACCGCCCAGGTAAGACGTCAGGAGCCGGGCCGCGTCGGAGCCCCGCAGCGGTGGCAAGGTGTGCGCCTCCGCCTCGGAGAGCCGGGTCAGCGCGCCCGCGGTGCGGACCAGCTCGGGGCGCCCCAGCAGCAGCACCAGCACCGGGCCGCTCAGGCGCGCGAGGGTCACGCCCAGCGCGTCGACCGTCTCGGGCGTGGCGTCGTGCAGGTCGTCGACGATCACCAGCAGTGGCGTCTCGCCGGCCAGCGCGGTGAGCAGCTGCGCCACCGCCACCGGCATCGCCTGCGCGTCGGGCCCTGGCCCGTCGGGGCTCCACTCCGCCACGCCGGCGGGGACGCCGTGGGCGGTCGGCATCTCCCCGTACCCCATCAGCGTCAGCAGCAGCTCGACGGCGATCGGCGGGGCCTCGGCATCCGGCTGCGACCGGGCCAGTCGCTGGCCGAGCCGCTTGAGCCGCTCCTCGGCAACCGTGCGGGTGACCGCCGTGGCCGCGTCGCGGGGCAGGCCGATGGCCGTGCGCACGAGGTCGGCGAGCGGGGCCAGCCGGCGGCGCTCGCCGAACGCGGCACAGCGCACCGACAGCACCCGGGCACCCGTGCGCGCCGCGTACCGGCCGGCGCCGACGTCGTATCCGGCGGCGAACCGCTCGGCCTCGCCCGCGAACCGGGTCTTGCCGATGCCCGCCTCGGCGGTCAATACGAGCACTCGCGGCTGCTCGCTCTCGATGACCTCGGCGAGCCGGCCCGCGAGCCGCCCGATCTCGGCGTCCCGCCCGACGAACGGCGCCTCGTCGCCGAGGCCCGACCGCGTGCCGGGTGCGTCGTGCAGCCCCAGCAGCTCGTATGCCTGCACCGGCTCGCGCTTGCCTTTGAGGCGCAGCGGCCGGAGCTCGCGCCACGAGGCCACCCGCCGGGTCGCGCTGGAGGTGCTGGCGCCCGCGTACACCGCACCGACGGCGGCCGCGTCGGCGAGCCGGGCCGCCGTGTTGACCGTGTCGCCGATGACCGTGTACTCGATCGAGGCCTGGATGCCGGCGACCACGTCGCCGGTGTTGAGCCCGACCCGAAGCCCGAGCGGGGCGCCGCCGCCGCGCTCGTCGTCGAGCACCCGGCGGACCGCGCGCTGCATGCTGAGAGCCGCGCGCACCGCCCGCTCGGCGTCGTCTTCGTGGGCCACGGGCGCGCCGAAGACCGCCATGATTCCGTCGCCGGTGAGCTTGTCGACGTGCCCACCGAAGGTCTTGACCGCCCCGGCCAGCGCCGCCAGCACCCGGTCGGTGACAGCGCCGACCCGCTCCGGGTCGAGGTCTTCGGACCAGGACGTGAAGTCGGAAAGGTCGCCGAACAGCACGGTCACGACCCGACGCTCGGCGGCGGGCAGCGTGGCGGCTGCGGGCAGCGCGGCACCACAGTTGTGGCAGAAGCGCGCGTTGGGCACCGCGACGGTGCCGCACACCGGGCAGGTCACGGTGAGTCCAACCACACTTGGCCGGAATCCGATTCCCCGTCGGCGACCCCGAGATACGCCAGTTGGGCCCGTACCGACCATTCGGCCGCCGGCCACAGCGAGCGGTCGACGTCGGCATAGACCTTTGCCACGACATCGGGCGCGCTGCGTGCCCCCTCGACTACGGCCTGTCGTACCTGCTCGAGCCGGGCCTTGCGGTGCGCCAGGTAGAACCGGGCCGCGGCGGCGCAGTCGGCCAGCGCCGGCCCGTGCCCCGGCAGCGCCGGCACTCCCTCGTACGCCGAAAGTCGCTCCAAGCTCGCCAGGTAGTCACCCAGGTCGCCGTCGGGCCAGGCGACCACGGTGGTGCCCCGGCCCAGGATCGTGTCGCCGGTGAAGACGGCCCGCTCGCCACCCGCCTCGATCTCGAAGCAGACCGAGTCGCGGGTGTGCCCGGGCGTCGACACCGCGCGGATGTCCAAGCCGAAGCCGCCCAGGCTCTCATCGGTGTCGAGCGGCTCGACCCCGATGCAGTGCTCCCGGCTGGCCGCGATCACACCGCAGCCGCCCAAGCGCTCGGACAGGGCCCGGGCGCCCTCGACGTGATCGGGATGCCCGTGCGTGATCAGGACGAAACCGACCGGCGCGTGCGCGGCGACAGCATCCAGGTGCCCGTCGTCGAGCGGCCCCGGGTCGATCACCACCGCGTGCTCCTCACCAGGCACGCGCAGGATCCAGGTGTTGGTGCCGTCGAGCGTCATCACGCCCGGGTTGGGCGCGCGGATAAGCGTCACCCAGCCCGGCGCCTCGTCAGCCAGCGCCCCCGCCGGCGCCGTGACATGCCCCACCATGCCAGCGATGGTACGGCGGTTGTATGACAACGCTGGTTGGCGCTCGCTCCGCTCGCGCCGGTCGTGCGGCGATCAGGCGACCTCGACGATGACGTCGACCTCGACGGGCACGCCCAGCGGCAGCTCCGCGACGCCCACCGCGCTGCGCGCGTGCTGGCCGGCCTCGCCGAACACCGCGCCGAACAGCTCCGACGCCCCGTTGATCACACCTGGCTGGCCGGTGAACCCATCGGCCGACGCCACGAACCCGGTCACCTTGACGATCTTGACCACGTTTTCCAGGCCGACGAGCGAGTCGATGGCGGCCAGGGCGTTGAGCGCACATCGCTCCGCCAGGTCTTTGGCCTGCTCGGGAGAGATCCCGGCTCCGACCTTGCCGGTGGCCAGCACCTTGCCCTCGGCGATCGGCACCTGCCCGGAGACGTACACCAACTTGCCGGACTGCACGGCCGGCACGTAGGCCGCGACCGGCGCTGCGACCTGCGGCAGGGTGAGCCCGAGCTCCGCGAGCTTCGCGTACGGATCGGCCATCACGCCGCCCTGGGGCGCTTGAGGTACGCGACGAGCTGCTCGGGGTTGGGCCCCGGCACCACGGCCACCAGTTCCCAGCCGTCCTCACCCCAGTTGTCGAGGATCTGCTTGGTCGCGTGCACCAGCAGCGGCACGGTGGCGTACTCCCACTTCTGCATGCCGGCACCCTAACGTGCCCCTGGACCACGGTCGCCCACCGCGTGCCCCGGAGCGTTACCCTGACGGGCACACGATCGCGGGCCTGTGGGGGAGACCATGACGCAACCGCCGTACGGCGGCGCCAATCAGCCGCCGGAGGGTCAGCCTGGCTACCCGCCGCCGGTCGACCCGTACGCCGCCCCACCCGCGCAGCCGACCCCGGCGCCCACCTCGCCACCGCCCAACTACGGCCCCTACCAGCCGCAGTACGGGCAGCCGACGTCGAGCCCGCCGTACCACGCCCAGCCGACCTCGGGCCAGCCGTACGCGCCGACCTCCGGCTCGCCGTACACGCCGCAGCCGGTCTCGGGGCAGCCCTACCCGCAGCAGCCCACCTCCGGCCAGCCGTACCCGCCTCAACCGGTCTCCGCTCAGCCGTACCCACCGCAGCCGGTGTCCGGCTACCCCGCCTATCCCGGCGGGCCGGTGCCCGGCCCGCCGAAGAAGCGCACCGGTCTGATCATCGCCGCGGTCGTGGCGGCGGTCGCCGTGGTGCTCTGCGGAGGCGGCATCACCGGCGCGGTCCTGCTGCTGCGCAACACCGAGCCCAACCCCGGCCAGGCCGAGCCGGCGGCCGCCGTGCAGGAATTCCTGAAGGCGGTCTACAACGACCAGGATCCCGACAAAGCGACCGATCTAGTGTGTGCCGAGTCGCGCGACGAGGCCGAGATCAAGAAGAAGGTCGACGAGGTTAAGAACCAGGCCACGAAGTACCAGAGCCCGCGGTACAAGTGGGACGAGCCGAAGGTCGACAACCAGGACGCGGAGAGCGCGAAGGTCTCCGTGAAGGTCACGATGACCACGTCCGACGAGAAGATCTCCGAGCAGCAGCTCACCTTCACCGTGGTGCAGAAGACCGGCTGGTTCGTCTGCGAGGTCGCTTCATAACGGATCGGACTACGCTCGGAGCGTGCAACCCAAACCGGACTTCGGGTCGAGCGCCGTCGTGGTCGGCCACGGCTCCTACCGGGAGCGATGGTGACCAGCGACCCGAGTGCGGCGTGGCCCGCGCGGCTGCACGTCGTCACGGGTAAGGGCGGCACCGGCAAGACGAGCGTGGCCGCCGCGCTGGCTCTCGGCCTGGCAGCGGGCGGCAAGCGCACCCTGCTGGTCGAGGTCGAGGGTCGCCAGGGCATCGCCGAGCTGTTCGAGACCGAGCCGCTGCCGTACGAGGAGCGCCGCATAGCCTCGGCCGACGGCGGTGGCGAGGTGCGCGCGCTCGCGGTCGACGCCGAGCTGGCGCTGCTGGAGTACCTGGACCTCTTCTACAAGCTGGGCGCGGCCGGCCGGGCACTGCGCAAGGTCGGCGCGATCGACTTCGCCACGACGATCGCGCCGGGCATGCGCGACGTCCTGCTCACCGGCAAGGTCAAGGAGGCCACCACCCGCACCGCCGAGGGGCGCCGGGTGTACCACGCGGTGGTCCTCGACGCGCCGCCAACCGGCCGCATCGGCCGCTTCCTGAACGTGACCGCCGAGACCGCGCGGCTCGCCAAGATGGGGCCCATCAAGACCCAGAGCGAGGGTGTCGCCGCGCTCCTGCGCTCGCCCATCACCGCGGTACACGTGGTGACGCTGCTGGAGGAGATGCCGGTACAGGAGACGGTCGACGCGATCAACGAGCTGACCGCCCTGGGCATCCCGATCGGCAAGCTGATCGTCAACGCCACCCGGCCGCCGCTGCTCGCCGACGCACGGGTCACCCAGGCAGAGCTGCGGCGCGGGCTGGCCGCCGTGGGCCTGCCGACCGAACGAGGCGTGGTCGCCGGTCTGCACGCCGAGGCGAAGGCCCACCAGACCCGCCGGGCGATGGAAGAGTCGCTGCGGCTGGAGCTGGCGGAGCTAGGGCGCCCGATGGTGGAGCTGCCCTTGCTGCCTGAAGGCGTCGACCGCGCGAGCCTGGGCAAGTTGACCGCGGCCCTGCTCACACCGCGATGAGCGGGCCGGCGAGATCCGGATACGCTCGACCGGTGCCCTCGCTCGACGTGGACCGCATCCTCGCGGACCCCAGCGTGCGGATCGTGGTCTGCTGCGGCTCGGGCGGGGTCGGCAAGACGACCACGGCTGCCGCGCTAGCGCTACGCGCCGCCGAGCATCACGGGCGCCGCACGGTCGTACTGACGATCGACCCGGCGCGCCGGCTCGCCCAGTCGTTGGGCCTGACCGAGCTGGACAACACCCCCCGGCAGGTCAAGGAGATCGACGCTGGCGAGACGGGCGGCGAGCTGCACGCCATGATGCTCGACATGAAGCGGACCTTCGACGAGGTCGTGCTCACCCACACGGACCCGGACCGCGCCGCCGAGATCTTCGCGAATCCCTTCTATCAGGCGATGAGCTCCACCTTCTCCGGCACGCAGGAGTACATGGCCATGGAGAAGCTGGGTCAGCTGCACGCGCGCGGCGAGTGGGACCTGATCGTGGTCGACACGCCGCCGTCGCGCTCGGCGCTCGACTTCCTCGACGCGCCGGCCCGGCTCGCCCGGTTCCTCGACGGCCGGATGCTCCGCCTCCTGCTGGCGCCCGCCCGTGCCGGTGGCCGCAGCATGTTCACGCTGGTGACGGCGTCGTTCAACGTGTTCACCAAGGTCGTGCAGAAAATCATCGGGGCGCAGCTGCTGACCGACCTGTCCGGGTTCGTCGCGGCGCTCGACTCCATGTTCGGCGGCTTCAGGCAGCGGGCCGAGCAGACTTACCGGATACTCCAGGCCGGAGAGACGGCGTTCGTGCTGGTCGCGGCGCCAGAGCCCGACGCGGTCCGGGAGGCCGCGTTCTTCGCGCGCCGCCTGAGCGAGGAGCGCATGCCACTGGCTGGGCTGGTGCTCAACCGGGTACACCACACGGCGGTGGAACTGTCCGCGGAGCGCAGCCTGGCCGCGGCGGCCGAGCTCGACGAGCTCGGTGGCCACGAGGCCACCGCCGAAGCGCTGCGGGTACACGCGGCGCTGGCTCAGCAGACGGCACGCGAGCAGAGCGTGGCGGCCGTGTTCACGGAGGCCTTCCCTGGCGTACCGACGGTCGAGGTAACCGCGCAGCCCGCCGACATCCACGACGTCGACGGGCTGCGTACGGTAGGTGACGCCCTCAGCCGGCGGTGACCAGGACCTTCTCCTTGTCACGCATGGCCGCCTCGAACATTTTCCGCCAGCTCCCCACGTGCGGGTGCCGCCGCAACAGAGCGCGCCTCTCGCGTTCGGTCATGCCACCCCACACACCGAACTCGATGCGATTGTCCAGCGCATCCGCCAGGCACTCGTAGCGCACTGGACAACTGCGACAGATCCGCTTCGCAACGTTCTGCTCGGCCCCCTGCACGAAAAGTGCATCAGGGTCCCCGTTCTGGCACGCTGCCATGCTCGGCCAGTCTGTGATCATCCCGTCCCCCCTTGCAGTTCCGCTTCCCGACTGTCCACACCAATGCCCGGTCGGGAACTCCCCCCGGACACTTGCTGTCCACCCCCCGAGTCCAGCAAGTGCACGTGCAATACTCGCCGGACCATCATGCTCTGTAGTCGTACGATTACGCAACGTTGTCTGGCAAATCCATCGAACCGGACATCGCGGACGGTTCCCGAGCGTCCGGATCATGGATACCCGGCGGCGATCTGCGAAAACTCACGTCAAGTGTCCCGCGAAGGGGTCAAACTCAACATCAGGAGAACGCATCCGCACGCAGGGGGTCGTGCGTCTAGCACAACGAGGCCAGCGCCCGCAGGACATGCCCGAAAGTCGTAGGACTTTCCTGGGGTCTGCCCCTCGTGGACCTCTCACGTACCCTGACGGGGTGACCTGGATGCGGAAGCGTGACCACAACCTGCTGACCAACGCCGCATCGCTGCTGATCTGCGGATTGTTGGCGGGCGTCGTGGTTGCCGCGGCCGCGTTTCCGGCGGTTGCGATGTCGGGTCTGGCGGCCAAGGCCGGCGCCGAGACGTTCGACAGATTGCCCAGCGAGCTGACCGTCAAGCGGCCCCCGCAGATCTCCTACGTCTACGCATCCGACGGCAAGACCCTCATCGCCACGATGTACGACGAGAACCGGCGCGACGTCCCGCTCAAGGACGTCGCGCCGATCATGCAAGAGGCGATCATCGCGGCCGAAGACCACAACTTCCGCACGCACAACGGCGTCGACGCCAAGGGCATCGCGCGCGCCTTCGTGGCCAACAACCAGGCCGGCACGACCACGCAGGGCGCCTCGACGCTCACCATGCAGCTCGTGCGCATGCTCATCGCGTACTCGGCGACCCACCCGCAGGACGTCGTCGCCGCGACGGAGGACACCAACGCTCGCAAGTTCCGCGAAATGAAGTACGCGCTCCAACTCGACAAGGAAATGTCCAAGGACGAGATCCTGGAGCGCTACCTCAACACCGCGCCCTTCGGTGGCGGCGCGTACGGGGTGTTCGCCGCCAGCCAGGTCTACTTCGGCAAGCACCCGAAGGAGCTGAAGATCGAAGAGGCCGCGTTGCTCGCCGGCATGGTAAAGGCGCCCTCGGCGTACGACCCCACCACACCGGCCGGGCACCCGCAGGCACTCGATCGCCGCAACTACGTCATCGACAACATGGTCGAAACCAAAGCCATCACGCCCGAGCAGGCGACGGCCGCCAAGGCGGTCGAGCTGAAGGTCAAGGACAAGCGCACGCCGAACGGCTGCGTGGCGGCCAGCAAGAACCACTGGGGATTCTTCTGCGACTACTTCTACCGCTGGTGGATGGAGCAGGAAACGTTCGGCGCCACCACGTACGACCGCGAGCGGCGGCTCAAGAGCGGCGGGTACCAGATCGTCACATCGCTCGACGCGAGGACCCAGGACGCGGCCAAGAAGAACGTCGAGAAGCACCTCAAGACGGGCAACAAGCACGCCCTGATGGTCGCGGGCATCGAGCCTGGCAGCGGCCGGGTTCGGGCGCTCGCCGTCAACCGCACGTTCAAGCTCGACGACCCTGAGCGCCCCCAGAACAAGATCTCCACCAACCCGGCGAAGGCCAAGAAGAAGATCCGCGGCACGTACCCGAACACGACCAACCCGCTGATGACCGGTGGCGGCGGCATCCATGGCTACCAGTTCGGCTCTACGTTCAAGGTCTTTACGATGGTGGCGGCGCTCGAAAAGGGCTATCCGCTCGAATACACCATCAACGCCAAAGAGACGTACCAGTCGAAGTACATCATCGAGTACGGCTCGCCCGCGGCGTGCCCCGGCACCAACAAGTACTGCCCGCAGAACGCGGTGAAGTCGATGGCCGGCGTCCACAACATGTGGAGCGCGTTCGGTCGTTCGGTCAACACGTACTTCGTGCCGCTGGAGGAGCGCGCCGGCGCCGGCAACGTCGTCAAGGCCGCCCAGAAGATGGGCGTCCGGTTCCTCAGCTCCGACGACGCGCGCCGGGCCACCGAGGAGGGCGGCGTCGACCAGTGGGGGGCTTTCACCCTGGGCGTCTCCTCCGCCCTACCGCTCGACATGGCGAACGCCTACGCCACGCTCGCCGCCGACGGCAAGTACTGCGAGCCGATCCCCGTCCAGGAGATCCGCGACCAGGAGGGCAACAAGCTCGACGTCGCCAACCCGCGGTGCGAGCAGCGGATCAAGACCGAGGTCGCACGTGCCGCCGTCGATGCGGCCCGCTGCCCGGTCGGCGACCGGTCGGGGGCGTCCAAGTGCGCGGGCGGCACCGCGCCGGGCGTGCGCGGCATCGTGGGCAAGCCGGTCATGGGTAAGAGCGGCACCACCGACGGCGAGAAGACCGCGTCGCTGATTGTCGGCACCAAGCAGCTCATGGTCGCTGGCATCATCACCGACCCGGACTGGGCCCAGACTTCGCACCGCTTCTCGCACGACCAGGTCAACCCGGCGGTGTGGGAGACCGTACGCGACGCCATGAAGGGCAAACCCTCGCAGAACTTCACGCCGCCGTCCGGCAAGATCGTCGACGGTGACCAGCGCAGCATCCCGGACGTCAAGTGCAAGTCCATCGATGACGCCCGGTCCCGTCTGCGCAACGCCGGCTTCGAGGTCGAGGTCGACCGCATTCCGGTCAACTCGTCCTGCCCCGCCAACACCGCGGCCGGCACCAGCCCTGACGGCCGCACCATCAAGGGCGGCATCGTGATCATCCAGGTCAGCAACGGCAAGGGCGGCCCGCAGCCAGGCCAGAGCACCCCACCCGGCCGGCGAGGCGGCGGCGGCAACATATTCCCGCCGCCTAGAAACTAGCTCCCCCGCTGGCGGCCCTCCACGGGCCGCCAGCAGCCTTGACAGCTCTCAGACGGCGAGTTGGCGGCGGACCTCCGCCGCTACCCGGGCACCCTCGGCACGCCCGGCCACGGCGGCCTGCGCCGCCTTCATCGCCGGCCCCATCTGCGCCTTGCCGCTGAACCCACCACCGGCCAGCGCCTCCGCGACGATGCCGGCCAACTCGGCGTCGTCGAGCTGCTTCGGCAGGTACCGCCCCAGCACGTCCCCCTCGGCGTTCTCCTTCGCCGCCTGCTCCGCCCGCCCCGCCTCCGCGAACGCGGTGGCCGCCTCCCGGCGCTTCTTCGCCTCCCTGGTGAGCACGGCGAGCACCTCCTCGTCCGAGAGCGCCCGCTTGGCGGTGCCCGCGACCTCGGCCGCGCCGATGGCCGCCAACGCCATCCGAAGCGTCGACGTGGTGAGCTCGTCGCGCGCCTTCAACGCGGCGCGCATGTCGGTGGTAATGGTGTCCTTGAGCGTGCTCATGGTGGGTCAAACTACTCTGGGCCCCATGCGGAAGCGCACTCTCTTTTCAATTGCCGCGGGCACCGCCGCCGCTGGCGCCACCACGCTGGCGTACGCGTCGCTCATCGAGCGAAACATGTTCACGCTTCGGCGGTACGACGTGCCCGTGCTCGCTCCCGATGCCGAGCCGCTGCGCATCCTGCACCTGTCCGACATGCACATGACCCCCAACCAGCGACGCAAACAGGACTGGGTGGCCTCCCTGGCCGCCACCGACCCCGATCTCGTGGTGGTGACCGGCGACAACCTCGCCCACCCAGCCGCTGTGCCCGGTGCCCTACGCGCGCTCGAACCGCTGCTCGACTACCCAGGCGCCTTCGTCTTCGGCTCCAACGACTACAAGGGCCCGGTCTGGAAAAACCCGTTCAGCTACTTCTTCCCCGACCGGGAGTACCGCCAAGGTGCCGTCCTGCCCACGGAGGAACTGCGGGACGTCCTCGTCGGCGCCGGCTGGGTAGACCTCAACAACGCCCGCACCTCCCTCAAGGCCGGCGGCCGCCTGGTCGAACTCATCGGCGTCGACGACCCGCACGTCGGTCGCGACGAGTACGAACTCGTGGCCGGTCCCGCATCCCGCGAGGCCGACCTGCGGGTCGGCCTGACCCACTCTCCCGAGCCGTACATCCTCGACGCCATGTCCGGCGACGGCTTCGACATTCTGCTCGCGGGCCACACCCACGGCGGCCAGGTCTGCGTACCGTTCGTCGGCGCCCTCGTGACCAACTGCGACCTACCCCGCTCGATGGCGCGCGGCCTGTTCCGGTGGCCCGGCTCCGACTCCTGGCTCCACGTGACGGCCGGCATCGGCACCCACCCGACCGCACCCGTCCGTTTCGCCTGCCGGCCCGAGGCCAGCATCTTGACCTTGATCCCACGGTAGGCGGGATACCGAGTTTGTCCCCCCAGGGCTGTCGGCTACTATTACGCGGGCATGCCTCGGGGTGTGGCGCAGCTTGGTAGCGCGCTTCGTTCGGGACGAAGAGGTCGTCGGTTCGAATCCGGCCACCCCGACCAGATTTGAGGGCTATCTTCCGCTGGAAGATAGCCCTCAACGCTTTCCACCCATTGCCTCTACCACCGATCAAGAAACCCTGGCCCTTCGGGCCACCCGCAGGTGGGTGAAACTCGTGGTGGCGTCGCT
>NZ_JBAKHX010000033.1:0-83444 GCF_036906915.1 Micromonospora sp. CPCC 206061
CGGTCCGCCCGCCAACCAACGCCGGCGGACCGGCACACATATCAGCAAACCCTGGACGGCAGCGCGCGGACAGGAGCGGCCGATCTAGTCAGCCAACAGCAGTCGCAGCCGGCCCAGGACCAGCCGGCCTACCAGGATCCGCTCGCTCTCGTTCGTCTGGAACGGCGGCACAAGCTCGAGCATCAACATCTTGGCGGTCCTGTCGTGGACCTTCGGCCGCGCTGTCGGTTGCGGAATCGCCAGCACTTCCACCGGGGAGGGCTCAACCTCGTCACCGAACGACTAGCCCGTCTCGTGCGGCGACGGCGGAGTGGGCGGTGGACGGCATCACACGTGCATGGCTGCGCAGCCAGCAAGTAAATCTAGTTGGTATAACGCCTCCAGACTGGGAGAGAAGAAATGCCTATGGGCTCAAAAGTGAGGAAGGCTAGATTGGCTTTCCTGGCCGTTGCGTTGGCGTTTGCCGGATCTGTATCCGGCGTGACGAATCCGGCATCGGCCGACGTTGTGGCCCAGCTGAACGCTTCTCAGCTTGTTGCTGCCATGGGGGCGGGCTGGAATTTGGGAAACTCGCTGGAGGCCAACGCCAACGGAATTCCCAGTGAGACGGCATGGAACAACCCGACCGTAACGCAAGCTCTGATCGACAGAGTGCAGGCGGCGGGCTTCAAGACCATCCGCATCCCGGTCGCCTATCTGGGACATATAGGATCCGGCCCGAATTACACGGTTAATTCTTCCTGGCTGAACAGAATCCAAGAAGTCGTCAACTATGCCTACAATCGGGGCATGTATGTGCTCATCAACATGCATGGAGATGGCTACAAAGGCATCTCCGGTTCCTGGCTGATCTGCGATTCATCCTCTCAGGCAACAATCAGGGACAAGTATCAGAAGGTCTGGCAACAGGTAGCGACGAGGTTCCAAAGTTATAATGAGCGCCTGATCTTCGAATCCATGAACGAAAACTTCGACGGGCAATTCGGAAGTCCGACCCAACCGTGCTACTCGAACATCAACGCCTACAACCAGATCTTCGTGGACACCGTAAGAAGGGCTGGCGGAAACAACAGTTCGAGGTGGCTGCTTGTCCCCGGTTGGAACACGAACATCGACTACACTGCGGGCAACTACGGCTTCGTGCTCCCAACAGATCAATATCGGTCTCCTTCCATTCCCGGTAATGAACAACGGATCATGATTTCTGTTCACTATTACGACCCGTGGGACTTCGCGGGAACGGAGGACGGCACTATCACACAATGGGGGCCGGCCGCGACCAATCCGTCAAAGACGTCGACCTGGGGACAGGAGGACTTTCTGGACGCACAGTTCAAGAAAATGTACGACACCTTCGTCGTACGAGGATACCCAGTATTCGTCGGTGAATACGGTGCAGTCGACAAGACATCGTTTGACTCATCGAACAACAGGTATCGTGCGGACTTCGCGCGGACCGTGGTTGCCACTGCTAAGAAATACGGAGCAGCCACCGCTTACTGGGACAACGGCTTCAACGGGCAGTACGGGTTAGGGATCTTCAACCGAAGCTCTGCCACGGTAACCCAACAGGGCATCATTGATGCCATCATGGGCGCCAGCCCGCCGCCCACCTCGCCGCCGCCGAATAGCCCGCCGCCGGGCACCGCCGGCTGTACTGCGACGATCTCCGACAATGCCTGGACCGGAGGCTTCGTCGCCACCGTCAAGGTGACCGCCGGCGCCGCGGCACTGAACAGTTGGTCGGTGTCCGTCACTCTGCCGGCCGGCACCGCGGTCTCCAGCTCCTGGAACTCGCAGGCCGCCGGCACCAGCGGCACGGTCCGCTTCGCCAACGCCTCCTACAACGGCAGGATCCCTGCCGGAGGCAGCACCGAGTTCGGCTTCCAGGGCACCGGCACGCCGCCAACCGGCGCGCCGACCTGCACCGCAAGCTGACACTCGCCGTACCCCCAGAACGGGGAGGCGACCGGGTCACCGGTCGCCTCCCCGTTCGGCGCTTCGGCGGCCCCGGCGAAATGTCGGCACGCGCGCTCCGACGTGATCAATCTCGATGTTCCATGCCGTCGTTGCTTGAGGGGCGTCACGGGCCCCAGAACGGTCCGGACAGCCCCACGTCGCGTGGGTTACTGCTTCGCCGCGGTCGGCTCGCGTCGCTGGTAGCCGCGTGCAGGGACGAGCAGCCGCGGCGGCCCTCGCCTGTGCCCAAGCCGTCACCAGACCCCGCCGAGCCTGCCATGCTCGGCGGGGGTCCGCAGAATGCGCGCTCGCCGGACCCGTCGGTGATCATGGATGGGTTGTGGCGGTGCGGCGGTAGCGGCCGGGCGCGATGCGGTGTTCTCGCGAGAAGGCTCGGGAGAACGCGAATTCGGAGGTGTATCCGACGGCTTGGGCGATGTTGCCGACCGGTTGGTCGGTGTCGCGGAGCATGCGGGCGGCTAGGTCGATCCGGATCCGGGACAGGTAGGCCAACGGGGTGAGGCCAACCACCGTCTTGAACTGGCGGGCGAACGCGGGGCGGGACATGGCGACGGTGCGGGCCAGGCTCTCGACTGTCCAGTCGCGGTGTGGCTCTTCGTGCATCAGCGACAGGGTGGTTCCGATGCGCGGATCGCGTAGGGCGGTCAGCCAGGACGGGCCGGTCTCGGTGGCGGCGTCGGCCCGGTCGATCCAGGCGCGGACCGCCAGGACGAACAGCACCTCGGTCAGGCGGGTGGCCACGGCCCGCGATCCGGGTAGTCCGCCCGCTGTCTCGGAGGCGAGGATTCGGATGATGCCCTGCAACTGCGGATCGGCGCTCATGCCGGGAACGTGGACGACCTCAGGCAGCGCCGACAGGACCGGATGTCCGGTGGTGTTGCCCGCGTAATTGAACTTGCCGCACACCACCCGCACGACAGGGCCGTCACCGCCGAGGTCGACCACACCGGCGCGGCCCGGCGGGTGGGCGGCCTCCAGTTCCGCGTAAGGGACGGCGTCTTGCCGGGGCGCTCCGGTGAGCTGGTGTGGTGTGCCGCGCGGCAGCAGTACGACATCCCCGGACACCAGTTGCATCGGTGGCGTGTCGGCGGTCCGTAGCCAGCAAGCGCCTTCGGCGATGAGGTGGAAGCCCGCCGTGTCGAGCTGGTCCACCGCGCAGCCCCAGCCGGAGCCGGAGGAGCGCAGCTGTGCGAGCAGTACGCCCTTGAAGCCGGTGGCGGCCAGTACGTCGGCGAGCACGTCCATGTCGCCCAGCCTAGCTGCCGACTCACTCACAGGATCAGGGGGTGAGAGTCTGGGGCAAAATTTTGAGCTTTTCTGGCATGGGTGCTCTCTGTATCCGTGCCTACGGTTGGTGGCAACGAAGGCCCCGGCATGGCACGGCGGCCGCCGGCCACCCGAGGACGGAAGTCATGAAGCTAGGCATCGCCATGTTTCCCGCGGACTTCGCCATCCGCCCTGACGACTTGGCGCGTGCGGTGGAGGAGCGCGGTTTCGAGTCGCTGTTTCTTCCCGAGCACACCCACCTGCCCGCCACCGCACGCACCCTGGCGGAGGTGGGGGAGTTGCCCGCGCACTTCTCCCACACCCATGACCTGTTCGTCGCGCTTACGTATGCGGCGGCCGCAACCCGGGATCTGCTGGTGGGCACCGGTATCTGCCTGGTGCCGCAGCGGGATCCGATCGTCACCGCGAAGGCGGTGGCAAGCCTGGACGCCCTTTCGGGCGGACGGGTGCTGTTCGGGGTGGGCGCCGGATGGATCAGTGAGGAGATCGCCCATCACGGCATCGACCCCGCGCGCCGTTGGAGCGTCATGGCCGAGCGTGTGAAGGCCATGCGGCAGATCTGGCAGGAAGAGGTCGCCGAGTTTCACGGAGCTCACGTGCGTTTCGGACCGCTGTGGTCCTGGCCTAAGCCGCAGCGGCCGTCGGGCCCGCCGGTTCTGGTGGGCGGTTCCGGCCCCCGCGTGGCGGATCGGGTGCTCGACTTCGGCGACGAATGGATGCCGCACGCCGGTATGCCCGTGGCCGAGCTGGCCGAGCGCATGGCCAAGCTGCGTGCGGCGGGACATGAGGCCGGACGCTCTGACGAGGTGCCGGTGACCGTCTTCGGCGCCGAATCCGAGGCCGCGCAGCACCGCCCGGTTCACACCGATCTCCCTCGTTCGCGGCGCCGAACAAGCCGTAGCCGGCGTTGTTGACGATCACGTCAACCCTGCCTGATGCCACCGCAAGCATCCACAACCAGTTTTCACGGAGCATTGGAGAAGATCGTCATGCGCAGCACCACTCTTCTGTCCAAGAAGGCCATGGCCGCCCTGCTGGCCGCGGCCACCGTCGGAGGCGTGAGCGGATTCGCGCCCGCCGCCACCGCGTCCGCGCCGGCATACGGCCTGACCACCGCCGGCGGCGGGCACACGAGTCCCTTCACACAGGAGCGCAACAAGGCTGTCGCCGTCCACGTGCTCAGGCAACTGTTCGAGGAGGGCAACCTCGCGGTCGCTGACCGCTACATCCGCAGTGACTACATCCAGCACAACCCGGCAGCTCCCGACGGCCGGGAGGCGATCAAGAACTTCATTCGCGTCTGGACCGCGATGTACCCGGACCACCGGTACAACGTCAAGCGGGTCCTCGCCCAGGGCGACCTGGTCCTGGTGCACTCCAACCCGGTTTACGAGCCCGGCACACGCGGCGTGGCGGTGGTCGACATCTTCCGCTTCGACAAGCGCGGCATGCTCGCCGAGCACTGGGACACGGTCCAGGACGTGCCGGCGACCACGGTCAGCGGCAACGACATGTTCTCCACGGTCAGCCACCCCAGGACGAACCAGCCCGGCCCTCGCTGGAAGGCGGCCGCCAGCCAGTGGGTGGCGGTCGCCTACTTCGACACGCTCCTGATCGACAAGAACCCCGACGCGGTCGGCTTCCTGGCTCCGGAGTACCACCAGCACAACCCCAACATCCCCAGCGGCTCGGCCGGCCTGCGCGAGCAGTTCACCGCGTTCTTCCAGCAGTTCCCGCAGCTGATCGTGGAGCGCAAGCGCGTCGTCGCCGAAGGCGACATCGTCGCGATCCACGCCCATTACCGGCTCAACCCCGACGACCGCGGCCAGTCCGTTGTGGACATCTTCCGCGTCCGCGACGGGAAGGTCGTCGAGCACTGGGACGTGGTACAGGACGTGCCGGCGACCTCCGCCAACGACAACACCATGTTCTGATCCGTACCAAATCCTCTGGAGGCGAAGATGAGTATCGCTGTCTCGGAATTGCAGGCGCCAGCGAGACGTCGGCGGCTGATCCGGCCGCCGTGGCTGGCGTCGTGACCCTGGACACGCCATCGGTGGCGGCGCCGCGGGGGCCGATCGTGGTGGGCGGCGCGGATGCCCCGGTCCGCGACCGCCGCGACATTCACGATCATCGGCAGAACGGCTCGCGTCCCATGGCCGACTCGATCCCGCCGAGGACGTGGCGCAGGAAGTACTCGTCGCCGGTCGTCGGTGTATCGGTCCACGCCTCGACGGCGTGTCCGAGCGTGGTGACCCAGGAGCGACCGCCGTCGTAGTACTGGCACCACGAGACGGGGTGGTTGCGGCCGTGGCCGGGATGGCCGCTGCCGCCGGTCGGCCCGTCGGGCAGTGTGGCCTCGTCGACGCTGGCGAGAATCCGGACCCGGCTGGGGAAGGGCACGAGGTTGTACCACTCGTCCGTGAACTCCCAGCGGGCCGGCAGCCCGGCGGTCGAGGCGTCGCGGCGGCTCATCGTCACGACGGTGCCGGACTGGTTGCGCCCATGGTCGTAGTAGTTGGCGCCGCCGAGCAGACCCTCGTACCACTCCCAGTTGTACTCGGTGCCAAAAGCGTTGTGGATGCCGACGAAGCCGCCGCCGCCGCGGATGTACTGGCGCAGGGCGGTCTGAGCGGGGTCGTCGAGGGTGTCGCGGGTGGTGCTCATGAAGATGACCGCGTTGTAGCGGAACAGCCGCGACGGTGACGAGAGCTGGGTGACGTCCTCGGTCCAGTCGACGGCGAAGTTGTTCTCCGCGCCGAGCTTGACCAGTGCGTTCTGCGCGGCGTGGGCGGGTGTGAGTGGCGGGTTTAGCCCGGGTGGGAGGGCCGGACCGAGGTGGGCGTGGCGCGGACCGGCGGTGCGGCTGTAGACCAGCACGCGGTATCCATCGGTGGCCGGGTCGAAGTTGCCCCAGTCGTGGTAGCACTCGGGATCGGTACCTCGGCAGACGCCGTAGTCCGGGTTTCCGAGGTTCTGTGCCCCGCTTTGCTTCGGATCGTGTGCCGGCTTCTCGGCCGCGCTCGGGATGGACGTGGTCAGAAGCATGACCGTCGCCGCCATCGCGGCGCCGAACCCGGTGCTGAGGATCGTGTCACGTCTCAACGGCATGTGCGCTCCTTGCTCGAGGTGCGGCGTGGTTCAGGCGTCTTTCAGGTAGGTCGGTGTGATGGACGGTGGGATCGGGCCTTTGTTGCGACGGCCTTGGCCGGTCTCCTCCCAGGCGTGGGCGAGGATGCCGACGCTGCGGCTCAGGACGAACAGGCCGCGGGCGAGCGGCGGGGCGAATCCGAGCTCGCCGTAGATCACGGCGGTACAACCGTCCACATTGATCGGTATGGGACGGGCCCGTCCGGTCGCGAGGAGCTGTTCGACAGCCGTTGCGGCGCGCAGGTAGGTACCCGCAACGGTGCCATCCGCGACCGCCTCTTCGACGCGGTGCAACAGCGGGACGCGTCGCGGGTCGACGGTGTGGAACCGGTGCCCGTACCCCGGCAGGTACCGCGAACGTGCCCGCCATTCGGCGACGACCGACGACGCGGCGCGGTCGATCGCTTCGCCGGCCTCGGCGCGGGCGGTGACCTCGGCGAGCATCCGCATGCACTGCTCGCCGGCGCCGCCGTGTACGTCGCCCAGCGTGTTCACGGCGCTGGCGATGGCGTTGTTCAAACCGATGCCGCAGGTTGCCGCGATGCGGGCGACCGCGATCGACGGCGCGTGCGGACCATGGTCCACAGAGGACACCAGAGCCGCCTCCAGGAGCCGCTCCTGGGCAGGGGTGGGCGGTTGCCCGCGCAGCAGCAACCAGATCACCCCGACGAAGCTCATGCTTCCGATGAGTTCCTGTACTGGTCGGCCGCGTAGCTCTATCAGGTTGGGTTCGACGCGCGAGACGGCTGTGGACCACCAGTCGGCCACGTCCTGGACCGTCGGCGTGCGTTCGTCGGTCATGGCGTGGTCACCTGCTCCGTCGTGGCTGCCAGATCCACGTCGGCCATCTGGAACTCGGCGTTGTGTTCACCCAGCAGGGGTGGCGGGGAGCTTGGCCGCAGCGGGGCCTGGTTGAGATGTACGCCGTTGCCGCTGACCCGCAATGTGCGATCGGGGTTGCCAGGAAACGGAAGGTCGGTGAAGTAGCCGCGAACTCGCAGCTGTTCCAGCTCGACAGCCTGTGCAACGGTGAGGATGCGGGCCGCCGGAACGCCCGCCGTGGACAGTAGTTGCTCCCATTCCAGCGCTGGGCGTCGTCGCAACGCCCCGTTGATCTCGTGGTTGAGTGCGGTCCGGTTAGCCTTGCGCGCCTCGCGGTCGGAGAAGCGGTCGTCGGTGACCAGGTCGCGCCGGTCGATGAGATGGCACAGGGTCTCGAACTGTTCCTGCCGGTTCGCGGCGATGTTGAGAGGCCCGTCGGCCGCCTCGAAGGTGCCGGAAGGCGCGGCGGTGGCGTTCTGGTCGCCCATCGGCTCCGGCCGCACGTCGCTGATGAGGTAGTTCGAGGCCGCCCAGCCCATGGCCGACAGGGAAGCCTCCAGCATCGACACGTCGAGGAAGACGCCCTTGCCGGTGTGTGCCCGGCCGGCCAGGGCGGCGCAGATCGACATCGCGGCGGCCAGGCCGCCCACCGAGTCGCAGACCGGGAAGCCGACCCGCAGCGGGGCGGTCTCGGGGGTTCCGGTGATGCTCATCATGCCCGAGAGTCCCTGGATGACCTGGTCGTACGCCGGGGCCTGGCTCATCGGCCCGGCCTGGCCGAAACCGGAGATCGCGCAGTAGATCAGCCGCGGGTTGATGCGGTGCAGCGCCTCCCAGCCGTAGCCCATGCGCTCCATGACACCCGCGCGGAAGTTCTCCAGTAGAACGTCCGCGCCGGCCAGCAGCCTCTCGAAGGTGGCCCGGTCGTGTGGGTCCTTGAGGTCGAGCTCGACCGATTTCTTCCCGGCATTCTGGGCGAGGAAGGACGCGCCGATGGCGGCCTTGTTGAGCGCCGGTTCAGGGCCGAGCCGGCGGGCGAGATCGCCGTGACCGGGTTTCTCGATTTTGACGACCTCGGCGCCGAGGAGCATCAGCTGGTAGCTGCAGTACGGGCCCGCCAGGACGTTGGTCAGGTCGAGGACCCGTACGCCGTGCAACGGTCGGTCTTCCATGCGTTGCCCCTCGGTCGTTGGTTTGGAACCAGCTATTGCCAGGGCGGCCTCGCCGCCCGTACGTTACACCTAGTCCGCACAACGGTCCAGATGGGCCGCTTAGTGGTTCAGACGTAGGGAGCGGCGATGCTCGACCACCTCATCCGGACCGCGCCACCGCCCGAGGTCGTCGAGGTCGGCTGCCTTGTGGCCGGCGACTGGGTGAGCGACGGGACGCGGCTCGACCGCGTCGGTCCCTGGGTCCGCCGGGTCGTCAGCACCGCACGGCAGGCCGGCGAGGCCGACGTACGGGCGGCCTTGACGTACGCACGAAGGGGGGCCAAGGCAGTCGCCCGGATGTCCCCGGCGGCACGCGCCGAGGTGTTGGAGCGGGCCGCCGCCACCGCCATCGAACGGCGGCAGGCGCTGGCCCGCCTGTTGGCGCTGGAGCTCGGCAAGCCGCTCAAGGACGGCTTGGGTGAGATCGACCGGGTGGCCGACACGTTCGCGGTCTGCGCGGCCGAGGCCCGCCGGATCGGTGGCGAGGTGCTTCCGGTCGCCGGCTGGGCCCGGGGTGTCGGGACCACCGCGTTCACGCACCGTGCACCGGTGGGGGTGGCGCTGGCGATCACGCCGTTCAACGCACCGGCCAACCTGCTCGCGCACAAGCTGGCGGCCGCGTTCGCGGCCGGCAACACGACGATCGTCAAGCCGCCACCGCAAGCCCCGGCCGCCTCGACCGCGGTCGTGGCGCTGCTGCTGGAAGCGGGCATGCCGCCGGAGGCGGTCCAGGTGCTGCACGGCGACGGCCGCGTCGGCGCGGCACTGTGCGCCGCGCCGGAGGTCGGCGTCATCAGCTTTACCGGCAGCGTGGCCACCGGGGCGGCGGTGGCCCGCGCCGCCGGCGCCAAACGCCTCGTCTTGGAACTGGGCGGCAACGCCGCCACCATCGTGTGCGACGACGCGGATGTCGGTCTGGCGGCGCGGATCTGTGCCGCCACCGGATACAGCAACTCGGGCCAGAGCTGCATATCCGTGCAGCGGGTCTACGTCCACCGCAGCCGCCACGAGGAGTTTCTGGACAGCTTTACCCGGCAGGTGGAGAAGCTGACGGTCGGCGACCCGCTCGATCCCGCCACCGACATCGGTTCGATGGTCGACGAGGACGCGGCCGAACGCGTTGTCGCGTGGGTCGGTGAGGCGGCCGCCGCTGGCGCGACGGTCACGACCGGCGGTCGCCGCGACGGCGCCACCGTGATCCCCACGGTCGTGGTGTCACCACCCGAAGACGCCCGGCTGCTGCGCGACGAGGTGTTCGGCGCGGCCGTGAGCGTGCTGCCCTTCGACGACTTCGACGGCGTGGTGGCCACCTGCAACGACAGCCGCTACGGCTTGCAGGCGGGCCTGTTCACCAACGATGTCCGCCGGATCGTCACCGCCTGGCGCGAGCTGGAGGTCGGCGGCCTGGTGGTCAACGGTTCGTCGAACTTCCGGCTCGACCACGTGCCATTCGGCGGCGTCAAGGATTCGGGATTCGGCCGTGAGTCGCCCCGCTGGATGATCGAGGACTACACGGTTGTCAAGACGCTCATGCTGCGCGGCATGTCTCTGTTCGGCGATCAGGAAGGCACGTCATGAGCCTCGACGAGCTGGTGGACACCAGCAGCCACAGCGACACGGTCACCGCGGCGGAGGCCATGGTGGCCCAGCTCGAGTCGTACGGCGTCGAGCACGTCTTCGGCACCTGCGGGCACACCAACATCGCCCTGCTGGACGCGATGGGGCGCAGCAGCATCCGGTTCGTCATCGCCCGGCACGAGCAGGCGGCCGCGCACGCCGCCGATGGCTACGCCCGCGCCACCGGTAAGCCGGGCGTCGTACTGCTGCATGTCGGTCCCGGGATGACCAACGCCGTCACCGGTGTCATGACCGCCGCACTCGACTCGGTGCCCCTGGTGGCGATCACCGGCGACATCCCGTCGTACTACCGGGGGCGGCATCCGCACCAGGAGGTGAACCTGCACGCCGACGGTGACCAGGCCGCCATCTACCGGCCGTTCGTGAAGCGGGCCTGGCAGGTGCACCGGGTCGGCGACCTGGCCCGGTTCACGGAGCGGGCGTTCTGGACCGCGACCTCCGGGCGTCCCGGCGCGGTGCTGTTGAGCGTGCCGATGGACCACTTCTCGCGGCCGGTGCCGCGGGACACCGGGGCCAGCTTCCCGCTCGCGACCCCGGAGCGGCCCGCCCTGCCCGCCGACGTCGCCGGACGCATCGCCGACCTGCTCGTGGCCGCGGAGCGGCCGCTGGTCTACCTGGGCGGCGGCCTGCGCCGCGGGCCGGGCCTTCCCGCGCTGCGTTCGCTGGTCGAGCACCTGGACATCCCGGTCGCACATTCGCTGATGGCCAAGGGCACGCTGCCGGACAGCCATCCGTTGCTGCTGGGCATGCCGGGTTTCTGGGGCCTGGAGTTGACCAACCGATACACCCGCGAGGCGGACGTCGTGCTGGCGCTGGCTACCCGCTTCGCGGAGACCGACGCCAGCTCCTGGGACCGCCGGTACACGTGGCAGTTCCCACCCGGGCGGCTCATCCAGATCGACATCGACCCGGCCGAGATCGGCCGCAACTTCCCGGTCACCATCGGCGCCGTCGCCGACGTGGCCGACGCGGTGCGGGCGATCGACGCGGCCGTCCGCGAACGGCAGTCCGCACCCAGCCGACGGCCGGGTTTGCGGGAAACCATCACCGCCACCCGACGGACCCTCTTCACCGAGAGCCGGGAACGCGGTACCAGCGCGCGGTTTCCGCTGCGGCCTGAACGGATTCTCGCCGACCTGCGGGCCATCCTGCCGCCGGACGCGATCCTCGTCACCGACGTGGGGTGGAACAAGAACGGCGTGGCCCAGTGCTACGAACTTCCCGAGCAGGGCCGCTTCATCACCCCGGGGGGCGCCTCGACGATGGGCTTCGGCCCGGCCGCGGCGGTCGGCGTCCAGATCGCCCAGCCCGACCGCACCGTGGTCGCCCTGATCGGCGACGGCGGGATGGGTGCGCAGCTACCGGCGGTGCCGATGGCCGTCGAGCAGGGCGCGCCGGTGATCTTCGTCGTGATGAACAACCGGTCCCACGGCACCATCTCCGACTTGCAGGCGGCGAACTTCGGCCGCAGTTACGGCTGCGACTTCCTCGGGCCGGACGGTGCGCCGTACAGCCCGGACTTCGCCGCCTTCGGCCGAGCCTGCGGCGCCGACGGCTACGCAGTGGACAGCGCCGACGCGCTCGGCGAGGCGCTGCGGGCCGCGATCGCGGCCCGCCGGCCGGCGGTACTGGACGTACCCATGGTCAACGAACCCGTACCGACACCCGGTCACTGGAACATCAAGGACATCTACCAGGGCTTTTTCGACTGAGCGCCGCCTGATCCGACCAACCAAGCCACGGCCGTGACGGCACCGGACCGTCCCGGGCCGCCCCCACGCGCCCCGGACCGGTAGCCGCGGCCAGGAAGAGGTGACCCAATGGCACACATCGACCGAAGAAACGTCCTCAAAGGCGCCGCGGCGGCGGCCGTCGCCGCAGCAGCAGGCCCCGCGATCGCCGGGGCACCCGCCGCCGCGGGCGGGCGCGCGCCCGGCGCCGCCGACCTGCTCCGTTTCGACACCCCGGGTGACAAGGACTTCCCCAAGGTCGGTGGCAACCTGGGCAACCAGAACTACACCTCGCTGCGGCGGATCAATCCCGGCAACGTGCGCCGGCTGCGCGGGGCGTGGGTCAACCGCATCGAGGGCGGGATCACCGTAGGCAACAACGAGAGCACGGCGGTCGCGGTCGACGGGACGATCTACATCGAGTCCGCGCCCGGCAACGTCGTCGCCGTCGACGGCGTCACCGGCCAGACGAAATGGCGTTACGAGCAGACGCGCGGCACGCTGGTCCGCCGCGGCGTGGCGGTCGGTGACGGCAAGGTGTTCACCAAGTCGAACGAGAACTATGTCATCGCACTGGACCAGGCAACCGGCCAGGTCGTGTGGGAGCGGCAGGTCAACGGCTTCGGCAACATCGAGAAGGTCGCGGTCGTGTACTGCGACGGCATGCTGTTCTGCGGTACCAACGACGGTCCGCGCGGTGCTGCGGTGGCGCTCGACGCGCGCAACGGCGACCTGCTGTGGCACTTCTGGGGCACGCCGGGGCCGGGGGAGTTCGGCAACGACACCTGGGAGGGCGACTCTTTCCTGGAGGGGGGCGCCACGCCGTGGATCCACCCGGCCGTCGACCCTGAGCTGGGGCTGACGTACTGGACGTTCGGCAACGCCCGCGGCAACAACTCCTCGCAGGACGGCTCGGCGCGCGGCGGGCAGAACCTGTTCGCGAATTCGCTGGTGGCGCTGGACATGCGCACCGGCGAGTATCGCTGGCACTTCCAGTCGGTGCACCACGACATCTGGGACATGGACAACGTGATGGCGCCGGTGCTCGCCGACGTCAAGATCCGGGGCCGGCGGCGCAAGGTGGTCGTCTACGGCAGCAAGTCCGGCATGTTCTTCATCCTCGACCGGGTCGACGGCACGGCGCCGCTGGGCATTGTCGAGCGGCCGGTGCCGCAGGAACCGCGCCAGAAGACGTGGCCGACCCAGCCGTTCCCGGTGCAGGGCGGCTGGACCGAGCAGCGCGTCGTGGACCAGCCGCTGGGCACCGCCATACCGGGCGACCCCAACCGGGCCGTGCCGAACTATGTACAAGGCGCCCTGTACGACCCGCACTGGGACGTGCCGGTCCTGTCCATCCCCGGCCACGGCGGCGGCGCGGACTGGTCGCACCTGTCCTTCAGCCACCGCACTGGCCTGGTCTACACCGGCTTCGGGTACGTCGCCGCCGCCCATTCGCTCACCGAGAGCAGCAACGGCCTGCGGCCGCCGGGGGAGTACCAGACCGGCGGCATCGTGGCCGTGGACGTGAGTACCAACCACGTGAAATGGAAGCGACGGATGCCCTACTCGCTGGCACACGGCAACGGCATCCTCACCACCGACAGCGACCTGCTGTTCATCGGTCAGCCGGACGGCAACCTGATCGCCATGGACGCCCGCACCAGTCGCGAGCTGTGGCGCTTCCAGACCGGCGCGGCGATCAGCTCCAGCCCGATCATGTACCGGGCCGGCGGCAAGGAATACCTCGCCGTGTACGCCGGTGGGACCAACATCCCGTATGGGAACTCCGCACCCCGCGGCGACTTCCTCTGGGCCTTCGAGATCGACGGACCCGTCGGACCGGCGCCGACCCCGCCGCCTCCGGTGATCCGCCGGCCGGTCTCCGGCGGCCCGGTCGAAGGCGCCGCGGTGGCCAACAGCGTCGTCATCGGCCGCACTTACAACGTCGCCACCGGGCAGATCGGGACGACCGAGTCATTCGCCGTCGCCGGTATGGCCCCCACCCACCTGCGCGTCCCCGTCGGCACCACCGTCACGTTCACCAACCATCCCGGCAACGCCGGCGAGCGCGGCGTGACCCAGTTCTTCGAGGGCCTGTTCGACGTCCGCCTCGAACCCGGCGCGTCCTTCCAGTACACCTTCGACCGCACCGGCGAGTACTTCTTCAACGACCCGGCCAGCCCTCGATCGACCGGCAAGATCGAGGTCTACTAGTGGCACGCCGCCTGTTCATCCTCAACGGTCCCAACCTCGACATGCTCGGGCGCCGCGAGCCGCGGGTATACGGGACCGTCACACTGGCCGAGATCGAGAAACGGTGCCGGACGCTGGCCGCCGAGCTCGACTTCGACCTGTTCTTTGGACAGTCCAATGCCGAGGGACAGCTGATCGACTGGCTGCACCGGGCCTACGACGAGGCGGCGTCGGTCATCGTCAACCCTGCCGGGCTGTCCGCCCGGTCGGTCGCCTTGCACGACGCGCTCCGGATGATCGAGCAACCGGTCATCGAGGTGCACCTCACGAACGTCTTCAGCCGGGAGGCGACCTACCACGAGGGGCTGCTCACCGCCCGCGCGGCCGGCGGATTCCTGGCCGGGTTCGGCGCGGACGTGTACGAGCTGGCCATGCGCGGGCTTCAGGCCATGGCCCCGGGGTGAACCGAGTTGCGCGTCGGGATCATCGGTTGCGGAAAGATCGCGCGGAGCCACGTGACCGCCCTGCGCGGCATCGCGGGCGTCCACGTGGTCGCGGTCGTCGACGTCGACATCGGACGCGCGCGTGCGTTCGCCGCGACCCACGGCATCCCGCACGCCTACCAGGACGCGGACCAGATGCTCGCCACGGGCTTGGACGCTGTCACAGTCTGCACGCCGCACGCCGCTCACGAGGCCGGCGTGCTCGCGGCGGCCCGGCACCGCACGCACGTCCTATGCGAGAAGCCCATCGCTCTCACCGTCGTCCAGGCCCACCGTATGGTCACCGCCGCCGCGTCCGCCGGTGTCCGGTTCGGTGTGCTGTTCCAACGCCGCTTCTGGCCGGCAGCGGCACAGATCCGCCGAGCGATCGACGACCGCCGGCTGGGCACACCGATCTGCGGCGGCGTAGTGGCGCGGCTCAACCGCGACGCCGGCTACTACGCCGAGCCGTGGCGCGGCCGCCTGGCCACGGAGGGCGGCGGCGTCCTCATGACGCAAGCCATCCATCACATCGACCTCCTCCAATGGTTCATGGGTCCGGCCCGGCGGGTGACCGGGCGCTGCGCCACGCTCGTGCACCGCGACCTCATCGAGGTCGAGGACACCGCGGCGGCGGTGGTCGAGTTCGCCTCCGGTGCGCTGGCCACCATCCAGGCCGGCACCACGTTCCAACCCGGGCTGGGCGCGCAGGTCTGGGTAAGTGACGCACGGGGTCGCACCGCCAGCGTGATGGAGTTTCCCGAAGGCGTCGGCTTCACCGACATCTCGACTGTTCCCGGTGAGGAGGTATCGCAGACCGGCCGCGTGCGTGCGGGCGCGCCCGACCTGCCGCTGGCGGAGATACACGACCATCTCGCGCCCTACCATGCCCGGCAGATCGAGGACTTCCTCGACGCCATCGCCCACGACCGCGAGCCGGCGGTGACCGGCGTCGACGCCGTCCGTTCTCTTCAGATCATCGAGGCGATCTACGCGTCGTCACGGTCTGGCGTACCCGTGAACCTCACTCAGGCGTAGCCCTCGCCGGCGGCGAGGTACCGCACGACCATGTCACCGCACATGGTCCGGTAGTGAGCACGGCGCGACGGGTCGAGCAGATCGCGCCCGAAGATGGCGCCGAACGTGTGCCGGTTCGCGACGTGGAACACGCAGAACGCGCTGATCATCATGTGTACGTCGACCGCGTCGACGTCCGCGCGGAAGATGCCCTCCGACCGTCCACGGCGCAGGATGCCGTCGAGCATCGAAATCACCGGCCCGCTGAGGTCCACGAGCTTCACCAGTTCTTTGACGTGCTCCGCGTTATGGATGTTTTCGATGCTGACGAGCCGGATGAACTCCGGATGGGCGCCGTGGTGGTCGAACGTCACTTCCGCGACCCTTCGCAACGCCGTGACCGGATCGAGGTTGTCCACGCTGACCTCGCGCTCGACCGCCCGGATCCGGGCGTAGGCCCGCTCAAGCACGGCGATGTAGAGCTGTTTCTTGCCACCGAAGTGGTAGTAGATCATCCGCTTGGTCGTGCGGGTCACGGCGGCGATCTCGTCCACCCGCGAGCCGTGGTAGCCATGCGCGGCGAACTGCGACGTGGCGACGTCGAGGATCTCCTCACGCGTCCGCGCGCTGTCCCGCACGCGTCCATCAGCGGCCGTCACCCGCGTTCCTGCCATCACGTCCTCCGATGTCCGGCCGGTGCGCCGTGAACGAGCTTGCCACGGTCCTTGACTTTCAAGCCACCGAGTGGCTAACTAACGTACCAGTTCGTATAACAACCCGCCGGCGGTGGTGTCCCGGCGGGCAGGATCAGCGACAGGCACCCACCGCGGCCGCCTCGACGGCCGCGGGCTCACCGGTCCCCACGGCCGGAGGTGACAGGACTTGTGTTTTCCAAAGCGGGCGGCGCGTTAGCCGGCGGCGTCGAACGGGTGGGTGAATCCGCGCTCGGACATCCGGCGGGCCATCTGCATGAGGTCGGCGGCGAACTCGGCGACCCGGGTCTCGGTGAAACGGACCGTCGGGCCGCTGAGGCCCAGTGCCGCGATGACCCGCCCGGACCCGCCGATGATAGGGGCGGCCACGGCGGACAGGCCCTCCTCGCGCTCGCCGTGGCTCTCCGCGTATCCCTTGGCCGCGGCTTCGTCGATCCACTCGCGCAGCCGTTTGGCATGCTTGGGCCCGTAGGGCGAGCTCCGCGCGATCCGGTCCAGCAGGGCGGGGCTGGCATCGCGCAGGAGGATCTTCGACGAGGCGCCCGCCCACATGGGCAGCTCGTCGCCGACGTGGACGACGTGCCGCAAGGGCTGTGGGCCCTCCTGCTGAGCGATGCACACCCGGTACATGTCGCGCACGACATAGACGTTGACGGTTTCGCGCTGGCGCGTGGCGAGTTCGCGCATGCTGCGCTGGGTGTCGGGCGGCAGCTCCCACGAGCGCTGGACCAGGTGCGCCCACCGCCAGAGCCCGGGACCTGCCATGTATCCATTGGGGGTGGCCCAGAGCAGGCCACTTTGCTCCAATGTCGACAGCATCCGGAGCACGGTCGTCTTGGCCAGCCCGGTCGCGTCCACGATTTCCCGCACCGAGATGGTCGGTCGATCCTCGGTGAGCAGGCCGAGGATGTCCAGCGCGCGTTGCACACTCCGCACCCCCTGCGTGTCCGCGGGCTCTGCGGCCGGGGCCTGCGCTGCCGGAACACCTCGCCTGATAGGCGCCTCCACGCTCTCCCACTCTCCTCGCGAACCGGTGGATGGTGTCGAGCGAACCATCGAACCACGCGTCACCGCGATTCTCCTACCCGGCCGCTCCTTTCACGCATCCGTAACGGTCCGGACTCGAGGTATTGCCAGCAGCGGCAGGCGCCCCTAATTTAGCAGTAGGTCCGCGTGATGGACTAAGAGGTCCGGCTGTCGGTCTCTCCTCGGATGGTTCCGTGCGAGTCGTCGTCCTTGAAAGCGACCGGATGGTTATCGGCCTCCGCACGCTGTTGGGCATGCCGGACCAGCCGGCCGACCGGAGTGGAGAGCGAGGCACGACCGTGACGACATCAGGCACGAATGATCCGGCGCCGGTTGAGACCGCTGGCCAGGGCGGTGCGCGGCGCGAGCCAGGAATCCTGCGGGCCTGGGCCTCGGTCGAACTGGCGATCGCCTGTGCCGCGGTCGTGGTCATCTTCGTCAGCGTGCTCTGGCAGGTGGTCAGCAGGTATGTGCCGGCACTCAACTGGCCCGGCGTGGGGGAGTTGGCCAACTACTCCCTGATCGCGCTGACGTTCATCATGGTCGGCTACCTCATCGGCAACAACGGCCACATCTCCATCCAGATCATCGACTACCTCGTCAAAGGCCGGGCCATGGTGGTCGTCAAAGCCGTGTCGGCGGCGTGCACGGCGGTGATCTGCGCGGTGCTGGTGTGGGAGGCGTACGAGCTGATCGTGATGTATCACAGCCGGCGGACCGCCGCCCTGGGGATACCCATCTGGATCATGTACGGATTTCCGCTGGTCGGGTTCGTGTCCGGCGCCGTACGGGCGGTGGTGCGTATCTTCCTGGCCAACCAGCGGGAGGGCGTCTTCAACGCGGCGGAGGCCCGATGATCCTCGAGCTCTGGATGGTCGGTCTCGTCATCGCCTTCCTGCTGCTGATCCGGGTGCCGGTCGGTCTCGCGTTCATCGGCCCGAGCATGTGGTACGCGCTGGCCGACGGAAACTCCAGCGGGTTCGCGCTGAAGACCACCTTCGACGGTCTCAACAGCTTTCCGTTGCTGGCGGTCCCGCTGTTCATCCTCGTCGGTGTCCTGGCCAATCGGCTCGGAATCGCGGATCGGCTCTACGACTTCTGCCTGGCGGCACTGGGCAGAGTGCGGGGCAATCTGGCGTATGTCAACGTCGGTTCCGCGGTCGGTTTCTCGTGGATGAGCGGGTCCGCCCTAGCCGACGTGGCAGGGCTCGGCAAGATGCAGATACCGCAGATGGTGCGGGCCGGCTATCCGTACGGGTTCGCCTCCGGCCTGACGGCGTCGTCGTCGCTCATCAGCCCGGTGATGCCACCGAGCATTCCCGCCGTCATCTACGCCGCCACCGCGACGGTCTCGACCGGCGCCCTGTTCGCCGCGTCGGTCGTCCCGGCGTTGCTCATGGCGGTGGGCCTGTGCGTCTACATCTTCCTCTGGACGGCACGCCGACCTCAGTACGTCTCGGTGCCGTTCGATCGTCAACGGTTCGCGAAGGCGGCGATGCGGGCGACCGGCCCGGGCCTGACGCCGGTGATCCTGCTCGGCGGCATCCTCTCCGGCTACTTCACGCCGACCGAGGCCGCGTCGGTAGCCGTGCTCTACATGCTCGTGCTCGGCGTCATCTACCGCAGCCTGAGGCCACGCCTGCTGCTGCAGGCGTTGCGCGAGACCGCCACCATCACCGGGGGCATCGCGCTCATCCTCGGTGCCGCCGCGCTGCTGGGTCTGATCCTGACCCGCGCCCACGTGTCACGGGACGTCGCCGAGTTCCTCACCGCGATATCGGACAGTCCCTGGGTCTTCATCATCCTGGTCAACATCGTCCTGCTCATCCTCGGCGCGCTGGTCGACGCCACCGCCGTCATCCTCGTCACCGTGCCGGTGCTGCTGCCGATAGCCGTCGATCTCGGAATCGACCCGGTCTACTTCGGCGTGGTGATGATCATCAATCTGATGATCGGCCTGCTGACCCCGCCGGTAGGAAGCGTGCTCTACATCACGAGCTCGGTCACCGGCAGGCCGGTCGACGTGGTGTTCCGGGGGGTCGCGCCCTTCCTGATCCCATTGGTCGGCGTGCTCGTGCTGATCTCCGCCTTCCCGGCGGTCTCCCTGTGGCTTCCCGGCGTGCTCGGATTCTGACCCTTCCCGACTCCCCACTCCAACTCCATCCGCGGCTTGACGCAACACACCCCATCCCTGACCTGAGAGGGAGCCCCATGTATCCAAAACCGATCAGCCGGCTTCGGCTCGTTGCCGCGCTCGCCCTCACCATGCCGCTGGTTCTCGCCACCGGCTGCTCCACGGAGAACAACGCACCCGCCGCCGAAGGCGAGAACCCCCGTCTCACACTGAAGATCGGCAGTTCCCAGCCCGAGACGCAGCCCAACTTCTACTGTGGAATGAAGCTGCTCAAGGAGCGGGTCGAAGGGCAGAACCTCAACCTCACCCTCGACCTGTTCCCGAACAGCCAGCTCGGTCCCGACGCCGAACGGTTCGCGAGCGTGCAGGCCGGCGACATCGACATCGACCTGCAAGGCGGGTCGGCGATGTCCACCGCCTTCCCGAAGATCGGCGTGCTCGATGCGGCCTACGTGTTCAACGACGTCGACCACTTCTTCAAGTGGGTCGACCAGAACGGACAGGACTTCTTCAAGGAATTCAACGCCGCCACCGACACGACCATTGTGGATGCGTGGTACTTCGGGATGCGAACCTTCACCGCGACCAAGCCGATCCGCAAGCCAGAGGATCTCGCCGGGCTGAAGATCCGTTTCCCGAACACGCCGCAGTTCCTGGCCAACGCCAAGGCCCTCGGCGCTAACGCGGTCGCGATCGCCGTCGAGGAGCTTTACCTGGCGCTGCAGCAGGGCGTGGCGCAAGGGCAGGAGAACCCGGTCGTGGCGACCCACGCGCAGAAGTTCGACGAGATCCTCAAGGTGGCCAGCCTGACCAACCACCAGGTCGGCACCCACTACGTCGTCATGTCGGACAAGACGCTGGACAAGATGAGCCAGGCTCAGAAGGACGCACTGTTCAAGGCGGTTCGCGACATCCGCGCCGAGAACCGCAAGTGTGTCGACGACGAGACCGAGAAGGTGCTCGAAGGGTGGCGTGGCGACCCGAGCCGGACCGTGGTGGATATCGACCAGGTCGATCGACAGGCGTTCATCAGCAAGGCTGAAGCGTACTTCAACACCTACTTCAAGGGTGCGGATCTGGAGCTGTACAAGAATGTCCGCGCGTCCGCGTGATCAACTACGCCGTGTCCAACGTGGAGGGCCGGATGCCCGGCCCTCCACGTTTCTTCCCAACGGGCCCGACCGGGAGGTGTCCATGGTCCTGATCGGACTGATCGGCGAGGGCATCCAACGATCACACGCGCCCCTGCTGCACCAGGCGGAGGCCGATCGCCAGGGAATCCGGCTCCACTACACGACCATCGACTCGGCCGAACGCGGCCTGGCGGCCGGTGACATTCCAGACCTGCTGCGCTGGGCCCGCACGCTCGGATACCGGGGGCTGAACGTCACGCACCCGTTCAAGCAGGAGGTCGTGCGGTACCTCGACGAACTGTCGGATGTCGCCCAGGTGCTCGGTGCGGTCAACACCATCGTTTTCGACGGCGACATCAGCCGCGGCTACAACACCGACGCACCCGGATTCGCCCGCAGCTTCGCCCGGGACTTCTCCGACGCCCCGCGGGACCGCGTCGTGCAGCTCGGCGCCGGCGGGGCCGGCTGCGCGGTCGCGCACGCGCTGCTGACACTCGGCGTCGGCACCATCACCCTGGTGGACCTCGACATCGCCAAGTCGACATGGCTGGCCGAGGCCCTCACGGTCACGTTCGGCGAGGGGCGTGTCACAGCGGCGCTAACGGGCGAGCTGACCGCCGCGCTCGCGGAGGCCGACGGCGTCGTCAACACCACACCGGTCGGGATGGCACACCATCCCGGATCACCTGTTCCAGAGGCAGACCTCCGCAAGGATCTGTGGGTCGCCGACATCGTCTACCGGCCGTTCGACACCGCCCTGCTCCGCGCCGCCCGCGCCGTCGGCGCGCCGACACTGCACGGCGGCGGGATGAACGCCTACCAGGCCGCCGTCGCGTTCGAACTGTTCACCGGGCGGGCTGCGGACGCCGAGGCCATGCGCGCCCACTCAGCCGAGCTGCTGAGCTCAGGACGCTGATCCGGCCGATTCCGGTACCCGGTCGAGGTGTTCTCGCGCGGCTACGATCGCCATGCGAGCGTGTTCCTTCCCGCCTACCTGCGCCACCGACGTCGCCTTCGGGATCTCCAAGGCGTAGGGCAGTCCGGGCGGCAACGCCGCCAGGATACCGCGTACGTCGATGCCCCCTTCGCCGGGAAAGAGGCGCTCGAACCGTGCGGTGTGGATGAGCCCTTCGTTCGTGGTGGGAACCCCGGGTGGCGCGTCGCAGACGTGCACGAAATGGAACCACTCGGCCGGCAGCTGGCGAAGGTCCGCGACGCTCGAGCCGGAGCGGGCGAAGTGCAGCAGATCCACGAGGAGCCCGGCGTTGGGCTGGTCGGCGCCGCGCAGGACGCGTATCGCCTCGCGGAGGTCCGGTGTCTCCGTCCATGATGGAAACTCCAGGTCGATCGTGAGGCCGAGCGGTCGCGCCATCTCACACAGCCGCGCGAACCGGTCGACCTTGCGCACCCGGTCGGGATCGGGGAGCTGTGTGATGACGTGCCGTGCGCCGAGCTCCGCGCCCGCCTCCAGGAAGCGCAGGAAGTCCTTCGGGTCCTCGTCCGGGCTGATCCGGGCCAACTCGATGTCGAGGACCTCGACGCCGGTCGCCGCGAGACGGACCTTTGTGGTGCGCATTAGGGCCGGGTCGGTGGCCAGGGGGTAGTGCGGCTCCTGGGGCGTCACCCGGGTCAGTCGCAGCCCGACGTACCGGTAGCCGGCGTCCGCCGCGGCGTCGACCAGCTCCGGCGGGGACAGGCTCAGCGCCGTCAAGTGGGCCAGCGAATACTCGTGCCGCTCGTCCCGACGCGACACGGGCGTGTCCCGCAGCGTGAACAACCGGCGCTCCCGATGAGCCGCCATCCGGACCGGGGCGCTCGGCTCGCCGTAGCCGGTGTACCCGTCGACGCGTTGCACCACAGCGAAGAAGACGCGTGAGCCGAGCATCTCGGTGTAGAAGTGCAGGTACGCGCCATGCTCATCACGGTCGTAGAGGATCGAGTACGCACGCAGCGCCCCCAGCAGGTCCGGTGGCAGATCCAAGCGGGCGTCGAGATCGGCGTAGTAGTTGTCCGCGATCTTCAGAATCGGCGCGCCGAGGGCGCGCATGGCCTTCGCGCTGGCGATCGCGTCATCGGTGCGAAACGCGACATGCTGTGGGTTCGGAATGGCCGGCGCCCAGTCGCCACGGCGCAGCGGCGCCGTGTGGAGGGCGATCCTGACCCGCCCGGCTGGATCCGTGGCGGCCCGGCTGCGCATCAGGCCGAAGGGTGCGGCGATCTCGGTGGTATGGCCCGCGCGCAGGCCGAGCACGGCGTGGTAGAACAGCGTGGTCTCGTCGAAGTCGTCGACGGCGTCGGTCAGCGAAACGTGGTCAGTGTCGGTTATGCCGCCCGTGACGGACGCCGGCGCCTCGGTCGGGACGAAGTCCTGCAGCCAGCTGTCGCCGTTCGCGCCGGTGTGGACCAGGAAGACCGCCGTCCCGTCCGGGGCCGCGACCGACGTGAGCTCCGCCTCCTCCGGCTCGCGCAGGCGGGGCAGCACCGGGGCGAGCAACCGCTCCGCCCGCCGCGTCGACCCGACCGGATCCTCGCTCTCCACCGCCAGCGCGCAGATGGAAGTCGTACCCGGGACGACCGTCCGCTGCGGCGCGAAGTTCAACAGAATGCGGGCCCTGCCCTGCTCCCAGAGCTGCACCGGCTTGGAACGGTGCTGCCCGGTGTGGGCGAACCCGAGCCCGGTCAGGGCGCGTGCCGTGACCGGGCCGGAGACGGCGTCGACGGCAAGCTCGGTGAACACATGCCCGGCGAGCGAAGGCGCTGCCGGCAAACCACCCAGCCGAAGCCGCTCCCGGACCGCCGGCGCGGCGGAGGCACCGGCCGCCTCCTGCAAAGCGAGCAGCGAGCGCATGCCGTCGATCGCCGCGTACCGGGGATCTGCCTGCCGGTAGACGTCGTTGAACACCTCCAGCGACAGCGGACCGTCGTAGCCGGTGGAAAGCACGTGGCCGAGGAAGGTGGTGAGGTCGAACGAGCCGAGCCCTGGAAACAAGCGGTGGTGCCGGCTCCACTCCACCACGTCCATGCTCAGGCGCGGTGCGTCCGCCAACTGCACATGGAACACCTTCGCCCCGGGCACGACCCGGATGCCGGCCGCATCGTCGCCGCGCGAGAGCACGTGGAAGCTGTCCAGGCACAGGCCCAGCGCCGGGTGGCCGGCGCGCCGGACGATGCGCCACGCGTGTGCGTAGGTCTTGACGAAACGGCCCCAAGCGAGAGCTTCGTAAGCGATCCGCAGGCCGCGCTCCTCGGCCCGGCTGGCCAACGCGTGCAGCTGCTCGGCGGCGAGGTCGTCGTCGTCCACGGCGTCCGCCGATACCGATGAACAGACCAGCAGGGTGCCGGCGCCCAGCTCCTCGAGTACGTCGAACGTGCGCTCCGCCCGCCGCAGATTCGCGGCAAAAACGTCGGGAGGGACCGCCTCGAAGTCACGGAACGGCTGGTACAGGTCGATCGACAGCCCACGCCGGGCACACTCCTGGCGCACCCGGCGCGGCGACCACGACGACCCGATGAGGTCGCTGTCGAACAGTTCGATGCTCTGGAAGCGCGCCGCCGCGGCGGCCGAGAGCTTGTCTTCGAGAGTTCCCGAGAGACACACGGTCGCGATGGCCAGGCGATAATTCGCGGCGGCCCGGTTCGCCAGGCTGGTCGACATCGGCACCTCCGGCGGATATGAACGTACTAGATAGTTACTTATACGCCTAGCGTGCCGGACGTGGAAAGGCTTCCTGGTGCCGCCGTACGCCTTGCCGCCAGGGGTCAGAGCCGCTTGCTGTCCCGGGGACGGCGAAAGCCCGACTCGCTGAAGTAGCGGGTCACGTTTCCGTGGCGATCGACCACCCGGCGGTAGTGCTTGAGGAAGTCCCACATCAGAGGCGACTCCTCGGGCATGGTGTTGTGCGAGCGGTAGACGTTCTTGGTCAGCTTCAGTACCGGGATCGCGGTGTCGCGGTCGCGCCATGTCCAGGTCTGGAACCGGTCGTGCCATCCGCTTCGTTCGCCGTCGAGGCTGTCCACGTCGGACAGTTCCAGGCCGTTGGCGCCCAGGTGGTAGCGCGCCCACGCGTCGAGGCTGTTTTGCGTGTCGTCCCATAGCCCGCCGGCGAGGAACCCGAGGTCGCCGTACCCGTAGATCTGGTAATTGGGGATCATCTGGCCGCTGGCCGGGTACTGCACGCCGTCCATGCTGACGGCTCCGGCAGCGTTCGGGGCGGCGGTGAACGACGTGGACGCGACCGCGGCGAAGTACTCCGGGAATGCGATCGCGAAGTTCTGGGTTACCTGGCTCCCCGCGGACTGCCCGGTCGAGTAAAACCGTGTCGGGTCGACGGGGTACTCGCGGACCATGACGTCCCGCAGCTGCCGGAAGAAGGCGATGGAGTCGCGGTGGCTGACGGAGACGGACGTGTTGCTGTACTGCTCGCAGATGACGACGAGAACGCACCCCTCGCGTTCGGCGACCTTCCACCATTGCGCGGCATCGAAGAACACCTTGTCGGTTTGGCTGTTGCCGGGCCACACGAACACGACCGGCGCCTTGTCCCGCCACAAGCGGCGGGCAGACCGCGGTACGTGGACCAGGTACTCCCGGACAAACCCTTCTACTGTCATCGTCCGCACCCGCACACCGAGCTTGGCGTAGTCGGCGCGTTCGAAGAGCTGGTTGCCATAGGCGAAGAAGTTCTCGTACCGGGTGTAGCCCGTCAGGAAGTCCACGATCTGGCTCGTGCTCAGCCCGTTCCGGCTGCTGATCGGTCGCTTCTGGACCGCGACCTGGGCGATCGGCCCGGCGTACGACGTCATCCACCGGCCGGACCGGCGTCGCTGCCGGAAGACCGTACCCAGTGTCCGGTCGGAGGAGCCGACGTCCACGGTGTCGTTGGCGCGCTTCCAGTAGGACAGGCTTGCGCTGACCGAACGCGGCTCGGGGTGGACGAACCAGGTCGGCAGCACGGTCTCGTCATACCTGATGAGGTCGAAACCCTCCGGGAACAAGACGTCGGTGTAGGTGCCCTCGGTGTCGCCGTCGAACTTGCGCGCCGCGTACGAGTTCAGGTACTCAGCGCTCAGGCCGGGAGAGTCGACGTACACCTGGCTGATGACCCGCAGCGGATGCGCGACCGCCCACGCCTCCAACGCCGGGGCACCAGCACCGTAGCCGACGAGGTAGTGCAGCCCAAAGATCGAGAAGTATCGGTTGCTCTGGTAGAAAGCCATCGCCGCCTCGACGTAGGCCGCCTCGGCCTGGTGATCACCCCAGCCGGCCTCCCCAGGCTCCAGGATGAACAACCCTTCCTCCCGCCGGTCCCCGATGTCGACCCACGACGACCTTTGGAGGAACTCAGCCGTGTCCACCCCATCGGGAACCGCGACAACCGTGTAATAGGAACGGATGGGCGTCTCCGGCGAGATGTAGACCTTCGCGGTGCGGGTCTGGCCGCCGACGTCGAACGACTTCGTCCAGTACCCGCTCATCTCCCTCGGCAGCTTGTTGGCGCGCGTGTAGTCGTAGGCGGGGAACGGGCGCCCGTCCAGCGGCCGCGCCTCGCCGAGCCCGCCCGCTTCGCGACCTGACGTGTGAGCCGCGGCCGGCGGCACCGTGAGTGTCTCCGTCACCAACGTCGCCGTCACGGCGAGCGCGGCCGTTCCCTGAATCAGTTGGCGTCGATCGATCGTGCCCATAGAGGGAGGCCCTTCCGTGGTGCGTCAAAGTTGTCGCGCGACGGCCCCGCGCGTCTGGCGCGCGTCCGGGCTGTTCGTCGAAGTCGTTTTGCACTCTTCGTAGGCGTCGATGGTGGCCACGCCTGCCTGCCCGGCGGCTCGCCCTCCGATCCGCCGCCCACTTCTTTCGTCCATCTGATGGACCCATTGTTCTGCTAGGCAGACCATAGCCCTATCTGTGAACAAGCGGCAATGCCCTCGCAACGAACACTGCCCGCGCCGGATGGCGGGCGCGGCACGGCTCTTCACGGCGTGCTCGCGCCCCGGTCTGGAGGCAGACGCGTACCGGAGCAGATGCAACGGAGTCTCGAACGATCAAAGGAGTGGCTGGGTGAAACGTCGAGCAGTCATCACCTCGGGCGCAGCGGTCGCAGGCATCGCCGCGACCGCTGGCGTCTCAGGCGTGCCAGCGAGTGCTTTCGCCGGAGATCACCGCACGGCGACCGAAAGAACCAAGGCCCAACGACCCGAGACCGTCGCCGCGCGTCGACTGATCTTCGGTGACGAGAATGTGGATCCCGGCGAGGCCTACTCCCGTGGGACCAGGTGAAGCCCTCGCGGGGCGGTGCTGCCCGTCGTTCGGGTCTGTGACCTGGCAACACACGCCGGGCTGGCACCTGCCGTACCTCACCCATCGACGGCTTACCGAAATTACCCCGTTAGCAGCCTCGAAGACCGCCGGACCCGTGCCTCGCCGTGTAGACGGCCGCAGCCGCGTATTGACTTTCGTAACTACCCTAACTAAGGATGTTAGGTGGCACTTCCAGTGATGCCGATGGATGGCGCCGCCGCTTCAGGGCCGTTCCGTCGAGGCGGACCCCGCTCGTTCCGAGGAAGGACCCCGCACATGCGCAAGAAGCTCGCCGGCGCGCTGTCCGTCGCGCTGGCCGCGGGCGCGGCGGCGGTCGCTCTGGTCACGGTGAACGTCCCGAGCGCCAGCGCCGCCCCGTCCGTGCCGTATTCCTGGAGAAACGTCCGCCTCGACGCGGGCGGATTCGTCTCCGGCATCGTCTTCAACCCGACCGAGCGGAACCTCATCTACGCACGCACCGACGTCGGCGGCGCGTACCGTTGGAACCAGAGCACGAGCAGCTGGACGCCCCTGCTGGACTGGGTGGGTTGGGACCGCTGGGGCTGGAACGGCGTGCTGAGCCTGGCCAGCGACCCGGTCAACCCGGCCCGGGTGTACGCGGCCGTGGGGATATACCTCAACAGCTGGGATCCCAACAACGGCGCGATCCTGCGCTCCGCCGACCGGGGCAATACGTGGCAGGTCACCGAGCTGCCGTTCAAGGTGGGCGGCAACATGCCCGGACGGGGGATGGGCGAACGCCTGGCGGTCGACCCGAACAACAACAACGTGCTGTACTTCGGCGCCGAGGCCGGTCAGGGCCTGTGGCGCAGCACCGACGCGGGCGTGACCTGGTCGCAGGTGGCGAACTTCCCCAACGCCGGCAACTACGTGCAGGACCCGGCCGACGCCAACCAGTACCTGTCGTTCAACCAGGGCGTGGTGTGGGTCGCGTTCGACAAGGCTAGCGGGACCCCGGGCAGCACGACGCCCGGCATCTACGTGGGCGTGGCGGACCTGCAGAACACCGTGTACCGCTCCACGAACGGTGGGTCCACATGGGAGCGGGTCGCCGGCCAGCCGACCGGCGCGTTCGCCCACCAGGGCGAGGTCGCCGGCGGCGCGCTGTACATCGCGACCAGCGACAAGGGCGGCCCGTACGACGGCGGCACCGGCGCGGTCTCTAGGTACCAGATTTCCACCGGCACCTGGACCGACATCACCCCGCCCACGCCGGGTGGCGGCGAGAACTGGTACGGCTTCTCCGGCCTGTCCATCGACAAGCAGGCCCCCAACACCGTGATGGTCACCGGTTACAGCTCGTGGTGGCCGGACACGTTCATCTTCCGTAGCACCGATGCCGGCGCGACGTGGCGGTCCTTCTGGGACTACACGAACGGGAACCGCACCAACCACTACAACCTCGACATCAGCTCGGTGCCGTGGCTGACCTACGCCGCCCAACCCTCGCCGCCGGAGCAGGCGCCCAAGCTCGGCTGGATGACCGAGGCGCTGGAGATCGACCCGTTCAACTCCAACCGGATGATGTACGGCGGCGCCTCCGTCTATGGCACGACGAACCTGACCGCGCTGGACACCGGCGGCACGGTCAACCTCGCGCCGATGGTGCGAGCCATGGAGTCGAGCGTCGTCTCGGATCTGGTGAGCCATCCGAGCGGACCGCTGTTCTCCGGCCTGCTGGACATCGGAGGGTTCCGGCACACGAACCTCAACGCCGTCCCGGCCCTGATGTACACGCCGTTCATGTCCGCGGTCACCAGCCTCGACTACGCCGAGGGCAATCCGATGTGGATGGTCCGCGTCGGCCAGACCGACCGGACGAACTCGGCGAACATCGCGTACTCCACGGACGCCGGCGCGAACTGGTTCACCGGCAGCGTGCCCGACGGCGCCCAGCGCGGCCACGTGGCCATGAACGCCAACGCCAGCCGCGTCGTGTGGAGCAGCGAGAACGCGGGCGTGTTCTTCTCCACCAGCGTCGGCGGCTCGTTCAGCCCATCCAGCGGCCTGCCGAACCAGGCCCGGGTCGAGGCAGACCGGGTCAACCCCAACAAGTTCTACGGATTCTCGGGCGGCACGTTCTACGTCAGCACCAACGGCGGGCAGAGCTTCACCGCGGCCGCGACCGGCCTCGGCTCGACCGGCCAGTTCAAGACGATGCCCGGCATCGAGGGCGACATCTGGCTCGCCAGCGACACCGGCATCCACCACTCGACCAACTCCGGCTCGACGTTCAGCAAGATCGCGGTGAGCTCGAGCGCGGTGAGCATCGGATTCGGCGCGCCGGCTCCCGGCCGCACCAACCGGGCGCTGTACACGATGGCCACGATCGACGGCGTCCGGGGCGTGCACCGGTCCGACGACGCGGGCGTCAGCTGGGTGCGGATCAACGACGACCAGCACCAGTACGGCAACGCCGGCCAGGCCATCACCGGCGACCCGAACGTCTACGGCCGGGTGTATCTGGGCACTGACGGGCGCGGCGTCCTCGTCGCCGACCCCACCGGTCCGCCGACGAGCACCACGACACCGCCTCCGCCGACCACCACGTCCCAACCGCCCACCGCAACCTCGCAGCCGCCCACGCCGACCTCGCAGCCGCCCACGCCGACCTCGCCGCCGCCGACGGGCGCGGATGGCTGCTCGGCCACGTTTGTACGGATCGGCCAGTGGGGCACCGGTAGCGGCGGCTTCCAGGGCGAGGTCCGGGTCGCCAACACCGCAACGACCGGCACCACGGGCTGGACGGTGACCATGACCTTCGCCAACGGCCAGACCCTGTCCCAGATCTGGGGCGCCCGGACCACGATCCCCGGCAGTAGCCCGTACACCGTGCGCAACGAGGGCTGGAACGGCGCCCTGTCACCCGGCCAGACGGCGACCTTCGGGTTCCTGGGCAACTGGAACGGAGCCAACAACCCACCCACGGTCAGCTGCGTCCGCACGCCGTAGTGGCGCCTGGGCTGGGACGCCGACCCAGCCCAGGCGGATAAGCGAGGGCACCGTCCCGGCATGAGGAGGGTGCCCTCGCTCCGCGTGACGTGTTGGTCAGTGCTTGGCTGGGCTGGTCAGCGTGGCGTCGGGGAGGCGGCGGTAGCGGGGCAGGAAGTCGTCCCACAGCTTGCCGTCGCGGCCGAACACCTGCCCGAGGTGGACCTCGTGCTACACGCCGCCGCCCACCGCACCGACTGGGTGGAGATCACCTCCTGATGGACCGGACCCGTCGCAGAGCCACACGGTCACGAGGCGCTCGAGCCGTCGTTGAGGTGACCGGATTTGATCTCGGCCGCGGCATGGACCCGCGCCCAGGTGATGTGGGCCGGCGTTGGCGTCGTGATCGACGCGGCGATGACCTCAAGGGCGCGGCGTCGGGCGTCGGGGGCGAGGTCGTCGCCGATGCGGTCGAGGAAGTGGATCGCGGAGGGGCGGGCGAGCCCGCCAAGGGTCTCCTGGACGGCTTCGACGAGTTCGTGGGCCAGCGCCGCGCCGGGGATGGTGTCGGTGGCCGGCACGACGTACGCGACGAGCCGGCGGCCGAGTTTGGCGTCGGGGCGGGTGACGACCTCGGCCGCGGCCAGGAACGGGTGGTCCAACAGGACGTCGCGCACCTCGGCGAGGGAGACCAGTTGCCCGGAGATCGAGACCACCGGGTCGATGCGGCCGAGGAATTCCAGCCGGTCGCCGGGGTTGGCCGGGTCCCGGTGCCGGACAACGCGGTCCCCGGTCGCGTACTGCTGGTCGGGGTGGCCCCAGTGTTCGTAGGCGTCGCCGGCGCCCGCGCCGCGCAGGGCGCGCAGTGTGCCGGCCCAGGGGCGACGCAGTACCAGTTCGCCGGGTGTTCCGGGGCGCGCGCTGCGGCCGGTGGCGTCGATGATCTCTGGCGATGTGTCCGGCATGCGCCCGGGGTGGACCGGGTGGTCGACGGTGACGATGCCGCCGAGCTCGATCTGGCCCCAGGCATCGGCGACCGCGTCGGGGTCGCCGGTGAACTGGTCGGCTATCCAGGTGCGCAGCGCCGGCTGGAACGGCTCGGCCATGGCGATCACCCGGCGGAGGGTGCGTTTGTCCGGCTCGGGAGGAGCGGCATCCGGCCAGCCGCGTAGCCGGGCGAGTACGGATGGGACGGTGAGCAGGGTTGCGACACGGTACCGGTCGATGATGTCCCAGAGCCGGCGCCGGGTGGGCACGTCGAGGGTTCCTTCGAACATGACCGTGGTGTCGCCCCAGGCGAGTGGGCCGAGGACGCCGTGTACGGGCGCGGCTATCCAGGCGAGGTCGCCGGCGCACCAGAAGACACCGCCGGGGCTGAGCCCGTATCGGTGGACGGCCACCGCGGAGGCGAGCAGGTTGGCGGTGCCGTGGACTGCGGTGACCGGCCGGCCGCGTCGGTTGGCCAGCCAGGTGATGAGCAGTGGATGCTCGGCGGGCAGCGCCGCCGGTGGCGCTGCCGCTACCGGTGCGGTGCCCCGGATCCCGCTGGGCGGCTCGGCCTGCGTGGCTTGGTCGGCTGGCCCGGCGGTGTCGCGGAACGGGTCGAGCAGGTGGTGCAGCCAGCGGTCGCCTTCGTACCAGGCGACGTCCTGGCCGGTCCGGCGGATCACGATGGTGTGCTCGACGCCGGCGACGGCGGTCAGGGCGTCGTCGACGCGGGCCTTGGTCGGGATGATGGTGCCGTGGCGCCAGGCGCCGTCCTGGGTGATCAGGACGCGCGGCGCGAGGTCGTCGAGGCGTTCGGCGAGCGCCTCTACGGGTAGCGGCACCGGGAGTACGGCGAACACGGCCCCGATGCGGGCGCACGCGAGCATCGCGACGACGGCTTCGGGTAGCCAGCCCAGGTGCAGGGCGACCCGATCGCCTGCGCCGACGCCGAGACCGCGTAGTGCGGCCGCCATCATTTCGACCTCGCGGGCGAGGTCGTGGTAGGTGATGGTTCGGCGGTCGCCGGGTTCGCCTTCCCAGTGGATGGCCGGCTGGTCGGCGCTGGCCGGCAGGTGCCGGTCGACGCAGTTGGTGACGACGTTGAGGGTGCCGCCGGGGAACCAGCTGCCGTACCTGCCGTGCGGCTGGAAGATCGCGTCCGGGTGCCGGGACCAGGTGAGCTGGTCCGCGACGGCCGCCCAGCGCGGCAGGTCGGGCTCAGCCATGGCCCAGCGTCCTGCTCGCCGCTTGAGCGGCTCGGATCAGGTGAGCGGCGGCCTGGGGCACGGCCCCGTCCGCGACGGTCGCGGCGAGGGCGGCCGCTGGGTGGCCGTATCCGTCCGGCACCGGGACGGCGACCTCCGTGCCGCCGCGTTCGGCCGCGGCGATGGTGAGGTGGGTGGCGCTGCGCCAGTGGCTGCGCTCATCAGCGGCCAACGCCCGCTCGGCCGAGTCGACGAGGGCGAGCGCCGCGTCCCAGCCGGGATCGTCGGCGTGCGCGGCCAGGATGCGGCCGGGTGCGGTGCGCAGCGCCGGTTCGACCCGGTGTGGCTCCCGGTAGGGCCCGATGTCGGCGGCGTCCGCGCGGTCGACGTAGGCCACCGATCCGCGGGTGTACAGGACAATGTGGACGGAGGTGTGCAATGCGTCGCGTACCGGCAGCAGATATGGCGATAGCGCGGTGAGAACGGGCAGCCGGGCCAGGTATCGCTGGGACAGCCGCACCAGTTCGGGACCCAGGCCGTACCGGGCCGACCGGGGGTCCTGCTCGACCAGGCCGGCGACGGTCAGGGACCGGAGCAGGCGGTGCACCGTGGGCAGCGAGAGGCCGGACCGCTCAGCAAGCTCGGTGAGCTGCTGGTGTGCTGGGCCGTCGGACAGCAGGTCCAGCAGGAGAGCGGCGTTTCGCAGCGTGCCGAGCGTGCCGCGTGAGTCGGTCTGCGTCCCCGACCGCGTTTCCGCTTCCGTCACGATCGCACGATACCAGCAGGAAACAGGTTCCGTATATGGCGATTGACTTTCACATAGCGGAAACGTAACGTCCATCACAGGCCGTCTGGAGGCGCCATGATCACTCGGGAGTACCGGTTCCCGCTCAACAGCAGCACCGTGCCCGCGGGTGAACCGGTTTTGACGGTGTCCGACGTGGGGTTGAGATTCGGCGGCGTGCAGGCCCTGGACGGCGTCGGGCTGACCGTGCGGCAGGGTCAGATCCACGCGGTGATCGGGCCGAACGGAGCCGGCAAATCCAGCCTGCTCAACTGCGTGTCCGGGCTGTACCGGCCGCAGCGCGGGACGATCAGGCTGTCCCGGGCCGACGGTGTGGTGGACCTGGTCGGGCGCCGGCCACATCAGATCGCCCGGCTGGGGCTGGCCCGTTCCTTCCAGAACATCGAGCTCTTCAAGCACCTGACGGTGCTGGAAAATCTGATGCTCGGCCGGCACCACCGGATGAGTCACGCTCTGCTGCCCGCACTGGTCTGGTTCGGTTCGGCCCGCCGGCAGGAGATAGAGCACCGGGCGCTGGTCGAGGAAGTCATCGACCTGCTGGAGCTCCAGGTGGTGCGCCACCAGCCGGTCGGTGCCCTGTCGTACGGCTACGCCAAGCGGGTGGAACTGGGCCGGGCGCTGTGCATGCAGCCGGCCGTGCTCCTGCTCGACGAGCCGATGGCGGGCATGAACGCCGAGGAGAAGGAGTCCCTGGCCCGCTACGTGCTCGACGTCAACGAGCTCGCCGGGGTCAGTGTGGTCCTCATCGAGCACGACATGGACGTGGTCATGGACATCTCCCACGCCGTGACCGTGCTCGACTTCGGCCGGCTGATCGCCGACGGTCCGCCGGAGCAGGTCCGCAGCGACCCCGCGGTGATCAACGCCTACCTCGGTGAAGCGGCCCGATGAGCACGTTTCCCGAGCTGCTCTTCGCGCGGGCCGCCGAGCATCCGCAGGCCATCGCCGCGCAGGAGAAGCGTTATGGCGTATGGCAGCCGCTGACCTGGGCGCAGTACGCGCGGCGGGTACGCGATTTCGCCCGCGGCCTGGCTGGGCTCGGGATCAGCCGTGGTGATGTGGTCGCCGTGCTCGGCGACAACCGCCCGGAGTGGCTGATCACGGAGTTGGCCGTGCAGTGCCTGGGCGGCGCGGTCGTGGGTGTCTATCCCACCAGTGTCGGCGAGGAGATCTTGCATGTGCTCTCCCTGGCCGAGGTTCGGGTCGTGGTGGCCGAGGATCAGGAGCAGGTCGACAAGCTGATCCGGCTCAAAGACCAACTGCCGAAGCTCGCCACGGTCATCTACTACGACCCGCGCGGCATGGCCGGCTACCCGCAGCCATACCTGGAGCGGTTCACCGACATCGAAGCCGCCGGCGCAGAAAAAGCGAAGACCCAGCCGGCGTGGCTCGACGAACGCGTCGCCATGGTCGGCCCGGACGACACGGCGATCATCTGTACCACCTCGGGCACCACCGCGCGTCCCAAGTTGGCCGAGCTGTCGCACGCCAATCTGATAGCGATGGCCGAGCATCTCGTCGAGATCGACCCGCTGCGGCCCGGATACCGGTACGTCTCGTTCCTGCCGCTGGCGTGGATCGGTGAGCAGATGCTCGCCGTCGCGTGCGGGTTGCGCCACGGCTTGACACTGTCGTTTCCGGAGGACGCCGCAACCCAGCGCACCGACCTGCGGGAGATCGCACCCGACGTGATGTTCAGTCCACCCCGGATCTGGGAGTCGATGCTCTCCGACGTCCAGGTACGCATCGACGAGGCGGGATGGCTCAAGCGCCACGTCTTCGGCTGGGCCTACGAGGTGGGCGACCGGGTTGCCACCCACCGCACTACGGGCCGGGCGGCGGGCGTACTGCTGCGCATGGCCCACGCGGTCGCGGACGCGATCGGGTTACGCCCGATACGCGACCAGCTCGGCCTGCTGCGGATCAAACGGTGCTACACCGGGGGTGCGCCGCTGTCGCCGGACGTGTTCCGGTTCTTCCACGCCCTCGGCGTCAATCTCAAACAGATCTACGGACAGACCGAGATCTGCGGCATCGCGGTCGCCCACCACGACGGCGACCTGCGGTTCCACACCGTGGGCGCCGCAATCCCCGGCACCGAGCTACGCATCAGCGACGACGGCGAGATCCTGCTGCGCTCGCCGAGCGTGTTCCGCGGCTACCTGCACGACCCACAGGCCACCGCCGCCGCCACCGATCCCGACGGCTGGCTGCACACCGGCGACGCCGGGTACCTCGACAACGGCCATCTCGTCGTGATCGACCGGCAGGCCGACGTGCTCCACCACCCGGCCGACGGCAGCCGGTTCTCCAACGCCTTCATCGAAAACAAGCTGAAGTTCTCGCCATACGTCGAAGAGGCCGTCGCATTCCTCGGCAGACACGGCATCACCGCCATCCTCTGCCTCGATCCCGCCACCGTCGGAGCCTGGGCCGAGCGGGCCCGGATCGGCTACACCACCTACACCGACCTTGCCACCCAGCGGGCCGTCGCCGACCTCCTGGCCGCCGAGATCGCCCGCGCCAACGCCGACCTGCCGGCCTCGATGTGGGTCCGGCGCTTCGTGCTGCTGCACAAGCAGCTCGACCCGGACGACGACGAGATCACCCGCACCCGAAAGGTCCGCCGCAACGTCATCGCGACCCGCTACGCGGACATCATCGCCGCCCTCGACGGTGACGAGCCCACTGTCGACGTGGACACCACCGTCGCCTATCAGGACGGCACCACCGCCGAACGGACCATCACGCTGACGATCCACCAGCCCATCGACAGCGAGAGGCTTGCCGGCCAGCCGCGACGCCCGGTCTGGAGTGGACGAACATGAGCGGGGCGATCGCATGAGTCAGTTTGTGCAGTTGACGGTCTACGGTCTGGCCAACGGTGCGGTGCTGGCGCTGGCGGCGCTCGGCTTCGTGCTCATCTACAAGGCGACGAGCGTCATCAACTTCGCGCAGGGCGAGCTGCTGCTCGTCGGCGCCTACCTGTTCTACGCCGCGTTCGTCCTGTTGCGACTGCCGTTCGCCGTTGCCGTGCTCGTCGGTGTGGCAGCGGCGGCCATTCTGGGCGTCGGGATTGAACGCGTGATCCTGCGGCCGCTGATCGGTGAGGACCCGATAGCGGTGATCATGGTGACGATCGGCCTGGCCGCTGTCCTCAAGGCCGTGGTGACGATGTTCTTCGGCACCACCCCACGCGAGATGCCGAAGGTGCTGCCCGCCGGGACCACCACCGTCGCGGGGGCCACGGTGCCGCTGGACCGGCTCGTCGCGGTCGCGGTCGCGGTGGTCGTCCTCGCCGCGTTCACGGTGTTCTTCCGGTGGTCGCGGCACGGCGTCGCGATGCGTGCGGTCGCCGACGACCAGCAGGCCGCCCTGGTCCAGGGCATCTCGGTGCGCAGGATCTTCGCGCTGGCGTGGGCGTTCGCCGCTGTCAGCGCGTTGATCGCGGGCCTTCTGCTGGCCGACATCGCCGAACTGAGCCAGAACCTGGGCACATTCGGCCTGGTCGTCTTCCCGGTGGTCATTCTCGGCGGGCTCGACTCGGTGCCGGGCACCATCATCGGCGGCGCCGTCATCGGTTTGGTCAGCCAGTATGCCGAGGGCATGTCGGCTGGCGCCTCACAGGTGGCGCCGTACGTCGTGCTGGTGCTCATCCTGCTGCTGCGCCCGTACGGGCTGTTCGGCCAGCCACGCATCGAGAGGGTCTGACATGGCCGCCACCGCCGCCGGCGTGTTCCACACCAGCTACGCCTCCGAACTGCGGCTTCGACACACGTCGGCCGAGCGCCTGCGGCTGGTGCTCGTCTTCGCCGGCCTGCTCACGTTGCCGTGGCTGGTCGACCCTTACTGGCTCGGCATCGTCAACACCATCGGCATCGCCGCGATCGGCGCCGTGGGCCTGAACATCCTGGTCGGGTTCACCGGTCAGATCTCGCTGGGCCAGGGTGGATTCCTCGCCGTCGGCGCGTTCACCTCCGGGCTGCTGGCGCAGCGCGCCGGACTGCCGGTGCCGCTGGCCATGCTCGCCGCCGTGCTGGTGACGGCGGCGGTTGGTGCGTTCTTCGGCCTGCCGGCGTTGCGCCTCAAGGGCCTCTATCTGGCCATCGCGACCATCGCCAGCCAGGAAATCATCATCTTCGTGGTCCGCCGGTGGGGCTGGCTCACCGGCGGGCAGGGCTTTCTCGACGTCGACCGGTTGACCCTTTTCGGTTGGCGGGTGCCCCGGACCAGTTTCGAGTTCGTCTGGTACTGGATCATCGCCGGCCTCGCGGTGCTGGCCGTCGTCACCGCCCGGAACCTGTTCCGCACCGCGCTCGGTCGCTCGTTCATGGCCGTGCGCGACCACGACATCGCGGCGTCGGCCATCGGCGTTGACCTGACCCGGACAAAGTTGATGGCCTTCGCCGTGTCGTCCGGCTACGTCGGGTTGGCCGGTGCCCTCACCGCCCACTACACCCAGACCGTCACCTGGGAACGGTTCACCATCGACGTCTCGATCCAGTACCTCGCCATGATCATCGTTGGCGGGCTCGGCAGCGTCGCGGGCGCCGTCTACGGGGCGGCCTTCATCATGCTGCTGCCCCCGTTGCTCGCCGAGCTCGCCGATGCCCTCCGCACCCGGGTTCCCCTGCTGGCAGACCAGTTGCCCGCCGTGCAGGCGGCCGCGTTCGGTCTGGTCATTGTTCTGTTCCTGCTGTTCGAGCCGCGCGGTCTGGATCGGATCTGGCGCCGGGTCAAGGACTACGTGCGGTTCTGGCCGTTCCGCTACTAGCCCCACCAACAAGCCCACGAAGGAGTACCGCAATGCGCAAACTCACGCTTGCCGCGGCGGCTACCGTGCTGCTCGCCGGGTGCGGCGGACCCACCGCCGACGACGGTGGCGGCGAAGGCAAGGAAGACATCGTCATCGGCGTCATCGCCGACCTGACCGGTGCCACCGCAGACGTCGGCAAACCCTACAACGAGGGCATGCTCGCCTATGTCGACAACCTCAACGCCAAGGGCGGGGTCGACGGCCACAAGATCAAGGCACTCAGCGAGGACTACCAGTACAAGGTCCCCACCGCCGAGGAGAAGTACAAGAAGTTCGTCGCCGAGGGCGCCGTGGCCATCCAGGGCTGGGGCACCGGCGACAGCGAGGCGCTGCGGAGCAAGGTCAAAGACGACGAGCTTCCGTTCATGTCGGCGTCGTACGCCGAGGTCCTGACCGACCCGAAGCAGTCACCGTACAACTTCGTGGTGGCGCCGACCTACTCCGACCAGTTGCGGGTCGCGATTGACTACATCGCCGCCCAGGATCCGGCGGCTCAACTGGCCGTACTGCACCATGACTCGCCGTTCGGCACCGCACCGCTCGCCGACGCCGAAAAGTGGATCAAGGATAAGGGCTACCGGCTCGGGTTCAAGGCGTATCCCATGAAGGCCGGCGCCACCGACCACGTCGGCATTCTCCAGCAGGCCAACTCGCAGGGCGCCAAGTATGTGGTGATCCAGAACGTGTCCAGTCCCGCCGCGGTGGTGGCCAAGGACATCGCCGCCCAGAAGCTCGACATGAAGATCGTCTGCCTGAACTGGTGCGCCGACGAACTGTTCATCAAGGTTGCGGGTCCGGCCGCGGAGGGGCACCTGATGATCCAGCCGTTCGCGCCGCCCGGCATCGCCAAGCCCGGTCACCAGGCTGTCCGCGACTACTGCCAGGGCAAGGGCATCGACCTCGACGCCAAGGGTCTGCACTTCGTCCAGGGCTGGTACACCATGCACGCGATGGTCAAGGGCATCGAGAAGACCCTCGCCGACGGCAAGGAACTGACCGGCCCGAACATCCGCGCCGGGTTGGAGACGATGCCGGCCGTGGACACCGGCGGCGTCCTCGCCCCGATCAAGTTCTCCGCCGACAGCCACCGCGGCGCCACCGCATCCAGTATCTACCGGGTCTCGGGCGGCACGTTCACCGAGGTGACCGCGGCCGTGGCACCGAAGGCATGACGAGCGGCCGGGGCACGCCGATGCGCGACCGCCAACCGGCGGCCGGCGCGGACACGCTCCTGTCGGTCGACAACGTCGAGGTGATCTACGACGAGGTGATACTCGTGCTGCGCGGTATGTCGCTCGTGGTGCCGCGCGGTGAAGTGGTCGCCCTGCTCGGGTCCAACGGCGCGGGCAAGTCGACGACGCTCAAGGCGATCACCGGGCTGCTGCCCACCGAGCACGGCGCGGTCACCGAAGGCACCGTGACCTTTGACGGTGCCGACATCACCCGGGCCGAGCCGGCCGAGCGGGTACGCCGCGGCATCGCCCTGGTGATGGAGGGCCGGCGGGTCTTCGAGCATCTCACCGTGCACGAGAACCTGGTCGCCGGTGCATACACCCGCGGCGCCGCGGCGGACTTCGACCGGGTGTACGGGTTCCTGCCCCGGCTAGCTGGCCTACGAGGTCGGGTGGCTGGCTACCTGTCCGGCGGCGAGCAGCAGATGCTCGCCATCGGCCGGGCACTCATGTCCGACCCGCGGCTGCTGCTGCTCGACGAACCGTCGCTGGGCCTGGCCCCACTGCTGGTGGACGAGATGTTCGACATCGTCCGGCGGCTCAACACCGACCTCGGGCTTACCGCCCTGCTGGTCGAGCAGAACGCCCGGCGCGCCCTGGCCGTCGCCCACCGCGGCTACGTCATGGAATCCGGCCGGATCGTCCTGGCCGGAACCGCCGCCGAACTCGCCGACAACCCCGACGTCAAGGAGTTCTACCTCGGCCTGGGCGAGGCCGGGGGACGGCGCAGCTACCGCGACGTCAAGCACTACAAGCGCCGCAAGCGCTGGCTATAGGAGGTTTCGGTGCTGGCCGACAGGATCCACGCCTACACCCACGGACTGGACGCAGCGGTCGTCGCGGCGGTCGAGCAGGCAGCCGCCCGGGTGCCGGCGTTGGCCGGGCGGATTGCCAAGGCCCACGTGCCCTCGGTGACCTCGGTGGCCGACCTGAACCGGGTGCCGATCCTGACCAAGGACGACCTGATCGCCGCGCAAGACGCGAACCCGCCGTTCGGCGGTGCCGTCGCGCCACAGACGCTGGTGCGCAAGGTGTTCGCCTCACCCGGACCGCTGTACGAACCACAGCTGGCGGGTACCGATCCGTGGCGGTGGGCACCCGCGTTGCGGGCGGCCGGCATCGGGGACGGCGACACCGTGCTCAACTGCTTCAGCTACCACCTGACGCCCGCGGGCGCGATGTTCGAGGAGGCTGCCCTCGCCGTCGGAGCCACGGTCGTACCGGCCGGGGTCGGCAACATGGAACTGCAGGTGCAGGTCGCCGCCGCGGTCCAGGCCCGCGGCTACGTCGGCCTGCCCTCCTACCTCAAGGCGCTGGTGAACACCGCCGAAGCGCTCGACGTACGGTTCCCGGTACGCCGTGCGCTGGTCACCGCCGAACCTCTGCCCGACTCGTTGCGATCGTGGCTGACCGAACACGTTCCCATCGTCCACCAGGCGTACGGGACCGCCGAGGCAGGCCTGCTCGGCTACGAAACCGGGCCCGGTTCCGGGCTGGCCCTGCCAGGCGGCGTCCTGATCCAGGTCTGCGACCTGGGCACCGGGCAACCCTACTTCGACGACACCATCGGGCAGGTCGTGGTGACCCTGCTACGACCGGATCAACCACTTGTGCGCTTCGGCACCGGTGACCTATCCGCCTGGACGCTCGGCGTCGACGGCTCGTTGCGGCTTGCCGGCGTCCTCGGCCGGGTCGGCGAAGCCGTCAAGGTGCGCGGCGTGTTCCTGCACCCGAGACAGGCGGCCGCGGCGCTGGCCGGCGAACCCGGTGTGACCGCACACCGTTTCGTCATCGAGCGCGCCGACCACCGAGACAGCCTGCGATGCGAAATCGTCGCCGCCCCCACCGCAGATCCACACCTGTCACAGCGCGTACACGAACTGATCCGCGCGCACTTGCGGTTGGCAGCGGACGTGGTCTGCGTGCCGAACCTGCCGGACGGCCCGACGATCCACGACCAACGCGACTGGTCCTAACCCCCGCTGGACCCCACCCGGGCGGGTACTGAATTTTCGAGGAGGACAAACCGATGAAGTCCCCCCTCACCGCCGCGATGGCCGCTGCGACGTGCGCGGTCATCACCTTCACGCCAACCGTCGCCGCGGCCGCACCCGGCCCGTCGGCCGGTGGTTCCCGCAACCTCCAAATGCTGGTGCTCTCCAACCGCGCCGACCTGATCTCTGGCGGCGATGCGCTGGTCGAGGCGCAGCTGCCGCCCGGTGCGGACGCGTCGCGGCTTCGGGTGCTACTCGCCACCGACGACGGCCTACGAAACGTGAGCGAGGCGTTCGCACGCCGCGCCAACGGCCGCGTCTTGGGCCTACTGGAACGGCTACCGGTCGGTCAGAGCCACCTGATCGCCGTCCTCGCCGGCACGCCGCACGGCCACGACGCCACCCGGATCACGATCACCAACCACCCCAACGGCGGCCCCGTCTTCTCCGGCCCGCAGGTGGCACCGTGGATCTGCACTACACAGGCCAACGGCCTCGGGCCCGCGCAGGACCCACAATGCAACGCCCAACCCAGCCACCAGTTCTTCTACCGGCGAACCAGCGGCGAGTTCGCCCGCTACGACCCGGCCGCACCACCGGCCGACATCGCCACGACAACCACCGACCAGGGAGTCACCGTCCCGTACGTCTTCCGCGAGGAAACCGGAACCCAGAACCGCGGCATCTACCGGATAGCGGTCCTGTCCGACCCCGTCCGACCGTGGACCGCCTGGGACGCACAGAACGGCTGGAACCATAAGCTGTTCTATCCGTTCGGCGCCAACTGCAACACCTACCACACCCAAGGCCTCGCGCAGAATGTACAGATCGACCGGGCGCTCTCACGCGGTTTCATGGTGGCGACCTCGTCGTTGAACGTCCTCGGCGGCAACTGCAACTCAATCGTCTCCGCGGAATCGGTGATGATGCTCAAGGAACACATCACCGAACGCTACGGAGAGATCCGGTACACGTTCGCGCAGGGACTGTCCGGCGGGTCGATCCAGCAACACGAGATCGCCAACGCCTACCCCGGCCTACTCGACGGCATCCAGCCGAACGCCAGCTACGAGGACATGTGGTCCGGCGCCCTGGTCGAGGTCGAAGACTGCCACCTCATGCGCCGGGTCTTCAGCACGGTGTCACCCAACCTATGGACCGACCCAGCGCAGCGGGCTGCGGCGCAGGGCAACGCGGTGCCCGTCGCCCCGACCGACCGGACAGCCTGCGAAGCCTGGGACTCGTCTTTCGGCAACTTCCAGGACCCTGCCTACACCCAGCCGCCGCCCGGGGTACCGCTTCCGCCGTTCCTGCAATCCTGCTTCCCCACGCCACTCACGCCCGAACAACAGGCGCAGCTCTACCACCCGGCGACCAACCCCGCCGGCTGCCGCAGCACCTACCAGGACTTCCTGGTCGCGGTCTTCGGCCAACGACCGCAACGACTGTGGACCCCCGCCGAACGGGCCGCCGGATTCGGCTTCGCCAAACTGCCCTTCGACAACGTCGGCGTGCAGTACGGACTGCGGGCGCTGCAGGCCGGAACAATCACCCCGGAGCAGTTCGTCAACCTCAACGAAAACGTCGGCGGCGTCGACATCGACCACAACTTCGTGCCACGCCGCAACGTCGCCGACCCGGGCGCGGTCCAGACCGCCTACCGTAGCAGCATCACCCAGGACGCCGCGCAACTGGACAACGTCGCCATCATTGACCTGCGCGCCAACAACAACCTCAACGACATCCACACCGCGTTCCACAGTCACGCCACGCGAGAACGGCTACGCAACGCCAACGGACACGCCAACAACCAGATCATCTGGACGTTCCCCGGACCCGGCCTCGCGCCGCCAGCGTCCATCGCGGACCAGGCGTTCCTGCTCATGGACCGGTGGCTGGCCGCCGTGGAGGCCGATCGCAGCAACGCACCACGCAGCGCCAAGATCCTCCGGCACAAACCAGCCGAGGCGGTCGACGCCTGCTTCGTCGACGGGGTCAAGGTGACCGACCCCAACACCTGCCGGGCGACGTTCCCGTTCGCCGGTGACCCGCGGATCGCCGCCGGTGCACCGCTGTCCAACGACGTCCTCAAATGCCAGCTCAAACCCGTCAACCCGCGTGACTACAACGTCGCCTTCACCGCACAGCAGTGGACCAGATTGCGGCAGGCATTCCCGCGCGGAGTGTGCGACTACCGCAAGCCCGGAGCAGACCGAGTGCCGTCGGTGCCCTGGCTGACCTACCAGGACGGCCCCGGTGGCCAGCCGCTCGGCCCTGCGCCGGCCTCCCGGCCATAGCAGGCGCGGTCCGCTGGGCACTCGTGCACACGAGGGGGGTCCGGCCAGCACCGGCAAACAGAACCGGGCACCTACGACATGTTCTCAAAGGTGGCCACGTTCCGGTCGGCCGAGCCGTTCGCCAGGTCGAGAGCCCGGATGGGGGTCGGCGTCGCCGTGTAGGCCGTGAAGGAGGTGGGCACCCCATGTGTGGCTGGGGATCGCGACGGGTCGGGTCTGGCGCGGTGTGGGCCATGTTGAGCTGGGCAGTTATCACGAGTGTCGGCGGTCAGCGACGGTGCCGGAAACCGCCGGCACATACGGTTCCCGGCATGTTGATCAAGGATGGATCGGCTTCATGGTTCGTCGTCTTGGGCAGACGGCCCGGATCCCGTCGTGACCAACATGCCGGTGAACGTAGGCACGGACCGTTTCGGCGGCGTCGCTGATACTCGACGGCACCGTTAACAGGCGGTCAGCCCCGCAGCTCAGCCGGTCGTGTGGGAACCAACGCCCGTCTTGGCGTGGTAGGTCATGCGACCGCGTTCAGTAGGCTGGCTGGCACGTCAGGCCGTTCCAGGGTGATGAAGTGGCCGGCGTTCGGGACCTGGGTGAACTCGGCGCGGGGGAGCTGTCGCCTGGTGGCCTGGCGGTCTGAGGGTCGGGACCAGTCTTTCTCCCCGTAGACGAGGTGGACCGGCGCGGTGACCTCGGGATAGCGGGCGCGGGCCGCGGCGAGGCTGGGGAGGTTGCGGTACACGGCGCGGGCGACGGTCGGGTAGCCCGGGCGGCGGCCGACGTTGAGCAGCTCGTCCAGGTAGTCCTCGCGCAGTGCGGCCGGGTCGACGAGGCCGCCGGTCAGGATGGTGCGCATGACGGTTTTGGGTTCCAGCCCGGCGAGTATCGGGCCTACGCCGGGCGCGATGACGCCGGTGACGATCAGTCGGGCCAGCAGGCTGGACCTGGCGATTCCGCCGGGGTAGTCGTAGGCGTTGACGGCCACGACGCGTCGGACGCGGTCGGGGAGGTCGGCCGCTGTGGTGAGGGCCAGCGTGGCTCCCATCGACTCGCCGAGCAGGGTCACGTCGCGCAGATCGAGTTGTGTGAGGAGTCGTTTGACGGCGGCGCGCATGGCGGGCTCCTCGTAGGAGGCGCCGGGCACGATCTGCGAGTAGCCCATTCCTGGTAGGTCGAGCGCGTACACGGTGTATCGCTGCTGGACCAGCGGGATGAGGTGGCGGAAATGCTCGGCCTGGGTGCGCACGGTGTGCAGCAGCACTAGCGGCGCGCCGCTGCCGCCGGCGAGGTATCGCAGTCGGCCCTGCCCTTGGTCGCGCGACCCGGCGGCCGGGTCGAGGAAGTGCCTGCTGGTTCCAGGGATTCTGATGCTCGACTCGGTGTTGGTCATGATCGCCATGTTCGTCTCCTCGACATGAAGTGGACTCCCGAATCCCCCGAGTAGGGAGTGTGTTGTGATTTCCTACTGACCTGTGACCAGGCTAGACGAGTGAGTTGGAAATGGCAACACACTGGGTTAGGCTGGGATGATGACCGACCCCGAGCCACGGGCCGCCATCCGCCTGGCCGACCTGCCCCTGGAGGTCCGTCCCTGCTCGCTCGCGGCCGCTCTGGACGTCCTCGGCGAGCGGTGGTCGCTCCTGGCCCTGCGCGAGATCGGCTACGGCGTGCACCGCTTCGCCCGCATCGCCGGTTACACCGGCGCGTCCCGCGACATCCTCGCCGACCGTCTACGCAAGCTGGAGGCGGCCGGGGTCGTCGAGCGCCGGCAGTACAGCGAACGCCCGCCGCGCCACGAGTACCACCTCACCGAGGCCGGCCGGGAGCTGTTCCCGGTCATGCTCGCCCTCTACCAATGGGGCGACAAATGGGCGGTGGACACCCCGGCCCTCACCCGCCGGCACTCCTGCGGCCAGCCGGTCCAGGTCGACCTGGTCTGCCACCACTGCGGCCAGCCAGTCACCCACGAGACCATCCACGACGAGCCCGCCGACGCCTGACCGGCGACACTGGCCCGGCCGTCACTAGGCCCCCGGGCACGCCGCCTGGGAACGCGGCCACATTCACCTCTACTGGTAAGCCGCCGTCCGTGGACAGCACGCGTTGGTGAGCATGCCGCTGACCCTCCTGACTACTGGGGGGTCAAGGGGCAGGGGCTTTGCGTAGTCGCCTGCGGGTGTATCTGACCTGGGCGGTGTCGCTGGCCTTCTTGGAAGGTGACGTAGGACGGGTGCGGTCGGTCGGTAATCATGGAGTTGCTGAGACAACATGACACCGACAAGGACCACACCCCGCGCATGTCAAAATCGCTGATCGACGTGATCCGTCAGCACGCCCCGCCCCGACCGACTCCCGGCCCGTTGGCCGGGAGGAGTATGGCCTGTTGAGGGCTCTGGCACGGGTTCCTGACCCGCGTGACTCGGGAGGGATCCGCACCCCCTGGCGAGCGTGTTCGCGGTCGCGGTGTGCGCGGTGATGGCCGGGGCGAGCACGTTCGCCGTGATCGCCGACTGGGCCGACGATCTCGATCCGCCGGCCTGGAGCAGGCTCGGGTTCATCGGCCGGGTGCCAGTGCTGACCACGCTGTGCTGACGGGCCGGGAAATGTTGCGGGAAACGGCACCGAGGTTCCCGAGACGGTGGATCTATTCACCTGCCTGGCCTGGGTGATCCTGGTCCGACGCACCCCGGGCGTGCTGGACGAGGACTTCCACCGGGCTGCTGGACCTGGAACGCCAGATAAGGGTCACTCAGTTTCGCCTCCCCCGGGTGATCATGGTGCATGATCGCCGGATGGACGCACTGGAAATCCTTCGGCTGCTGCTGCGCTACCTGCACCTCATCGGCTTCGCGCTGCTGCTCGGTGGCTTCGCGACGCAATACTTCAGCGGGCGCTATCAGGTTACCTGGGTCATGCGCGTGGGTATCGGCGCGCTGCTGACTTTCGGGGTGTTGCTGGCGATCCCGTTCCCGGAGGGTGTCGACCTCAACTACGTCAAGCTGGGCGTGAAGCTCGGCATCGGGGTCCTCATCGGCGCCGCGATCGGCGTGGCCGTGGCGCGTGAGCAGGCCGGGAAAGTCGTCGCGAAGGGACACTTCCTCGGCATCGGGCTGATGACGCTGCTCAACGGGGCGGTGGCGGTCTTCTGGCGGTGATCGCTCCCAGAGCTGGACGAAAGTCGTCGAGGTGATCGCGCATGCAGCCGGTTCCTACGTGTGCTAAGACAGCCCCCGCGCTACAACGCTGGCTGCCGCGGTGTGCATCGTTGTCCTGGCTGTCCGGTGCGTCCGCCGCGCGGAACGTCGTCTCAGTCACGACGACCTCGGCGTCGAAGGCGGCATCCAGACCGGAGACCACGCCGTGCTGGTGGATGTACCGAATGAAGTTCAAGGTGCCGATGGTTAGCACTTTCTGGGCGGTTGCTCGATGCGCTGCGCGCTGGGCCGGCGCGGGAGGCCAACTGGCGTGAAGGTGATCGCTTCTGTGGGTCGCCGTTGCCGGGCTCGGTCAGTCAGAGGGGCGCCGTCAGCGTTGACATGGCCCAGGCGTTGCCGGGGCCATGTCAACGAGGTGGTGGGAGGGACGTTAGCCTTTTTCGGCGCCTTGGTTGGCGTCGCGGACGAAGTAGCGTTGGAATATCACGAAGATGATCGCTACTGGGATGGTGGCGAGGAGTGCGGCGCCGAGTTTGAGTGGGTACTGGGTGCCGGATCCGAGTGAGCCGCTGACGAGGTCGGCCAGTCCGCGGGGCAGGGTGAACAGGGATGGGTTCTGCACTGCGACCAGGGTGTGGCCGAATTCGTTCCAGGAGCCTTGGAAGGACAGGATGGTCAGCGTGATCAGGGCTGGCCGGGCGGTGGGGAGTACGACTGACCAGAAGGTTCGGAAGATGCTGGCGCCGTCGATGCGGGCTGCTTCCTCGATGCTGACCGGTATCGAGTCGAAGAATTGTTTCATGATGAAGACGCCGGCCGCGTCGGCGATGAGCGGCACGATCAGTGCGGCGTAGGTGTCGTAGATGCCGAGTTGGTTGAGGACCAGGAATTTGGGGATGAGCAGGACCACCCCGGGTACGGCCATGAGCGCGATGATGGTGGCGAAGATCGGGCGTCGGCCGGGGAAGCGGAGCCGGGACAGGGCGTAGCCGGCCATCGAGTTGAGTAGTACCCGGGTGATCGTGACGATGACGGTGACCAGCAGGGAGTTGCTGAGCCAGGTGGGGAAGCCAGTGCCGTCGAAGATCCGGGTCATTGATTCGGTGGTGAACGGGTCCGCGAGGGGCGAGAGTGGGTTGGCTGCCGCGTCCGCTTCGGTTTTGAACGAATTCGCGATCTGGATGACGAACGGGTAGAGGAAGACCAGGGAGAAGAAGACCAGGATGGCGTAGCCGGCGAACCGGGCGGCGAGCGTACGCATGTCAGGGCCTTTCCCGCAGGGCCCGCCGCTGCAGCAGGGTGAGCAACACGATGATCAGGAACAGGACGAACGAGATGGCCGCGCCGGAGCCGTAGTCGAAGTCGCGGAATGCGGTGCGGTAGGAGAGGTAGGCGGGCGTGAGGGTCGTCTTGGCCGGGTTTCCCTGGCTCATCACGTAGATTTGGTCGAAGACCTGCCAGGTGCCGATCAGGCCCAACGTGAGCACCAAGAACATGGTGGGCCGCAGCTGTGGCAGGGTGATGAAGCGCAGGCGCTGCCAGCGGTTCGCGCCGTCGATGAGCCCGGCCTCGTCCAGTTGGCCTGGGATGTTCTGCAGGGCGGCCAGGAACATCAGCATGAACGTGCCCGAGGTGGTCCAGACGACGAGGGCGATGATCGCGCACATCGCCACGCTTGGCCCGGAGGTCCAGTCCCACCAGGTCAGGCCGAGCACGCCGTGCTCGGTCAGGGCGGCGGGTGGCGCGTTGGTGTCGACGAGTCCGACGCGGTCCAGTAGGAGGTGCAGGATGCCGCGCGGGTCGACGAACCATTGTGGTCCGTTGATTCCGAAGAAGCCCAGGATGGCGTTGATCGCTCCGCTGTTGGCGAACATGAACAGGAAGACCACGCTGATCGCGACGGAGCTGGTCACTGATGGGAAGTAGAACGCGGTCCGGAAGAAGCTTTTGCCCTTGAGTAGTCGGTTGTTGACGACGAGGGCGAGGGTGAGGGCCAGCCCGGTCTGTAGTGGTACGACGGCGAGCACGTAGTAGGCGTTGTTGCGGATGCTGGTCATGAAGTTTTCGCGGGCGAGGCCGTCCTGCGTGAACAGGTTGGTGTAGTTGTCCAGCCCGGCGAGGGGGACGCCCGACTGGAACGGGCTGCCTTGCCCGTTCCAGTCGGTGAAGCTGACCCAGAGCGCCATGAGGATCGGCACTAGCAGGAACAGTCCGAGCAGGAGTACCACGGGGGAGACGAAGAGCCAGCCGGTTATCCGTTCGTTGCCGCGGATGCCGCCGCGCTTGGAGTCGGCCACGGTGGTCAGCCGCCGAGTGCCGTCTTGGCGTTCTTGTCGAAGCGTTGCAGTACTGCCTTGGGGGTGCCGGTGGTCAGGCCTTGCAGTGCGGTGTCCAGGTCGGCCAGGACGCTGTCCATCTTGGGTGCGTTCACCGGGCCGTGTCCGTAGGCGGCTCCAGCGATGAACGCGGCGTCCTCGGGGAACTTGGCGGTGTACTGCGCCTGGGCGGACTGCCGCGAGGGCATGACGCCGAACGCGGTCGCGAACTGCATCTGCTGGTCGGCTGTGGTCATCGCCTCGACGAACTTGATCGCCTGGTCTTTGAACTGGCTCTTGGCCGCGATTCCCCAGCATTGGGTGAACGACAGGGTTCCCTTGGTGCCGGTCGGGCCGGCGGGCAGTTCCTTGACCGTGTACTTGACGTTCGGGAAGTCGGCCTTCATCGCGCCCTTGATCCAGTTGCCCTCGATCGTCATGGCGACCTTGGCCTTGCCGAACGCCTCGCCGCCCCAGCCGGTGTCGAGTTGCTTCGGATACTGCGCCAGCCCGTTCTTCAGCAGCCCCTGCACGTAGCCCAGCGCCGTCTCGTTCGCGGGGGTGTCGGCCGTGGGCTGCTTGCCGTCGGCGCTGGTCCACCAGCCGCCGTTCTGCACCAGGAAGGCGCCGATCCGGTCGCGGGTGTCGCCGATCGCGAGCGGGACGATGCCCTTGGCCTTGATCTTCTGCGCGGCGGTGGTGAGCTGGTCCCAGTTCGTGGGGATGTCCGCGTCGGTCAGCCCGGCCTTCGTCCATAGGTCGGCGTTGATTTGCAGGGCGAGGGTCGAGGTGTCCTTGGGTATGCAGTACAGCTTGCTGTCGTAGGTGAACGCCTGGCGCAGGTTCGGGTAGAAGTCGTCGACGTTGGAGACCTTGTCCGCGTACGGTTCGAGGGCTCCGACGCTGGCGTAGTCGGCGAACCGGGCGGCGTCGACGTAGAAGACGTCCGGCGGGGTGCTGCCGGCCAGTGCCTGTCCGAGCTGTTGGGCGATGTCCTGCGCGGGGGTGACCGTGGCCTTGTTGCCGGTGGCGCCGGCCCAGCTGGCGGTGGCGTCGGTGACGGCCTTGGTCTCGGCCTCGCCGGACGAGGCGATCAGGATCTTCAGGTCGGCGGGTCCGGTGCTCTGCTGGGCGGCGCCGCTCGGGTCGTCGTCGAAGCCACCGCCGCAGGCGGTGGTCGTCAACAGGAGCGCGGCCGCGACCGCGGTGGCGAATCTGCTGTGTCTCATGTGGTGGCTCCTTGGGGGGTTGTTTGGCGTAGGACGAGAGAGGGCGCAAGCAGGAGTTGACGAGGTGTCCCGGAGTGGTCCAGGACGTCGGCGAGCAGGTCGATGCAGCGGGCCGCCGCCTCGGTGAGGGGCTGGCTGACGCTGGTGAGCCCGACCGCTTGGGCGACCGGGGTGTCGTCGAAGCCGATCACGGCGCAGGTGTGGCCGGACTCGCGGATGGCGCGTAGGGCGCCGAGGGCGAGGGAGTCGGAGGCGCAGACCAGGGCGTCCACCGACGGCAGCAGGTCGGCGACGGCGGCGGCGCCGGACTCGATGCCGTCGGCGACGGCGCGGTCGAGGCCGGTGCCCGGCAGGCTGGAGTCGGCGAGGGTGGTGGCCCAGCCGGCGCGGCGGGCGTCGCCGACACCGGAGCCGGCCGGCCAGCCGAGGAAGCCGATCCGGCGGTGGCCGGCGTCGAGCAGGTGCCGGGTCGCCGCCGCGGTGCCGGCGGCGTTGTCGACGTCGACCCAGGAGTGGGTGTCCGGGGCACCCCAGGGCCGGCCGAAGGTCACGAACGGCACTTCGTGCTCGGCCAGCCAGGACGTGCGCACGTCGCCGTGGTGCGTGCTGGTCAGGACGAAGGCGTCCAGGTCGTAGGAGGTCAGCAGGCTTTCGTAGGTGGCGATCTCGTCGGTGTCGTCGGTGGCGGTATAGAGCATCACCCGGTAGCCGGCCGGCGCGGCGGCGTCGGTGAGCCCGTGCAGGAAACGGTCCAGCACCGAGCCGTTGATCCCGTCCCGGGACGGCTCGATGCGCACCGCGATGAGCCGGGACCGTCCGGTACGCATCTGCCGGGCGGCCTGGTTGGCGCGGTAGCCGAGGGCCGAGATCGCCTCCAGGACCCGCTCGCGTGTCTCCTCGCGCACCACCTCGGGGGTGTTCAGCACGTTGGAGACCGTCTGCCGGGAGACCCCGGCGCGCTCGGCAACAGTGGCTATCGTGACCTTCGACAACTTTTGAACTCCTATATCCTCTTGAACGATCGAATTCGCATCCGGCATCATTAGATCGTTCAAGTTGCTGGAATGTTTCGTACTTTGCTTCACGGCCCCGCACCCTGTCAAGACCCGTTGAGGGGATCCCATGACCCGTCTTCAGCCGCTGCTACACGACCTCGTCGCCACCATCGCCGCGCCCACCACCGCGCTGGCCGGCCCGGACGGGCAGATCCGCGCGGCCGGGGTGCAGGGCGTCTTCCACGGCGACGCGCGAGTGTTGTCCGAGGCGGTGCTGCACCTCGATGACCGGGAGACCGAGCCGATCGGCCACGCCTTCGACGGCGCCGGCACCACCCACTTCGTCTCGCTCGCCCGCTGGCTCGGCGACCCCGGCCCGGACCCTACGGTGCGGATCGAACGGACCCGCATGGTCACCGCGGGCCGGATCGACGAGCGCATCACGCTCGTCTCGGACGCCTCCGTGCCGGTCAGCACCACGGTCACCGTCGACCTGGCGGCCGACCTGGCCTCCATCGCGGTGGTCAAGACCGGCGGCCCGGCGACGCCGGTGGCCGCCCGTCGCTACGCGGACGGCGTTCTGACCTGGGAGCGCGACGACATCACGGTCACGGCCACCGCCGAGCACGCCGGCGCCGATGACCGCGGCCGGCTGACCTGGCCGGTCACGCTCGCCCCGGGCACAACCACAACGGTGACCTTCACCGTCCGGGCGAACGACCCGGCCGCCGTGGTGCACGCCCCCACCCGGGCCCACGACTGGAGTGCCGCCCAGGTCACGACCGGCGACCAACGCCTGGGCCGACTGGTCACGCGTTCCCTCGACGACCTCCGGTCGCTGCGGCTCACCGACGGCGAGGACGTCTTCCTCGGCGCCGGCGTGCCGTGGTTCCTCACCCTGTTCGGCCGTGACAGCATCTGGGCCGCCCGAATGCTGCTGCCGCTGGGCACCGACCTCGCCGCCGGAACGCTGCGTGTCCTCGCCCGCCGCCAGGGCACCAAGCTCGACCCCGACTCCGGCGAGGCACCCGGCAAGATCCTGCACGAGTTGCGCCGGCAGGAGATGGTCATGGAAAGCCACAACCTGCACCTACCCGCGGCCTACTACGGCACCATCGACGCCACCCCGCTGTGGATCAGCCTGCTGCACGACGCCTGGCGCTGGGGCCTCGCCTCAGCCGAGGTCAGCAAGCTGCTCCCACATCTGCAGGCCGCGCTCGACTGGCTGGCCACCGACGCCGACCCGGACGGCGACGGATTCCTGGAATACCTCGACACCAGCGGCCGCGGCCTGGCCAACCAGGGCTGGAAAGACTCCGGCGACGCCGTCCGCTACCACGACGGCCGGCTCGCCGAGCCACCAATCGCGTTGGCCGAGGTACAGGGGTACGCCTACCGCGCGGCCCTGGACGGCGCCGACCTGCTGGACGCCTTCGAACGGCCCGGCGGCGATCGGTGGCGCGAGCACGCCGCCGGCCTCGCCGACCGGTTCCGGGCGAAGTTCTGGGTTGACGGCGGCTACCCGGCCATGGCCCTGGACCGCGACAAACGCCCCGTCGACGCGCTCACCAGCAACATCGGCCACCTACTCGGCACCGGCCTGCTCACCGCCGCGGAAGAGCGAGCGGTCGCCACCGCGCTCGGCAGTGAGGCGATGTCCGGCGGCTACGGGCTGCGCACCATGTCCGACCGCGACGGCGGCTTCGCGCCGCTGTCCTACCACTGCGGCTCGGTGTGGACCCACGACACCGCCATCGTCGCCGCCGGACTCGCCAAAGCCGGTTTCCCCGCCGAGGCGACCACGCTCATCGACGGGCTGCTGACCGCCGCCGAGACCTTCGACTACCGGCTACCCGAACTGCACGCCGGACACCCGCGCTCGGCGCTGAACCGGCCGATGCCCTACCCGGCGGCCTGCCGCCCACAGGCATGGTCGGCCGCCGCCGCAGTGCTGATCCTGCAGACCACAATCGGCCTAGAGCCGGACGTCCCGAACGGCCGGGTCCGGCTAAACCCGCTGCCCGACTCGCCGTTCGGCCCGGTGACCGCACGAGGCCTGCGGATCGCCGACCACCCGATCAACGTCACCCCCGGCTCACGCCTCACCGGCCTACCTGCCGGACTTTCAGTCGAAAGATGAGCCCAGCCCGATCGAGCGACTGGCCTGGAAGGCAGTAGCCGAGCCGTAAACCTCGCCTGAGCGGACGAACGACACCGTCCGGCTGCCTTCGTCGCCGCGGGCGACAGGCAGTCGCTCATCGTACTGGCGCATCGTCCTGCCGAATCGAGCGGAGCAGCTCCAAACGAGCCAGGGCAGGCACAGACGGATCAGCCGCCGCCATCTGAACGACACTGTCCTGCCACCCGGCGGCACCCACACGTCGCAACAATCCCGCAATCACACCAACAGCTCTTCGCATACGGCGAGGGTGGTAGATCAACCAAGGTTTAAGTCAAGCTCCCCCCGGCGAGGAGCTCAGATCCGAAGGTGAGCGGGTCATGCCGTCGTCGGACGCGCAACGACCGGGCAGCACGTGTCGCGCCGAGCGCGACGAGGCAGTCGACGTCCACGCCGCGATCCCCGTCCCCACACCGCAGGCAACGTACGCGCCCCAGCCACCGTCCTACCAGGACAGACGCCGATCATCTGTTTTCTGGTATTGAGGTTAGGCGCTGGCGCCGGCGTAGGAGCGTAGCGAGCGCCGCCACGCGAGCGTTGCGAAGATGACGGCGCAGGCTGCCGCGGCTGGCGCGAGCAGCAGCATGGAGGGGTTGAGGCGGCCGAGCAGCGCAGCGGCGGGGTATGTGGTCAGGAACGCGATCGGTACGACGGTAAGGATGGTCTGTACGGGGTTGCGGTACAGGTCTACCGGGAAACGGGACAGCTCGACGAAGGCGTAGCCGACTCGGCCGAGTTCCTCGGCCGCTACCAGCTTCACGGCTAGCGCCATCATCAAAACGGTCAGGGCGTACATCAGCAGCACGGCGCACGCCAACATCCAGGCGAACGACGCGAGCGCGGTCACAGACGTGCCCCGGCCGGCGAGGACGATCCCGGTCGTGGTCAGGGCCAAGCCGAGTACCGGGTCGAGCAGCGTGTTGACGTTCAGGTGGCGCAGGCTGACCAGGAGTTGCGCGTCGAACGGCTTGATGAGCAGGAAGTCGAGCGTTCCGAGGCGCACGTAGTCGGTCATGCGTTCCAGGTTGGGCTGCAGCAGCATCTGGCGTAGGCCGTTGAGGGTGAAGAACAGGCCGATGACGACCAGGACCTCGGCGTTGGTCCAGCCGGCCACGGCGCCGGTGTACCGGAAGTAGACCGACGCCCCGGCGACCGCCCACAGCATCCAGAACATGCTCAGCGCGACGTTGGAGACGAAGTTCAGCCGGTATTCCACCTCGCTGGCCACGGCCGCCCGCCAGCAGATGAGAAGGATGCGGGCGTGGCGGGTCCACCCGGTCATCCGGCCACCGCCTGGTAGCGGCGGACGCCGCGCCGCCAGGTGATCCGGTACAGCAGGGCGAACACCGCGAGCCAGCCGAGCCCGACGGCGAAACCGTACAGGGTCTGGCGTACGTCGAGGCGGCCCATCAGCAACTCGATGGGGAAGCCCATCGTGGTGCGGAACGGCAACACGGAAGCTGCGGTGCGCACCCAGTCCGGCATCAACGCCAGAGGGGCGACCCAGCCGGAGGTGAACGAGCCGAGGCCCCACCACAGCATCCACATATTGGTCGTTTGTGTGCTCCAGAACCCGATGAGGGCGAAGGTCGAGGCCATGAGCAGGCTGACCCCGTACGCCAGGGCCAGCGCGACGGCGACGGCGACGAGCCGGACCGGATTGGCCGGGTAGTCCAAGCCCGGTACCAGCAGCGCGGCGACCGCCAGGGCCGGTGCCAGCATCGTCAGGAGCACCAGCCGATGGCCGAGGTCGCTGCTGGTGTACTGGTGGAACGGGTGCACGGGGCGCAGCAGCCGCACGGACAGGTCGCCGCTGCGCATGTCCGCGTCCCACTGCCACACGACGTGGTTGCCGGAAAGGTTCCACAGCAGCGTCGCCGCCGCGTAGTAGGACAGAAAGTCACCGGTGGTCCAGCCCGCCGGTGGGCCGCCCTCGGCGACCACGGTGAGCCACACCGCCATGGTCAGCAGCGGGAAGAAGCCGGTGATCACGCCCAGGACGGCCCGGCCCCGGTAGGTGACGGCCGCCAGTGTCGCGCTGCGCACCAGCGGCGGGTACGCGGCGAGCAGCTCACGCATCGGCGAACACCGCCCGGATGATGTCCTCCACCGGCGGGTCCTCGATCGCGACGTCCTCGACCGGCAGGGTGGTCAGCAGGCGGGCGGCGATCGCGGCCGTTTCGGCGCGCGGGACCAGTAGCGTGACCACCGCGCCGTCCACGGCGGACACCTCACCGAGGCCCGCCCAGGTGTGCGCCGGTACGGCCTCGCGCAGCGTGACCCGGACCAGCCGGTGCGGCGAATGTGCCTCGACCAGTGCGGCGAGGTCGCCGTCGAAGCGCAGAGTGCCGTGGTCGATGACCAGCACCCGGCGGGCCAGCGCGGTCACGTCGGCCATGTAGTGGCTGGTCAGCAGGATGGTCGCGCCGTATCGGCCGTTGTAGTCACGCAGGAAGGTACGCACCGCCGCCTGACCGTTGACGTCCAGGCCGAGCGTCGGCTCGTCGAGGAAAAGCACATCCGGACGGTGCAGCAACGCTCCAGCGAGCTCGCAGCGCATCCGCTCGCCGAGGCTAAGAACCCGCACCTGCTTGCGCAGCAGCGGTTCCAGGTTCAGCAGTGCGACCATCTCGTCGAGCGCCGAGCGGTAGGGCGCCTCGGCGAGGCCGTAGATCGCCCGGTTGACCTCGAAGGCGTCGGCGGCCGGAAGGTCCCAGAACAGGGCGTTGCGCTGACCCATGACCAGCGAGATCCGGCGCAGGAAGGCGTGTTCGCGACGGTGCGGGGCGTGCCCGAGCACCTGGACGGTGCCGGCGGTGGGATGAAGCAGACCGGTCAGGCACTTCAGCGTGGTCGTCTTACCGGCACCGTTGGGACCGAGGAAGCCGACAACCTCCCCCTCCGGAATCGTGAAGCTGACCTCGTCGACCGCGCGGACCGTGTGGTACTCCCGTCGCACGAAGGAACGCAACGCGGCGCGCAACCCCGGCTCACGCCGATGCACCGGGAAGTGCTTGGCCAAGTCACGCACCTCGATCACGGCACGACCGAATCGACGGACCCGCAACTGACACCGATGTTCCCCGCACCGATCCGACCAGTCCGACGTGCGAGCCGACGCCCGACGTTGCGCCCATGCGGGCTTACGAGCATGCGCGGCTTATAGCTGTCCACAGCGAATCGGACGTCCTCGGGTGCCACCGATGCATCGGTGACCATCATCGGCTCACTCCTTCCCATCAGGCGAAGATCACGGTGGGTAGTCCCGAAATAGCGGGTTTGGCGCCAGATCCGACGGTGACGTCCACGGGCTGCCCGGCGATGCCAGCCCCTTGGCAGTAATGGCACCAGGAGGTGCCCCGGTCGGTGTGCCAGGCGCAGACGCCTGGCGGGGACGGCGTCGCCGTCAACGTGTGCGATGTGGACACTCCGGCCGGCCTCAGCGTGGAACAGGCCCTGGATCGCCGCGCGGACCTGGCCGTCACGGTCGGACAACACGCTGGTCGGCGCGGCCCGAGGCGGCACCAGGTCGTCCAGCAGCGGCTGTGTCGGGCAGTCGACGATCATCCGGTGGGTCTCCCTTAGTCGCATCGGCGCCATCGCCGGGGGAAGTTTGCGAGCTCCCCCAAACTTGAACGATCAAATCTCCGGACGAACCACCGGTTGGATCGTTCAAGTGAGCAGGGGGCGATGCTAACAGCTGTCAAAGGTGGCGAAGCAAGCCAATTTGGCGGACATGATCACTATCACTGGTGTGCGTCAACCCGTCCGGCCCCACCATGGCTGTGCGTATCCCAGCCACACCGGGTGCTCGGTGCGCTGGCCAGAATCGATCTGGATCGCCAAGTGATCGCTGGCCGGCTGTGTCAACGGTCAACGACCGCGGCCATAGCCATCCGGCCCGCGCCGACGAACTCAGGCCGGACCCACAGGCATGTCGGTGACATCGCTCGCTGCTCACGGCCCGCAGGGGCGGTGCCGTATGTCGCTGGCAAGTGCCAACTACAACTGAAAGGCACATCACGATCGTGGCCTTCTCGTACGTGACGTTGTAGAACCTCGACCGTGGAAACCTGCCCGCGGCCCGGTCGCTGCGGTCCGCGGCGCGGTTCCACACCGCTATCCCGTTGGCCTGGTTGCTGATCTTCACCGTGTTGATCCGCGAGCGGTTCTGGGACTACTGGCGCACCCTGCTCTAGACCGGCTATGCGCGGGCGTGGGCGACGATGACCGGAAGCGCCAGGAACAGCCGAGCGGATTGGGCGCGGTCGGCCATCTCCTGTGCCCATGCCTCGGCGTCCGCGTCGTCGACCGTCCCGGCACTCCGTCGTCGAGCAGCCCGGCGCGGAAGCGGCGGGCGGCGAACGGGTCGGTCGCCGCGTTGGCGCGGGCGTGCACGATCCGGCGGGTCAGGTCGACGTCGGCGGCGTCGATCATGACGGCGTCCCAGTCCTGGCCCAGCAGGACGATCCGGCCACCTGGGGCCAGGATCCGCCTAGCCTCGGCCAACGCCCGGCCCGGATCGTCCCAGCTCGTGGAAGACCTTGTCGGCGCGGTACCCGGCCATCGACCGGTCCGCGAAGGGCAGCGCGTACGCGTCGCCGAGGCGAAACTCCGCCTCGGGCCAGCGATCGCCGACCCCGCCGGCCGGTGCCTGTTCCACGCCGTATTCGGGATCGCCGGCCCGACCTGCGGCATCACCCGGACGACCTGGTACCTGCTGCACGGCAATGTGGTCGACGCCGCCCGCATGCACCTGGCCGCGCTGCTGCTGCGCAATCTGCCCTGGGAGCCGTTCACCTGGTTCTTCGTGCCGGAGGCGACCACCGAATAGTACAGGTGGCGCTGTATTCATGATCTGATGTACTCTTCGCGTGTGGAGACCATCGCGTACGGACAGGTCCTGGCCCGGTTCGGGCACGCCCTGTCGGATCCGACCAGAGCCCGCCTGCTGCTCGCCTTGCGTGAGGCCCCGGCCCACCCGGCCGACCTGGCCGACCTGCTCGGGGTGTCCCGGCAGACCGTCTCCAACCACCTGGCCTGCCTGCGCGGCTGTGGCCTGGTGGTCGCCGTGCCGCAAGGCCGGCGCACCCGGTACGAGCTGGCCGACCAGCGGCTCGGGCACGCGCTGGGCGACCTGCTGAGCCTGGTGCTCACCGTCGACCCGGCATGCGCACCGGGCGTGGCGGATCTCGACGTGGACACCCGGACGGTGGGGAAGGTGGCGGGCTGATGGCCGCCGAATGCTGCGGCGACGAGGCCGCCACCACCGCGCCTACCGAGCAGGACCACGGCCACGAGCCCGGCCGCTGGTGGCAGATCCGTGAGCTGCAACTGGCCGCGGCGGCCGCGTTGCTGCTGGCGGCCGGCTGGGGCACGGGCCAGGCCGGGTTCGACACCGCCGGCACCGTGCTGGAGTACGCCGCCGCCGCAGTGGGCGCGTGGTCGTTCGTCCCAGGGGCGGTACGGCGGCTGCTGCGCGGCCGGATCGGTGTAGCCACCCTGATGACCATCGCCGCGGTCGGCGCGGTAGCGCTGGGCAAGATCACCGAGGCGGCGATGCTCGGCGTGCTGTTCTCCATCGCCGAAGGTTTGGAGGAGTACGCGATCGCCCGCACCCGCCGAGGACTGCGGGCGCTGCTGGACCTGGTGCCACGCACGGCGAGGGTGCTCCGCGACGGCGTCGAACTGGCGGTCGACCCACAGCAACTGCGGGTCGACGACGTGCTCGTGCTACGGCCCGGGGAACGAGCCGCGACCGACGGGGTGCTGCGGTCCGGACGCACCGTGCTGGACCTGTCCGCGATCACCGGCGAGTCCATGCCCGTCGAGGCCGGCCCCGGTGACACGGTGTACGCGGGGGCGATCAACGGCGGCGGCGTGGTCGAGATCCAGGTCACCGCCGTGGCTGCGGACAGCTCCCTGGCCCGCCTCGTGCACATCGTCGAGCAGGCCCAGGAACGCAAAGGCGCCGGCCAACGCCTGGCCGACCGGATCGCCCGCCCGCTCGTGCCCGCCATAATGCTGCTCGCCACCGCGATCGCCCTGGTCGGCAGCCTGCTCGACGACCCCCGCCTGTGGATCGAACGCGCACTCATCGTCCTCGTCGCGGCCTCGCCCTGCGCGCTCGCCATCGCGGTCCCGCTGACCGTCGTCGCCGCCATCGGCGCGGCCAGCCGCACCGGCGCCCTCGTCAAAGGCGGCCTGGCCGTGGAACGGCTCGGCCGGATCCGGGTTGTCGCACTGGACAAGACCGGCACCCTGACCCGCAACCAGCCCCGCGTGGTCGACGTCGTGCCGGCCGCCAACGCCACCCGCGAACAGGTCCTGCGCATCGCCGCAGCGCTGGAAGCACGCAGCGAACATCCCCTGGCAAAAGCCATCCTCGCCGAGGTCGACACCCCCGACCGAGCCGAAGACGTCCAAGCCGTCGCCGGCTCCGGTTTGACCGGCACCATCGACCAGACCCCGGCCCGACTGGGCCGCCCAGGCTTCATCACCGCCACAGCCTTGGACGACGACGTACGCAGGCTGCAGGACGCCGGCGCCACCGTCGTCGTGGTCGAACGAGCCGGCCAACTGCTCGGCCTGATAGCGGTCCGCGACGAACTGCGACCCGAGGCCACAGACACCGTGACGGCGCTGCGGAAGCTCGGCGTATCGGTCGCGATGCTCACCGGCGACAACCCCCGCACCGCACAGGCCCTCGCCGCCCAAGCCGGCATCGACGCCGTCCACGCCGACCTACGCCCACAGGACAAGGCCGACCTCATCACCAAGTTGCGGCCAGACAAAGCCGGTATCGCCATGGTCGGCGACGGCATCAACGACGCCCCCGCCCTGGCCACCGCCGACGTCGGCATCGCGATGGGCGCCATGGGCACCGACGTGGCCATCGAAACCGCCGACGTCGCGCTCATGGGCGAAGACCTACGCCACCTGCCGCAGCTACTCGGCCACGCCCGCCACGCCCGGTGGATCATGCTGCAAAACGTCGGCCTGTCCCTACTCATCATCGGCGCCCTGATCCCACTCGCCGCCACCGGCGTACTCGGCCTGGCCACCGTCGTGTTCATCCACGAACTCGCCGAGGTGATCGTCATCGCCAACGCCGTCCGCGCCGCCCGGACCACCCCGCTACCGGCCACCGGCACACCGCAACCAGCGATCACCACACCGACAGCCCGGCCGGAACAGCGCCCCACCCTGACCCTGCACGCAGTGACCGCACCGCAGGCGGTTGACGGCGACGGCTGCGGGTGCGAGCCAGGCTGCGCCTGCTGCCAACCAGCCACACCGGCGAGCAGCATCATCCGTACAGGCAGGACCCAGCACTAGCTCCGGCGGCCAGTCAGGACGGGGACGTTGCGGGCTGTCTCGGTCAAATGAACAAGCCGCCGTCTACTTCGAGGCGCCGATCGAACCGTTCCTGCGTTGGACGGTGCTGCCGGTGGTCCCGGTCGCGTTGGTGGCGGTGGTGGTGGCGGCGGTCGTCGCGTCTCGGTGGGGGCGTCGCCCGGCCGCCGGATGGCACGGCTGGCTGCGGTTCCCGATCAGCTCGGCGTTGCTGGCCGCGGCCGGCATGCTGATGATCGACTACGTGGCGGCCTACGCCTCCTATTGCTTGCGGGTTCAGCTGCTGATCCGTTTCGGTGGGCTGCTGATCGGTGTCGGGGCGGCTCTGGCTTTGGTGCCTGGGCTGCGGCTGGTCGTGGCCGTCCGGCTCGGGGTGGTGATGGCGGGGTTGGCCGAGGTCAGCACGACGGGGATTTTGGCAGTCATCTACGCAATCGCGGTCACGGTCTGGTGGCTGCAGCGGCTGTGGCAGCGGCCGCCGCAGCGATGGCTGCCGGGCACGTGATCGGCCCTGCGCGGCATGTCTACGCGGGGAGCTGGCGAGCTGCGGTGATCGCACGGCTGTGGAACGGACTGTGGCTGGTGGCCCTGCTTGTCGGCGTACCGGCCGCACTGGTGGCCACGGTCGGGAACCCGCTGCCGGCGCGTGAGCAGTGGCGGTCGCTGGCGGCCGAGCCCCTGACCCAGGACACCCTGTTCGGGGCGGCCGCCGTCGCCGTGGCTCGTCCACAACTCATCGGGGCAGAGTTCGTAGAGGTCGCCTCACCAACGGCGCGCCTTGTTGTCCCAGATCCCGTAACCGCCTGGAACACCTCTGGCCACATACCGCCGCCTGCTCATTGCCGGGCAAGGTAGCAGGCCCGCCAGTTGTCTCGCACCTGACTTCCTGGCCTATCGGGCGCCATCCTCAACTGCTGCCGACCGGGTGCTCGAGGATCCGGAGACCCTTACCGCGTCCGCATGTTTTCCGCATCGTGGGGTAGCGCTCAGGGGAGGGTTGCTGATGGTTGCTGAGGAGTTCTCGTGTCGATCACCGTTACCGGGGCCACCGGTCACCTTGGGCGCCTCATCGTGGAGTCGCTGCTGCGCCGAGGGGTATCGCCCGATCAGATCGTCGCGGTCGGCCGGAATGTCGCCAAAGCCGCCGACCTGAGTGACCGGGGCGTCGGCGTGGTGCGGACCGACTATGACGACGTCGATTCGCTGCGCCGGGCGTTCGCCGGCGCCGATGAGCTGATGCTCGTCTCAGGCAGCGAGGCCGGCAAACGCGAGCAGCACCGCAACGTCATCGATGTGGCGAAGGACGTCGGCGTTGGCCTGGTTGCCTACACCAGCATCGCCAAAGCGGACAGATCAACAATGAAGCTCGGGGCCGATCACCGGGAGACCGAGCAGGACATCGCTGCCTCCGGCCTGTCCTACGTGTTCCTGCGCAATAGCTGGTACCTGGAGAACTACACCTCTCAGCTGCCGACGTACCTGGAGCGCGGCATCGTCGGTGCGGCCGGCGACGGCAAGGTCAGTGCTGCCACCCGCGCTGACTTCGCCGAGGCCGCCGCGGCGGTGCTCACCGCCGGCGGGCACACCAACCGGGTGTACGAACTGGGTGGCGAGGCGTTCACGATGACGCAGCTCGCCGCCGAGATATCGCGACAGACCGGAAAGCAGGTCACGTACACCGATCTGCCGGTCGTCAGGTACATCGAGTTCCTGGTCACCGCGGGGACACCCGAACCCGTCGCGGAACTCATCGCCGACGGCGACCGCGGCGTCGCCCGGGGCGATATGCATGTGGAAGGAGACGACCTCGAAAGGCTCATCGGACGCCGGCCGACCTCGCTCGCCGACGCCTGCCGCGCTGCCCTGTGACACGGCACCACGAATTCGACAGACTGGCGCATCTGTCCCATGAGCCGGATCGCGACGGTGGGGGAGAGCACCGCCTGTCCCTGCGCGGCCGCCTCGACTGCCCGGAACAGCTCCTCGCGCGGCGCGTCCTTGAGCAGGTATCCGGTGGCGCCGGCCTCGATGGCGGGCAGTACGTCGCTGTCGGTGTCGTATGTCGTGAGCACCAGGACGCGGGCCGGCACACCGCGGTTGGCCAGTTCCGTGATGGCGGTGACCCCGTCAGTCTTCGGCATCCGCAGATCCATGAGGATCACGTCAGGTTGAAGCCTCTCCCCGGCGATGATGGCCTCGGCTCCGTCACCGGCCTCACCGAGCACTTCGAAGCGCGGGTCGGCGCTGAACATGCCCCACAACCCGTCCCGGACCACCGGGTGATCGTCGACGATCAACAGCGAAATCAATCCTTACCTCCTGCGGGGATGGCCGGTACGGCCGCCGAGATCGCCGTGCCGCCACCCGGTTCTGACTCGATGTCCAACCGACCGGCGAGGCGCTGCACCCGCTGCCGCATGCCGGCGAGCCCGAACCCGCCGTTTGTGGAGCCGTTGGCGCGCTTGGCGTTGGGCGGTCACCAGATCTTCCATGTAGGACAGGGTCAGGCCGACCCGGTTGGCTCGCGCGTGCTTGGCCACGTTGGCCAAAGCTTCCTGCGCGGTCCGTAGGAGCGCCACTTCGATGTCGGGGTGCATCGGCCGAGCGTCGCCGGTGGTGGTCGGCACCGCGTCAATGTGGTTCACCTCGGCCCAGCGCCTGGCGACGTCGCTGATCGCGTCCGGGAGCCGGGCATCGGCGAGCATCGCCGGCTGCACCGCGTGGACCGTGCGGCGGGCCTCGGTGAGGCTCTCGCGGGCGAGGTTGATCGCGTTCGTCACGTGTCGGCGGGAGATCGGCGGTGCGTCCAGTGTCTGCTCGGCGGCCTGGAGCTGGGCGAGGATGCCGGCGAGCCCTTGGGCGAGGGTGTCATGGATCTCCCGTGCCATCCGTTGCCGCTCGTCGAGCACCCCGGCCTCGCGGGCCTGGACCAGCAGTTGGGCGTGCAGGCCGGCGTTCTCGGCCAGCGCCGCCTCCAGCTTGAGATTGGCCTCGTGTAGCTCGACGAGCGCCTGTTTCTGCTTGTGGTTGCGTTCGTCGGGCAGCTCGCTCTCCTGTAGCTGCGCGCCGAGCAGCTGCCGCAGCTCACCGGTGTCGCGTTGCGGGTCGATGCCGCAGACCCGGATGGCGCCGCCGTCTGGGCTGCGCAAACCCTCCACACACTCGACCGCCGTGGTCTTACCGGCCCCGTTAGGCCACAGAATGCCGAAGATCTCGCCCTGCTCGACGCCGAAGCTGACCCCATTCACCGCGGTGTGGCCGCCGTACCGCTTGACGAGGTCGTCTACCTCGATGATTGCCATACAGACAAGCGTGATTGTCCGCAGGTCGCGTCGAATCGACTAGGCGGCGACGTCCGGCAGGAACCGTGGTGGACCCCTGATCAACCAACTGGTCGATGCGCGCAGCGTGCACAGCGGGGACTTACCTCCGCGCAATAGTGCGCTAGACCGATGCGACGCCCACGCCGGCCGTACATCCGCGCCGACCGTGATGCCGTTGGCCTCGTGAAATGCCTCGGGAGCGAGCAGTCCGGCCGCGCCGACGCCGATCACGACCAGCCCGGAGAGGAAGAGGATGACCCGGCGCGGGACGGTGTGCCGCATGCCCGTCACCGCCACACGCCGGCAGCGGCGGCGTCCTGGCAGAAGTCGGTGAAGTCGCGCGGCTCCCGGCCGAGCACCTCCCGTACGCCGTGGGCGACGGACGAGTTGCGCCCGTCCAGCACCTCCCGGCACAGGTCGGTGAATAGATTGGCGTAGTCGGCGCCGGCTGCCGAGGTGAGCGCGGCGTGGAGCTGTTCGGCGGTGATGGCGGCGTACTCGACCGGTCGGTCCGCCGCCCTCGCGATCTCGGCTGCGGCCTCGGCGAAGGTCAGCAGGCGCGGCCCGGTGAGCTCGTAGAGCCGGCCCGCGTGACGCTCATCGGTGAGCGCCGCCACGGCTACCTCAGCGATGTCGTCGACGTCCACGAAGGGTTCGCCGACCTCGCCGGCCGGCAATGCGATCATGCCCGACAGCGCCGGCTTCAGCAGGTGGCCCTCGCTGAAGTTCTGGTTGAACCAACTCGCCCGGATCAGTGTGTGGCTCAGACCGGAATCCCGCACGATCTCCTCGCATCGCTGGGCGTTGATCTCGCCCCGGCCGGTGAGCAGCACCAGGTGGCGTACGCCCGCCTCCGCCGCGGCCGCGGTCAGCGCCTCGATCGCCGGTGGTGCGCTCGGCGCGGCGAGGTCGGGGAAGTAGGAGATGTAGGCGGCGTCGACGCCCGTCAATGCCCGAGCCCAGGTCGACGGCTGCTCCCAGTCGAAGGGCGGGTCAGACTGGCGCGAACCTGCTCGCATGGCGTGCCCGCTCGCCGCCAGCAGGCTGGCTATCCGCCGGCCGGTCTTGCCCGTCGAGCCGATGACGAGGGTGGTTGATGGCCGCATGGATGCTCCTCGATAGTCGCGGCTTCGCTTCGTTATGAGTCCATCGTCACGCCGGCTCCCCGGACTCACAATGATTCAAAATCCGTACTGCTTTGCTCATCGTCCAGTCCTGTAGACGATAGGCAAAGACTGCTGACATTGTCGGCCCATGCGCCCGTTCCCTGCCCCCGCCGACCTCCTCGGTGAGGCACTGCATCTACTTCGCCTCACCGGCACGCTCTACTGCCGGGCCGAGCTCACCGCGCCCTGGGGCGTGGAGGTGCCGGAGTTGCCGGGCTTCATGACGTTCCAGGTGGTAACGACGGGCCGCTGCTGGCTGGAGATCGGCGGCGCCGAGCCACGCGAGCTACAAGGTGGCAGCCTCACCCTGATCCCGCACGGCACCCCGCACAGCATGCGCAGCAGCCCCGGGGTGGCTACCGCACCCCTCTTCGACCTGCCGGTCGAGCTGATCAGCGAGCGCTACGAGATCATGCGGCACGGCGGCGGCGGGGAGCCGACGCACGTCACCTACGGCGTGGTGCAGTTCGACCACCTCGCGGCGCAGCGGCTCGTCGCGCAGCTCCCCGAGGTCCTACAGATCGACACCTGGGACGACGAGGACGCCACCTGGCTGCAGAGCACGCTACGCCTGATCAGCCGGGAGGCGGTCGCGCTGCGGCCGGGCGGCGAGACAGTCATCACCCGCCTCGCCGATGTCCTCGTCATCCAGGCCATCCGCTCCTGGCTCGACACTGCGCCCGAGGCGAACGAGGGCTGGCTGGCGGCCCTGCGCGACAACCAGATCGGGCAGGCGCTGCTCTCGATCCACCGCGCGCCGGAACGGGAGTGGACGGTCGCCGCACTGGCGCAGGTGGCCGGCATGTCCCGCTCAGCCTTCTCCGCGCGCTTCACCGATCTCGTCGGCGAACCGGCGATCCGCTACCTCGCGGTGTGGCGGATGCAGCTAGCCCGGGAACACCTGCGGCAGTCCTCGGAGCCGATGTCGACGGTCGCCCGGCGTTTCGGCTACCAGTCCGAGGCGGCCTTCTGCCGGGCCTTCAAGCGGGAGTTCGGTGTCCCACCGGGCAGCTACCGCCAAGCCCGCGCCATGCCCAAGATCACCGCAGCTCTTCAAGAGGAAGCCATGATTCAGCCCATGGTCGGCTAAAACGGGCGCATGTCGTCGCCGACGTCCACCACGACGGACACCGCGGTAGCTCACCTCCTTCTCCTCGCTGATCGTCGGCTCCATGTCGGTGTCCAGACTGCGGTGTCGGGGTCGGGGTCGGCTCGCCTGGAGTCGAGGTAGTCGCGGAGCTTACTGAGCGCCGGGTGCGGGTTGTCGTCGCGCCAGATCAGCGACATCGGGTAGATCGGTGCCGGGTCACGCACCGGTATGCGCCGCAGGTCGTAGCTGTCCGGCCACAGGTACCGCGAGTTTTCGCCCACGAATGTCGCCAGTTGCGCGGAGTCGGCGATCTCGGCCAGCAGGGCCTCGTATCCGAAGACCGGCCCGAGCCTGTCGATCGTGAGGCCGAACGCGGCGGCGATCTCGTCGTAGTAGTCGGCCCACTCGGTGCCCGGAGCCATGCCAGGCATCCAGATCCGATGTCCGGCCAGTTGTGCGGGCGTGACCGTCTGAGCGTTGGCGAGCGCGTGACGGGGTCCGACCAGTAGCCGGTGTGGCTCGTCGATCACGCGGGCCGTCCGGATCGCCTCCGGCAGGAGCCGCGGGGGAGCGGTGACGGCGTGGAAGGTGGCGTCGATCGTCCCGGCCTCGACTGCGGCGATCGCGGCGTCGACGTCGGCGCTCAGCAGGGTCACGACGTCCAGCTCGATCTCGGGATGCGCGCGGTGGAAGTGCTGCAGCACCACCGCGGGCGCGATCCGCCGGCTGTGGACATCGACGCGCAGCGCGCGCCGGCCGGGGCGCACGGACGCGTCGGCCCGCGCCTCCACCCGGAGAAGCTCGCGGGCGTGGGGCAGGAACGCTTGGCCGTCGATGGTGAGCTGGGCTCCCCGGGCGGTGCGGGTGAACAGGCGCACCGCCAGATCCTTTTCCAGCGCCGCGACGCGCTTGGAGACGGCCTGCTGCGTGATCGACAGGGCGGCGGCGGCTTCCTGGAACTGGCCAGCGTCCGCGATGGCGACGAAGGTGCGCACGGCGTCAAGATCCATCCGTTGACCGTACCCACACAACGAATGGTTGTGGCTTGCGGATGTCTCGGTTGTTTGATCCGCCTTCAGCCGCCCTGATTCGATCACCGCGATCAACAGCGGGTTGTTCAGAAGGAGGGCGCTGTGGACCGGCGGTTCGGGTGGTTGTGGGCGGCGTACGCGGTCAGCGCCTATGGCTCCGCGCTTGGGTTCGGTGCGTTCCCGCTGATAGCCGTGCTGGTGTTGCACGCCAGCCCCGCCCAGGTGTCCGCGTTGGCCGCGGTGGGGCCGGCGGTGGGCGCGCTGATCGCGCTACCGCTCGGGCCGTGGGTGGAGTTCCATCGCAAGCGGCCGGTGATGATCTCGATGGACCTGGTCAGGTTCGCGGTCCTGATGACGATCCCGGTCGCCTACGCCGTCGGCCGGCTCAGCTTCGGCCTGCTGCTGGTCGTCTCCGTCGTGGTCGCCGCGGCAAGGATCGCCTTCAACGCGGCCAGCGGCGCCTACCTCAAGGCCATCGTCCGGCCGGAGAGTCTGCTGGTGGCCAGCGCGAGGTTCGAGTCCACGACGTGGAGTTCCATCGCGGTCGGGCCGCCGCTGGGCGGGTCGGCGATCGGCCTGTTCGGGCCGGTCGCCACCGTGGTGGCCAACGCACTCAGCTACCTGCTGTCGGCACTGGGCGTCATCGCGATCCGTGACCGGGAGCAACGCGCACAACGTACCGGCGGCGGGCGGGTCCGGGCCGGCGAGCTGCTCGACGGTTGGCGGCACGTCTGGACCCACCCCGGCCTGCGGCCGCTCTACCTCAACAACCTGCTCGTCGGTGGACTGATCATGGCCACCGAGCCGTTGCTGGCCGTGCTCATGCTGGGGCAGCTCGGCTTCGCACCATGGCAGTACGGGCTCGCCTTCGCCGCGCCCTGCCTCGGCGGACTCATCGGCTCGCGACTGGCACGCCGGGTCGTGGCCCGGTTCGGCCAGTACCGCATCCTGCGTACCGTCGGCACGTTGCGTGCGGTCTGGGTGATCGGCCTGGCCTTCGTCCAGCCCGGAGTCGCCGGCCTCGCGACGGTGATGGCCGTCGAACTCGCCATCATCGTCAGCGTGAGCCTGTACAACCCGGTGCTGGCCACGTATCGGCTGGCGCACACCCCCCAGGACCGCATCGCGCGCACCCTGTCGGCCTGGTCGATTAGCAGCAGCGTCACCATCGCCGTCCTGAGCGCCCTCGGCGGACTGCTCGCCACTGTCACCAGCCCGCGCATGGCCATCGCGGTGGCCGGACTGCTCATCCTCGCCAGCCCGCTGCTGCTACCGCGTGTTGAGGCGTTGTCGCCTGGTGCGGTACGGCAGCACGAACAGGTACAGGCCGGTGCCTAGGAGCAGGAAGAGCGGCAGCAGCGGCGACAGGTAGACCCATTCGGCGGGCTCGTCCTGTACCAGGACGACGACGGTGACGATGACGACGGACGCGGTGAAGGCAATGGCCACCCAGCGGTGGAACTGCCGAATCCACTTGCTCCAGCTCATGGGAACCTCCTCGGTCGTTGCGGGTTCCCGGACGACGCTAGGCGCGGCTCGGCGCTCCGCGCTTCTTCATTCCTGCCCGGTTCGTCCGTCTACATCAGGTGCGATTCCAGTGTGGACGGTTGGTGTATGCGGGCTTTGGTGATTTGCGTTTGACGTATTAGACTGACCGCCGGGAGCGCTCCCATGCGCCCCCATGACAACGGAATATACGGGGGAGGACGTCGATGCGCGTCGGTAGAGGCGTGGCCGCGGCGATGATGTCGCTTGCGCTGATGTTGGGCGGCGGCACAGCCGCCTGGGCAGATCCAGCCAAACCGGGTGGTGGTTCGCCGGCTGGCACGGCACTACCAGACGGCTGGCAGCTACGAAGCAGCGGATCAGGGTTCGAGCTGGTCTGGCGTACGCCGAATCCCGTGCCGATCGGCGACGCGATGGTCGAGTTTCACGCCGGTGGCCGGCTGCTGGGATGGCCGGTGGCCGAGCCTGATCAAAAGACGTTCCGGCTCGTCATCGACGGTGTGGCGGCGCGAAATCTGGCCGACCCGCAGGTTCGCGCGGCGGGACGGCGCCTCGACGCCACCGAGGTTGACCGCGGCCCGGCAGGCACCGCACGGTCGGCTCTCGCGGCGGCGCAACTGCCGCCAAATGCCGTCGATCCGGGTACACCCGGTCCCTACACCACGATCTCCGGCGAATACACACTGCCCGACGTCAGCCTGCCCGGCTTCACCACGCCGGTGGAGATGCGCGGGTTCGTCGTGGCACCGCAGGGCACCTCGGGCCAGCGCCCGCTGGTGCTGTTCCTGCACGGGCGGCACGCCACCTGCTACCAGGGCACCGCGCAGCCGAGGCTGGCTTGGCCCTGCCCGGCCGGTTGGACGCCGGTGCCCAGCCACCTCGGATACCAGCGGGCACAGCAGCTGCTGGCGTCGCAGGGCTACGTGACCGTGTCGATCTCGGCAAACGGCGTCAACGCTCAGGACAGCGTCCTGATGCCGCCGGTCGATGGCGGTGCGCAGGCGCGGTCGTCGCTGGTCCGGATCCACCTGGGGCGCTGGGCGGACTGGGCCGGCTCGGGCCGCCCGACCGCACCCGACGTGGTGCGCAACGCCCCGGTGGCCGACATGACGCGGGTGATGCTGGTGGGTCACTCGCGCGGCGGCGAGGGTGTCAGCAGGGCGGCGGTCGACAGTCTTACGCCGCCGCCGGCCGGCCGCGACGGATACACCGGCACGGTGCGCTGGCAGATCCGCGGCCTGGCGCTGATCGCTCCCACGCTGCTCGCGCAGAACCCGCAGCCAGACGTGCCGTCGATGACCATCCTCTCCGACTGCGACGGCGACGTCTCCGACCTGCAAGGCCAGCAGTACATAGACGCGACCCGCGGGATCGGCCGCGGGTTCGCCCTGCACGGCTCGGTCTTCGTCATCGGCGCCAACCACAACTTCTACAACACTGAATGGACACCGGGACTGTCCGTGTCCCCGTCGTTCGACGACGCGAGCTTCCACGACCCGGTCTGCGGGCAGGGTAGGCCCACTCGGATCACCCCCGAGCAGCAGCAGAAGGTCGGTGCCACCTACGCCGCGGCGGCGGCGGCGACGTTCGTGGCCGGCAACGACCAGGTCCGCCCGTTGCTGGACGGTTCCGGGGTACGGGCACCGTCGGTCGACCCGGTGGTCGTGCTGAGCCACGCGGTGGGCGCCAACCGTACGCCGTTCATCGTGCCGGGCCCGTCCACTGTGGTCAGTGGCACCGGCGGTCTGCTGTGCGACGTGGTCACGGCAACACAAACGCCGACCTCGTGTGACGGCAGTGGCCCGCACTTCGACCAGTTCGAGCCGGTCGAGCCCGAGGCGGGGCGGTACGCGGTGCGGGTGAACTGGACGGCGCCGGGCACCCCGGTCACGATCCAGCCGCCGGCGCCGGTCTCGTTCTCCAACGCGCAGTCGCTGGCGCTGCGGGTACTCCTCCCCGGTGGCGCGCCGAGCACCCAGTTCGACGTCGCCATCGCCGACTCCGCCGGTCGGCGAGCCGTCCTCGGTACGCCCACGCTCGAACCGCTGGTCCGGCAGAACTGGGCACCGGAACTGCGGATGCCGCTGACGAACGCCGTCGCGGCCGGGCTCAACCTGAGCCAGATCGCGCGGCTGGAGATCGTGCCGCGCGCTGGCGGCGAATGGTCCCGTATCTGGGTGTTCGACGCCTGGAACTGGCGAGCCGGCCTGCCTGCGCCGCAGCCGGTCAGCCTGCCGCGCGTCGACCTGGGCGAGCTGACCGTCCCGGAGGGCGACTCGGGCACCGTCACCTACCAGGTGCCGGCCCAGGTCTCCGGCAGCGGCAACGGCCGGGTACGGGTCTTCGTCGTGGACCCGGCCACCGGCCTCGCGACCGCCACCGTCGTGACCATCACGCCGGGTGCCACCACGATCAGCATCCCGATCCAGGTGACTGGCAACACCCAACCGGGTGACGGCCGCTCGTACGTCGTAGCCGTCAAAGCCGTCAGCAGAGCGTCGGTCGGCGACGCCTACGGAGTCCTGACCGTCCAGGACGACGACGCGTAACCGGCAGCGGCGTTCTCCGTGGGCGGCGACCACCGCGTCACCGCCCACGGAGAACGCATGACCCTAGTGGCTAGCGAGCTGGAACAACCACGCCCCCCATCGGTCGCGTCCCCCGCCAGCCCTTCTGCCGGCCTTCTGACGGCTCGGGCCCCGTGTGTTCACCGGCCAGGAACGTCCAATGACGGCCTTCAAGGACAGAGGACGCAGACCTGCAACAGGCGGCGCGCTAGTCGGGTTTCGAGCCGCCCGCGAGTGAGCACTAGCGTGCGGCATGCCTGGCGTGCTTGATGAGTAGGGTCGAGGCGGCCAGCGCCGCGGTGCCGGCGACCACCAGCGCGCTGCCACGCCACTGGTCGTCACCGGATACGCCCATGAAATCCACTTGTGAGGTTCGGTTGATGACGGCGTACCACAGCATGAGATAGGTGGCTTGGAAGAGGCGCTGGTTGCGGCTGACGACGCCCAGGGTCAGCGCGAGGGTCGGAATGAACGGTGCGGCCGCGCACCAGGCGGCAACACCATCCCAGTCGGTGGCGGCGGCCAGCCGCAGCAGCGGTCCGATGCCGGCGAGAGCGGTCAGGGCGAGCCCTGCCGTCCACTCCGCAGCAAGCCGGCGGTGCCGGGCCGGCGCAGTGTCCACAAGAGAGTGGACCTCGTACTCGTACTGTTGCGTCCCCAGCCGGGACCACGCCACTACGGGCCACAGCCAAGCCAGCGGCAGCAACGGATAGGTCACGGCCCGGGTGGGCGCGGCGAGCGCGGCTACGGCCAGCGCCAGCCCACACAACCACCACCACCACCACCAGCGGATCCCGCCCAGCAGTATCCGCAATTCGCCGGCGACCAGCGCACCGAAACGCGGGCGGATGACGGCCGCCGTGCGGGGGGTGCGCACCTTCGCGAAGGCTTGATTTGTGGGCCGCTGCGCCGGCTCGACGGCGGCGGATGACAGTCGCCGCTGCCCGACATGGGCGTCGAACCGGTTGAACCAGGACGAGGCGAGCAGGACGATGGCGACCGCGGCGCCGACGACCATCAGGCGGCCACTGACGAGTTCCGCCGTGAGGTCCAGGCCGGACCAGTCGAACCGCGGGGCCGGCTGTTCCTCCACGACGAGCCCAGCGGAGAGCTCGGTGTCCGTCGCGCTGGGGTGTTGGCTGAGTAAGTCTGGTCGCATCGACTCGGCGACCGAGGCAAAGCCCAACGGGTCGAATCCGCCGATCCGGGTGGTGGTGGCGCTGACGACCACGATCCATCCGAAGAACCAGACGACGTTTCCGGCGGCGCCCTTGAGCGCCGGCACGGTCTCGAAGACCAGCGCGCCGGCCGCACCGATCGCCATGACCGGCAACGGGAACAGTAGGAACGGCAGGAGAAGCGCAGGCAGGTCCAACGTGTCATGCTCGCCGCGGGCGACGAGCATGAGCAGCGCGCTGAGGGCGAGGACAGCGGTCATGACGAGCAGGACGGCCAAGTTGCTGGCGAACTTGCCTAACAGGTACGCCGGTCGCCGCAGCACGGTCGCGGCGAGGATCTGTCCCACCTTGCTCGCCTCATCCCGGGCAACCGCGTTCTTAACCACGTAGAACCCGGCTAGCGACAACCACAATCCGCCCACCAGTGCGACCGCGGTGCCCACATACGACGCGTCGTACGTGCCCCGGAACGCGCCGACCCGCAGCATCGCGTAGGTCGCCGACGGCGGCGGGACGGCGGCGTAGCCGAGAGCGACAGCGCCGAGCAGGACGACCGCGAAGGCCGGCCGGCGCACCCGCTCCCGGAAGTCGGCGAGAGCGAGAGCGGTAACCGCCGTCATACCGTTCCGCCTTCTACTGTCGCTGCTTCCCGATCCTGGCCGCGAACCACCCACAGGTACGCGTCCTCCAGTTCCGGCTCGACCGGCACCGCGCCAGCGGCTGGCACGGCATTGTCCAGGACACGGACGCGTACCCCGTCCGGGGTGTGCACCGCCCGGCTGGTGAGGTGCCGTTCCCGGAAGCCGGGCAAGTCGGCGGAGGCCACCAGGGTCTCCCAGACCGAACCGGCCATCTCCCGCAGCAGCTGCTCGGCCGTGTCCAAGCGCCGCAGCTGTCCGCCGGCCATGACGGCGATGCGATCGGCCACCGCCTCGACGTCGGACACGATGTGGGTGGACAGGATGACCACCCGGTCGGCGGCCAGCTCTACCAGCAGGTTGCCGAACCTCATCCGCTCCTCCGGGTCCAGGCCCACGGTCGGCTCATCGACGATCAGTAACCGGGGATCGTTGAGCAGCGCCTGGGCGATCCCGACCCGCTGCCGCATTCCGCCGGAAAACTTCCCAAGCGGACGCCGCCGTACGTCCGTCAGATTCACCAGGTCGAGCAGCTCGTCGATGCGGGCCCGGGCTGGCCTCGGGGACAGGCCCTTCACCGCCGCCAGATAGGCCAGGAACTCCGGCGCGGTCAGGTGTGGGTACACGCCGAAGTCCTGTGGCAGGTAGCCCAGCACCCGGCGCAGCCGGTCGGGCTCGGCGACGATGTCGACGCCGTCCCAGAGCACCCGTCCGCCGGTCGGCTTGGTTACGGTGGCAAGGATCCGCATCAAGGACGACTTACCGGCGCCGTTCGAACCGAGCAGCCCGAGCACCCCGGTGCCGACCCTGAGGGTCAGGTCCCGCACCGCGTAGACGCCACCCCGGTACACCTTGCTCACCTCACTCATCTGCAGATGCATACTGCCGACGCTAGGGCCCCGGGAGGGGTCGGGCATCGGCAGCGAGGCCGAGCCCGGACGCAACTATCGATGGGCCGGCCCGCGAACCAGTGTTCGACGATCGACACGTGCCTGGTGGGCTGCGCGTGAGTGCACCGCGGCGCATCGACGCGGTTGTCGTCGGTGGGCTGGCGCTGGCCGCTGCCGGGCTGTGGTACGAGGACTACCGGGTCGTCGGCGTGGCCTGGTTATTGGGAAGCGGGCGACGCCGCATCGTCGGCGACGCGCAACGGCTACGCCTGCTCGCCGCGCAATTGCGTGCCGAGCGGGAACCAGCGAACGCCGGGGCGGTCCGTGCCGAACGAGCCCGAATCGCTGTCGACCTGCACGACATCGTCGCGCACCACATCAGTGCCATTGCGGTACAGGCGAACGCCATAGCCGATCTGCTGGCAGATGGGCGACGAGAACCCCGACGGAAACCACGCTCGGGTCGGTAGGATCGCGGCGACCGCCGACGCGGCGCTTGTCGAGATGCGGCGAATGCTCAGACTCCTGGTGGACCCAGACGATCGGCCGGCCACACCGGGCGAGCCTTCGCTGGCTCACCTCGACCGGCTCGCCCACGTCGCTGAGGCGGCCGGCTGCCGCCTGCGGGTGAACGTCGAGCAGGCCGTGATGGCGGTGCCCGGCTCGTTGCAGACCTGCGCCTACCGAATCGTCCAGGAAGCACTGACCAATGTCGCCGGGGCCACCGACGGCGCGACCGCCGTCACCGCCGCCCACTCGGACGTGGTCCTCATGGACATACGCATGCCCGGCGTTGACGGCGTCGAGGCGACCCGCCGCATCCACCGCGAATGGAGCTCGCACCAGCCAAAGCCCCGAGTCATCGTCCTGACGACGTTCGACCTCGACGAGTACGATCTACGCCGCCCTGCGCGCCGGCGCCAGTGGCTTCCTGCTCAAGAACTGCACGCCCGCGCAGCTCGTCACGCTGACCGCCCGCGAGCGGGATGTGCTCCTACTCGTCGCCACCGGCCTGTCCAACGCCCAAATCGCCGAACGCCTCGGTGTGAGCGAAGCCAATGTCAAGGCCCGGGTCAACCGCATGCTCACCAGGGTCGGTCTGGACAACCGGGTCCAAGCGGCCATCCTCGCCTGCTCCCACGGCCAGCTGCCACCGCCGCAGCCAGATGGCAGACGGGCAAGGTCCGGCTGCGCCGTGCGACGCCACCATGCCCAACCCGTCCCCACCCGGCGGGTGCGCCCGGCCGCATCGGCGGTAACAACCCCGTAGCGACTCCATGCACAGGCGAGATCCCCAACGTGACCAGAACCGCCAGATCGGGCCGGACTTGGCCAACAGTCGCTAGGTGCGTTCGCCATTCGGGCCCGGTAGTGGTTGTGGTGGTGACGCGGGTCTGCGAAAACATCACGCGGACCGCGCCCCAGAACCCGAGCGTGCCGTCACCGACGCCAGCGCCACCGCGACCGGGCCGGGACGCTCGGCCGAGCGGTGCAAGCCGCCCTCATCAAGGCTTTGAGGAGGTTGCCTTGTCCAATATGAGGTGTCGGGCGAGAGTGGCGTTCGCGTCTGCGTCCAATGTGGCGTGCTTGAGCGCGGCCGCGGCCGGTTGGTCTAAATAGACGTTGGTTCCCGGGACGGCGACGTCACTGTCTGCGGGGGCGGGCACGATCGAGAAAGCAAATTTCTTGTCATCGATTTTTCGGATGCTTAACCCGGCGTCCGGATAGGTATCGGTGTTGGTCATCCGCCGCACGGCTCGAGCGGCGTTGCTGGTGACAGCTATCACCGTGGTCCTCCTCGTTGGATGATGCTTTCTTCTTGCAGGTTGCCCCCGGGGCGTGGCGGCAACCCCATTCGGCCCGGAAGTCACGAGACCTTCACCGGACTGCGAGGATCGTCATACAACTGTCAAACAGCAACGTGATGACCCTTCCCGGACCAGGCCGATTGCAAAGTCAGTTGATCTATAAAGGCTGTACCTGGTGGGCGCAGATACTCACGTTCCTGCACGCCGGGAACAGCGCTCCCTCGATCAGCGACATGTCCATCGAGGTCTTACCGGCCTTGCGCATGGCGAGCATCATGGCGCTCATCACCGCGCCACCGGCCAGACCGGCGTACAACGCCGAACTTCCGTGCGGCCCCGCAACCGTCGTCGGCCTCTTCACGGCGGAGCGGAGCCATGCCAGCACGTGAGTGTTTGGCTCCCTGCGGACGGGGTAGGCGCGGCAACGCCATATCACCGCAACGAGAGAGGAAACCCTACTCATGCTGACCAGCACAGTGATCGGCGACACGAACATCGTCATGGCCGCGTACGACGGGGCGTTGACGGAGCCGGAGGTGACTGTGGCCCGGGAAAGGCTCGCCGACGTCATCGCCCAGCACGGCAAGGCACGGATGCTCGTCGAGTACGGGGACGTGGATTTCGGGAAGATGGAGCCGCGCGCCGTCTGGGAAGACCTGAAGAGCGCCGGGTTGATGCGCGACGTGGAAAAGGCCGCCGTGCTCACCGACACCAGGTGGGTCAAGGCGCTCAGCAAGGCCACCGGAGCGGTGGCGCCGACCGACATCCAGGTCTACGACACCCGGCAACGCGCTGAGGCGCTCAGCTGGCTTCAGTCGTGACAGCGCCGTTCAGCGCCGTCGGTGCTGAAGGTACGGAAGCGCCAGTGCTCCGGCGAGCACCGCGACGATGCCTCCCGACCGGTGTTTGTTGGTGCGGGAGTGGGGTAGCCGCCGTGCTGAAAAACGAGATGGATTACGAACGACAGGGGAGTGGTGCCGGATGGTCGCGCAGCGCCTGCCGACGGTGATCGTGGTCACGGGTGCCAGCGCCGGGGTGGGCCGCGCGGTCGTCCGTCGCTTCACCAGGCGGAAGGTCAAGCTCGGCTTGATCGCGCGTGGCGAGACCGGGCTGGAGGAAGCGGCCGACGAGGTGCGCGCGGCAGGCAGCCGTGCTGGCCGGACCGAGCTTCGCGGTGGCGGGCTCGATCCTGGGTAACCGCTTGGCCCCAACCTGATGGACTACTACTTCGCTCCACCGGGTACCGGGCGCAGCAGACCGGCGTGGAGCGGGATCCCGATCGCCCTTCGAACCTGTGGGAGGCGCTGGACGGCGCAGACGGTGTGGACCACGGCGCGCACGGCAGCTTCGACGACCGGGCACGGCCGACCAGCCCGCAGGTCTGGCTGTCGCAGCACCGCGACTGGATCGTCGCTGCGACGGCGGCGGCAGCCGGCGGTGTCGCGGTGCTGGTCAACCGCCTACCGCACGGCGAGGGGTGGACGTTGCGGAGTGTGGCGGCGATCCTGGCCAACCCCCGCTACACCGGCCGACAGATCTGGAACCGCCAGTACAACGCGGGGCCGGACCGTGGTCGGAGCGGTTGAGGTGGACCATGAGGCGGTGGAAGATCGGCCCGTACACCAGATCCATGAGCACACCCGGGTCGGTGCCGGGCGGTAGTTGCCCCTGCTCCTCGGCTCCGCGCAGGCGGTGCCGGAACTGCTCGATGCGGGGGCGGCGGTGCCAGTCGTCCAAGTCGACGTCATCGTGCACGAGAGATCCTTTGGTCGATTCGCAGGACACGTCTGCGTGATCCCGTACGCGGCTCCGCTTTCCTGACCAGCCGTGCGGTGCCAGCAACCCCTTCGGGATCATGCAGATTGTTTCGAAGGCCGGTCAGGCTATTGCCCGCCAACCTCCTGCAACACACCATTAAGGCTACCCACTGAACTATGCGGAGAGGCGCCGAAGGAGGTGAATCTTTTCGCCTGCGCGAACGGCTCAATGAGCCATTCCACGTAACGATGGGTTGCGTTGTGTAGTCAACCGTTGAGTGGGTGCATGACACGCCGGATCGGTTGTGGTGCAACGAGAAGACGCAGAACTTAGGCTCGCGCGGCGACCGCAGCACGCGGCCAACGCTTCAGCCACCACCGCCAAGCGCAGTCGACGGTAAAACGACGGTGGATTGACTTGTTCCTCGATATTGACGTCGTCGAAGTCTGGCCACCGGGAGTGAGTTACTCGTCCCCGTGGCGCTTTGAGGCGGCAGTGCGGAAGAACTGCGGGTGCTGCACGGATCGGTCCGACTCGGTTCCGGATGGTTTCCACACATGGATTGGAGATAACCAACGTGGAACAGATTGCCACTGAGCAGCGAGGGCGGCCTCTGTGCTGGGCGCGCGTGCTGTCTCGGCTGGAGGCGCGGCGTGGGAGCCGCAATCAACTGATGCTGCGTACTCGACCTGCGGTGGTCACCGCGATCATGGCGATCATGGCGATCGTGGCCGGCGCGGTGGGAGTAACGGTGCCCGTTGCATCGGCTGCCGCGAGCCCGACTGACGCGCGTGCGGCCGTAGCCGAAATTGAACCCGCCGCAGTTGTCGAGGCCAGGGCCAGGGGAACTCTCGTGGAACAGCGGCACCTTGAGGAGCTGGTGGCTCAAGGGTTGTCGCTAGAACAGGCCGCCGCCCAGGTCCTGACGGAGCAGACGCAGGCAGCCGATTTGAGTCGGCGTCGAATAATGGAACTGGCGGCACAAGGAATGACTCCGCAAGAGATCGCCGACGCCACGCCAGGGTTGTTTCTGGCCGCCACGGCTCCGGACGACCCCGGTCCGACGAGTACTAACGGAAGCCTGGAGCTCCACCATCTGACTCGCTACTACTACACAGACTGCAGCTGCGACCACCTAGTGGCGCACTGGACGCAGCTGAACGACCTGGAGAGCGGAAAAGACCTGGTCGGAATACGAGTTGAGGAATCGACCCAGATGCTCGGTGGACGCATCACGCATTGCGACACTGGAGCCAATCCCGACAAGTGCTACGTCGACGACGTCGACTATGAGGATCCCAACGGCGTAGCCCACGACTTTTCCAGTGAGAATGGCGAACGCGGTACGATCTCAATGTCGGTGAAACAGTACGCCTCAGACGGACCAGGGCCATGCCAGATGTTCGCCCACTACCGTCACGCCTGGGAATCAGTCTCCATCTCCGGCGTATCCATCACCACGGACAACGTCACCGTGAACTGGTCATTCAGCGACAACGAATGGCATAGGTCGAAGGCCGGTCCGGGCGTTGCGTGCTAGCGCGCATCATTGACCGATAACGACGGTCGGGTCGCCAGGGGAGGCCTCACCCCTGGCGCCGGCCGCCTCGAACGCGCCGCCCTGCTGGCCGGCGCGCGCCGTTGACACCCTTCGTGCGGGATCACGCAACCGGCGACACGAGTCGGTAACGGGCATGGAAGTGATCTGCCGGTGCTGCTTCCATGAGTGAAGCGCGACGAAGGGTGTCGATATGTCGATTCGACAAGCGCAACCGGCGATGCTGATCGGGGCGGCGGTACCGTCGTTGATCGGATTGGGCTGCTCCCCCGACGCGGACCTCATCTACCGGACGATGGTGACGCTGGGGCCGCAGACCAGCCGCGGCCTCCGCCTCGGCCTCGGCATGGCGGCGGGACGTGTCGAGCGGGCGATCGAGGAGCTCGAGGCGGTCGGAGCGGTCGTCCCGAGACACCGCCAGCCCCGGATAGGTCTACTATGGACGGCGCGACAACCGGCCGAGGTCGTCGCCGCCCTGCGGCGTCGGCGTGTCGCGCCGCAGGCCCAGGCCCCACAGGCCACCGCGCCGTCGAACGTGAGGTTCGAACTCGCGGCCGTACCGCCGGGGTCGCAGGATATCGGCGACGGCCTGCGGCACCTGCGTAGCCGGACACTTACCCGCGAACGATTGGCGGAACTCGCCACCATCACCCGCGACGAGCACCTGGCGATGAACCCCGAGCCCGCCTTCGAGCAGGGCGCGGTCCGCGCGGCCGCGCCGCTGGACCGCAATCTCCTGGCCCGCGGGGTACGAATGCGCGTTCTCGGCGTCCATTCGCCGGAGGTGGATCCGCTGGCCTCCCACGGGCGGTCACCCGCGGACCAGCGGCCCGACTACCGCCAGGCAATTACCGTGTCGATGAAGCTCATCGTGGTCGACCGGAAGGTCGCCCTGTTCCCCGTCGACCCACACGACTACGACCGCGGATACCTGGAGGTGGCCCAGGCGCCGGTGGTAGCCGCACTCGTGGCGCTGTTCGAACGGCAGTGGCGAAGCGCCTGGGACCCGCGGGAGGAACCCTTGACCGAGATCACCTTGACCGCCCGCGAGCAGGCCTTGATCTCGCTGTTGGCGCAGGGGCACACAGACGTCACCGCCGCACGCGAGCTCGGTATCAGCGCCCGGTCGGTCTCCAACATCCTGCGCCAGCTGATGGACCGCCTGCGGGTGGAGAACCGCTTCCAACTTGGCCTCGCCCTCGGTGTGCTTCACACCGTCCCGCCGCCGTGGCGGGCGGCGCCGTCGAACGGAGAAACAACACGATGAGAAGACGTAGCAGCCACCGGATGCTGCTGGCGGCCGTGACCACACTCCTCGTCGCGGCGCCGGCGACTCCTGCACACGCGGACGATGACTGGGTAAGCCCGCCCTGCGCGACCGGGGAGATCACCGCAAGCTCCGGCGCCGTGACCCCCGACGGCGATCTCGTGATCCAGGTCGACGGCTGGAGCGCCCGGTGCGGGGTAGCGGCCACGACCGGCGGACAGCAGTTCGGTCTCATCATCTACACCTCCGCAGGCGCATGGATCGGCCAGCTGACCGACTACCTGGACGCCGGCCCGACACCCGTCTCCTACCTGGTCAACTACACCGTCAGCACCGCGACCCTCGGTGGGCTGCCACACGCATTGTGCCTGGCTTACGCCGAGGAGCGCCGGATGTCCTGCGTCCACGTGTCCTCTGCCGGTCCCAACCAGCCGCCGAACACGTTCCACCTCGACCACAAGAATTCGTCCCTCGTCACCCGCCGCTGCGACGGGTACTGCGGAAACTGCGTAGGGGAGCCCGGCGTCGGCTGAACAGCAATGGTCCGATGACCACAATGCATCCGCGCGCAGGCGTCGTGTCGCGCCTGCACCGCCTGCTTCCATCAGCGCGTTGGAGCGCTGCAGTACCATGCGAGCAATCCGTTCTCTCAGCGCTGAGACGAGCGGGCGGCCTCGACGGCTTGCCGCCGTGCCGCCTCGTGCGGCACTTCGGCTTGATAGCCGCGAGCAGCAATGTGCCGGAGGAATTCCGGCTCCGGGGCGATGCCGTGCTCGCTTCTCACCCACGTCCGCCGTGGGGCGTCACCGCTCGGTCCTTGTCTCGACGCCGACAGGCGCGACGATAGCCTCCACTTCTCCGGCCAGGCCGGTTTACGTCCTCCTCGCGCACGTCGAGCCGTGGAACACCGATCCGCTTAACAGCGCTTTCCCCGGAAATCGGTGCCGCGGAACGTCGCTGTGTCTAGGAACTCGACGTCGCTGCCTGCCAAGGCATGGCTAGCGCTGACAACGCCATTCGAGTGCTTGAGTACGCGCCTGGCTGTCCGAGCCGTGCCCGACTATCACGCGTCCGTCATCACTGAGCCCGGTAGCCGTCAGAGAGGTAAGGTTCTTTGGCCGCGGTAGGCGAAGTAGCCCGTCTGGAGTAAGGATCGCCGGCAGCGATTGTTCGAGTATTCCGGTCTGCCCAGCGAGCCATCCGAGCTTGTTGTGGCCGTTTGCCTGCGCGAAGGGCTCCTGCTCGGGCAGTACGATGGCGGCGCCCGTGCGCACGTCTACGTGTACGTAGTCGTGGACGAGCTCCTTCTGGCCTGGAACCTTGCGGGCGACGGAGCCCGTTACCCGACCGGCCTCCAGTCGACCCGCGTCGTCTCGTCGTTCGTCGGTCAGGGTTAGCGCGTGAAACCCCTTTGCCTGGACCCCTTCCACCGTGGGCAACGGCAAAGTAGAGGCGGAGCCGCTCGTTGGCCAAAGATATCCACGTTCGCCGGCCGGATTGTCGCCGGCGAGGTACACCGTTCCGACGACGGTCCCGTCGTCAGCGACGTCGGAGGCGTAGCCCTTGCTCGCTTCGCCAGGTAGCGGTAGGTCAACCGGTTCTTCGTTCCATGCCTGCCAGACCACCGGTACCGCGCGGTCGCTCGAGACGTTTCGATAGCCGGCGATGCGACCTGCCTGGTTGATAGCCACTGGAACCGTACCCGCGGAGCCGCCGAGTCTGTTCAGTTTCCCGTCGCGATAGACCCACGGTACCTCCTTGCCGCCTTGGAAGCTGGATCCGACGGCCTCGCCCGCGGCGTTGACGTCTACGAGGCGCTGGTCTGAGCCCGGAACCGGAATTTGTTGCGGCGTGCCGTCGTCCCACATGATCACGTGTGACTTTCCGTCAGCGGACTGGGAGCGGCCCACGACATAGCGGCCCGTCGGGTCGATCCCCGTTGCGATGCTCTGCGCCGGATCTCCCGGAACGGGGAGTTGCGCGAGGCGGCACCCCGTCGGAAGACCGCCTGACCCGGCGGGGTCCGGCGAGTTGTCGGCCGATGTCGTGGCCGATGGTGTCGGCAACTCAATTGCGGCTGGGGGAGCGTCGGGTCTCGTCGCCGTGGCTGCGAACACTCCGGATGCGACAGCGAGCATGGTCACGCTCGCACCCGCAGCGACAGTACCGATTCGCCGGAGTCGGATCTTGCGCCGTCCACTGAGCACGGCCGCGGATACGTTTGCGGCACTGGGTTGGGCCGGCCCGACACGCGGATCGCGCAAAGGGCCGAGCAGGTCGTTGGCGAGCTGGTCTTCATCCGTCATTTCGCTTTCCCTTCGTCGTTGGCGTGCTTGCCCTCACAATCGGGCTTTCTCGCGCGGATGTCCGCGGTCCTTCGAGCTCGCGACGCAGAGTCGCGAGTCCACGCGAGCTCTGGCTCTTCACAGTCCCGGGCGTACACGCCAACATTTCCGCAACTGCCTCGACGGGCTGGTCATACAGGAAGCGAAGGACCAGCACCGCTCGTTGCCTGGCCGCCAAGCGCCCGAGCGCGGCCATGAGCACCATCCGGTCCTCGACCTCGGATCCGGACGTCGAGGGCGAGTCCGGCATCGACTCCATGAGACGTACCTTGGTCGACCAAGCCAACCGCCGCTCACTCAAGTGTTTACGCACGAGGATCCGATTCACGTAGCCTTCGAGGTTCGAGACCCTGCGCGCACGGCGCCAATGCACGTACAGGGCCGTCATCGTCTGCTGCACGAGGTCATCCGCCCGGTGCTCATTCCCGCAGAGGAAGTAGGCGAGGCGACGCAAGGCGGGCAGCCGTGCGGTCACATAGTCGACGTACTCGCGTTCCAGATCGGACGTCATCGTCTGCTGCTCCTCCGCCGGGGCCGTCCCCACCCAAATAAGGCTCTTCTGACTGATCTGTGGGTTGGTTTGGGCGGTCATCGACCGTGGAGGGTGGGTCGGTGGCCGCCCAGTGAGAGCATGGCCAGGGCGATCAGTGCGTCGGCGGAGTGGAACCCGAACGCCATCCGGGTGATCAGCCGGATCTTGGTGTTCATCGACTCGATCCGGCCGTTGGACAAGCCGTGGCTGATGGTGGCCAGGATCGCCGTGCGGTGAGCGGTGATACGGCGTTGCAGGGTGACGAACGCCGGGATCCGGCTGCGGCGAGCCCAGCTGGTCCACCGGTCCAGGGCCACCACGGCGTCGTCGGGGCTGGTCTTGGCGATTTGGAACACTGCTCGTAGGCCCTCCTTGAGCAGGTAGGCGCGGTAGAGCATCGGACTGGTCTTGGCGATCCAGGCCAGCTTGGCGGTCTGTTGTTCGGTGAGGGTGTCGGGGTTCTTC